>JAMOMB010000203.1 GCA_027068795.1 Sedimenticola sp. | reverse complement strand
CTACCGTGAATAGCAGCGCATGGTAGCCAGGACTGCGGATCAGCCCCGAACCATATTGCAGATAAAGAAAATGAATCAGCTGCAAACCAGCCAAAGCCAGCAACAGCGCCAAGCCCATGAACCGGGAAAAACCCTGCTCCCGGTGGTTTTCACCACGGAAAAGTGTAACTGCGATGGAGAGGGCGCTGAACAGGGAAAACCCTGTCAGCAAAATGGCCATTGCCTGCATGGAAATCACTTGTTCCTCATGGTTCTTCCAGGATTATGCCTGAGTTCGGCAGGCTGTTATAATCCAGCCCTCAACTTTTTGGAGATCGGTCATGACTCGCAGCGCCAGCGTAGAGCGCAATACCCTGGAAACGCAGATCACGGTGAAACTGGATCTGGACGGGCAGGGCAATGGCAAATTCGATACCGGCGTGCCCTTTCTCGAGCACATGCTCGACCAGGTGGCGCGCCATGGATTGATCGATATGGACATCAGCGCCAGGGGCGATCTGCACATCGATGCCCACCATACGGTGGAGGACCTGGGCATTACCCTGGGGCAGGCGTTTGCCGAAGCCGTGGGCGAGAAGAAGGGCATCCGCCGTTACGGGCATGCCTATGTGCCTCTGGATGAAGCCTTGTCGCGGGTAGTCATCGATTTGTCCGGCCGTCCCGGCCTGGAAATGCCGGTGGATTTCAAGCGCTCCATGATCGGTGAATTCGATGTGGATCTGTTTTATGAGTTCTTCCAGGGTTTTGTCAATCACGCCCTGGTGACCCTGCATGTCGACTGTATTCGCGGCAACAACGCCCACCATATCGCCGAAACCATTTTCAAGGCTTTTGGCCGCGCCCTGCGTATGGCGCTGGAAGAAGATCCGAGGCTGCAAGGAGCAATCCCTTCCACCAAGGGCAGCCTGTAATGACGCAGAAGATTGCAGTACTGGACTACGGCATGGGCAACTTGCGCTCCGTGTCGAAGGCCATCGAGCATGTGGCCCCTGGTGCAAAAGTGCGGGTGACGGATGAGCATGCATGGATCAAGGCGGCGGATCGCATTGTTTTTCCCGGCCAGGGCGCGGCCCGGGACTGCATGGCCGCCATCGGCGAGCACCACCTGAACCGTGAGGTGCGCGAGGCGGTGCAGAACAAACCCTTCCTGGGAATTTGCATGGGCTTGCAGGTGCTTATGGATTTCAGCGAGGAAAATGGCGGCACGAATCTGCTGGGCATTCTCCCCGGGGAGGTGCGGCGCTTTCCTGCGCACATGCCCGCAGGGAATGATCTGCCGCTGAAAATACCCCACATGGGCTGGAGCCGGGTGGAGCAAAGGCAGCCGCACCCCCTGTGGAAAGGGATCGATGACGGCGCCCGTTTCTATTTCGTGCACAGCTATCATGTGGTGCCGCGGCAGCCCGAAGTGATTGCGGCAACCACGGATTACGGGGTGGAGTTTGTCAGCGCCGTCGCCAGGGACAACCTGTTTGCCGTGCAGTTTCACCCGGAGAAGAGTGCGGACGCAGGCTTGCGGCTGCTGAAGAATTTCGTGAATTGGGAGCCAGCCTGATGTTGCTCATACCTGCAATCGATTTGAAAGACGGCCAGTGCGTACGCCTCAAACAGGGCCGCATGGAAGACGACACGGTGTTTTCCGACCAGCCGGTGGAAACCGCCGGGCGCTGGGTGGATGCGGGTGCGCGCCGCTTGCATCTGGTGGATCTGAATGGGGCGTTTGCCGGCGAGCCGGTAAATGCCGGGGCCATACGAAGCATTGCCGCCAGATACCCGGATCTGCCCATCCAGGTGGGTGGCGGAATTCGTGACGAGGCCACCATCGAAGCCTATTTGAAGGCGGGCGTCAGCTACTGCATCATTGGCACCCAGGCGGTGAGAGATCCTGCATTCGTCGCCAGCGCCTGCAAGATTTTTCCCGGCCACATCATCGTGGGGCTGGATGCCAAGGACGGCATGGTGGCCATCAACGGCTGGGCGGAAGTGACGGATCAGGAAGTCACCGAACTGGCCAGGCGTTTTGAAGACGATGGCGTATCCGCTATTGTTTATACCGACATTGGTCGCGACGGCATGATGACAGGCTGTAACATCGAAGCGACAACCAGTCTCGCCAATGCCATCCGTATTCCTGTTATCGCTTCGGGTGGAATCACCAACCTGAGGGACATCGAAGCCCTGTGCCAGGCGGATACCGGCAACATCGTCGGCGCCATCACCGGGCGCGCCATCTATGAAGGCAGCCTGGACTTTGCCGCAGGCCAGAAACTGGCGGATGAACTGAGCTGCTGACATGGGCCTGGCGAAGCGTATCATTCCCTGCCTGGACGTAGACAATGGCCGCGTGGTCAAGGGCGTGCAGTTCGTGGATATCCGCGATGCCGGTGATCCGGTGGAAGTGGCGCGGCGCTACAATCTGGAGGGCGCGGATGAAATCACCTTCCTGGATATTACCGCCAGCTCCGACAACCGTGAAACCATTGTGCATGTGGTGGAGCAGGTGGCCTCGGAAGTGTTCATCCCTCTTACTGTGGGTGGCGGCATCCGCAAGGTGGAGGATGTTCGTCGCATGCTCCTGGCCGGGGCGGACAAGGTGGCCATCAACACCGCGGCGGTGTTCAACCCCGAATTTGTCAAGGAAGCCGCCGATAGCATCGGCTCCCAGGCCATCGTGGTGGCCATTGACGCAAAATCCGTGGGCGGCGGGAAGTGGGAGATTTTCACCCATGGCGGGCGCAAACCCACAGGCATCGATGCCATCGAATGGGCGAGAAAAATGACCGACTATGGCGCCGGCGAGATTCTGCTCACCAGCATGGACAGGGACGGCACCAAAATTGGTTTCGACAATGAATTGACCCGCGCCGTGGCGGAAGCTGTCACCATCCCTGTCATCGCTTCCGGCGGTGTGGGCAATCTGCAGCATTTGGTCGATGGCGTGAAGCAGGGCGGCGCGGATGCCGTGCTGGCCGCCTCTATCTTTCATTTTGCTGAATACAGCATTGGCGACGCCAAGCGCTACATGGCGGAACAGGGGGTGGAGGTGCGACTGTAATGACGGATACCCTGCAAAAACTGGCGCAGGTGCTGGAGGCGCGCAAATCGGCGGCGCCGGACAGCTCCTATGTGGCCGGCCTGTATCACAAGGGACTGGATGCCATTCTCAAGAAAATCGGGGAAGAAGCCACGGAAACCGTGATGGCGGCAAAGGACGGGGACAAGGAAAAAATCATCTACGAAACCGCAGACCTGTGGTTTCACAGCATGGTGTTGCTCGCCCATGCCGGACTGGGGCCGGAAGATATAATGAAAGAACTGGAGCGGCGTTTCGGTCTCTCTGGCCTGGAAGAAAAAGCCAGCCGCAAGGCGGAATAGGATATTATAGTCAGCAGTGCCGGATCCGGCTGCGGCTCTGGCAAAAGAATTCTATTTTTGGAGATCGAGTTATGGGTTTTGGTGGAATCAGTATCTGGCAGTTGTTGATCGTACTGGTAATCGTGTTATTGCTTTTTGGCACCAAGCGCTTGCGTAACATGGGTTCCGACCTTGGCACAGCCTTCAAAGGATTCAAAAAAGCCGTAAGTGACGGCGAAACCAAGGAACAGGATAAACTGGCCGAAGCATCCAAGGAGGAAACGGTCATCGAAGGTGAAGCAAAGCGGGAAAAAGACAAGGCGGACTCCTGACAAGGGGCGTCTTTCATGTTTGACGTAGGCTTTTTCGAACTGCTGCTGATATCCGTGGTGGCGCTGCTGGTGGTTGGTCCGGAGCGTCTGCCGAAACTGGTGCGCACAGTTGGCCTGTGGATTGGCCGTGGGCGCAAGATGCTCAGTTCCGTAAAGGCTGACATCGAGAAGGAACTCAAGGCGGAGGAGTTGAAGCAGGTGCTGAAGGAGCAGAGCGGGGTGGATTCCGTGCATGAGATTCTGGATGACACCCGCGCCGCCCTCAACGATATCAAGCAGGAAACCCAGTCTGTGGTAAAACAGGCCGGTGACACGGTCAAGGTTACAGACGAGTCCGCTTCGGCGACGGCGACAGAACAGCCAACAACCAACAGCAAATGAGGAATAACGTTTCTTCCGATACGGAACAGCCGTTCCTGTCCCACCTGCTGGAGCTGCGCGACCGCTTGTTGCGCGCCGTGCTGGTGGTGCTGGTGGTGTTTCTGGCCCTGTTTCCCTTCGGCAATGACATCTATCATTTTATCGCCCAGCCCTTGATGGCGGTATTGCCCGACGGCACCAGCATGATCGCCACCCAGGTGGCATCCCCTTTTCTTACCCCCTTCAAACTCAGCCTGGTGGCGGCCGTATTCCTGGCCATGCCCTATCTGCTCTACCAGCTTTGGGGGTTCATTGCTCCCGGACTGTATCAGCATGAAAAACGTCTTGCCATGCCATTGCTCGCTTCCAGCGTACTGCTGTTTTATGTGGGCGTGGCGTTTGCCTACTTTGTCGTTTTTCCCCTGGTTTTCCGCTTTCTGACCGGCATGGCGCCGGAAGGCGTGGCGGTAATGACCGATATCAGTCACTACCTGGATTTCGTTCTGACGCTGTTCTTCGCCTTTGGTTTTGCTTTTGAAATCCCCATTGCCACCATTCTTCTGGTCTGGATGGGCATGACCACCCCGGAAAAGCTCTCTGGAAAACGGCCCTATGTCATTGTCGGTGCATTCGTCATCGGCATGCTGCTGACGCCGCCGGACATCATTTCCCAAACCCTGCTGGCGCTGCCCATGTGGGTGCTGTTCGAAGCCGGCATCGTTTTCTCGCGCTTCTTCGTGCGCAACAGGGATGAGCAGGATGAAGAGGAAAATGAGGAAGACAACCTCACAGGGACAGCCGCGGGCGCCAGCGTCGCCACGCCTCCGGTGCATGCGGAAAATACTGAAGAAGACTTCAAGCCTCTATCCGACGAAGAAATGGAGGCAGAGCTGGATCGCCTCGAAGCCGAACTGGATGCGGAAGAGGCAAGTTGGCACCAAGAGCCGGACATGGAAGATGTGGTAGACAGAAAACTTCAGCGTATCAACCGCTTGCGCGAAGACATGGACTTCGATGCCGCCCGCAAGCTGTTGTACGAAGTGCTGGTGGAAGGGAATGACGAACAAGTGGTCGTGGCGAAAAACATACTTTCCCAGCTCGATGACTGAATTTTTCCGGTCCAGGCGCTTCTCTCCTGTATTGCCGTTTGGCATCAAGATGTGGAAAAAGGAAGCATGGGGGCTGTTGTTGTGTTTCTTCAGCCTTCCGGCTCTGGCGCTGCAGAATCAGCTGGCGAATAGTCCTTCTCCTTATCTGGCCATGCACGGCGATGATCCGGTGCATTGGCAGAGCTGGAATGCGCAGACCCTGGCGCGGGCGAAAAAAGAGGGCAAGCTGCTGTTCATTTCCAGCGGTTATTTCGCTTGTCACTGGTGCCATGTCATGCAGCGGGAAAGTTACCAGAACGCAGCCATAGCCAGGTTGCTGAACACCTGGTTTATTCCGGTGAAAATCGACCGCGAACTCAACTCCGCCCTGGATGAACATCTCATTGATTTTGTTCAGCGCACCCAGGGGCATGCGGGCTGGCCCCTGAACGTGTTCCTTACGCCGGAAGGCTATCCCCTGGCGGGCCTGACCTATGCGCCGCCGGAGCAGTTCCTGACGTTGCTGGGCAGGCTGCAGAAAATGTGGCAGGCAGAAAGCAGCCGGGTAACCGAGCTTGCGCGCCAGGCGCTGGATGAACTGGTACGGCAACGCCAGTCCCGAAATCCGGACAACCCCCTGCCGGAAAACGAACTGCTGCAGAAATTTCTTGGATCCGCCATGGATCTGGCGGATGAAATGAGCGGAGGGTTTGGCCAGCAAAACCGTTTCCCCATGGCCCCCCATTTGTCCGCCTTGCTGGAGATCCAGGCGCGCAAGCCAAGTGAATCCCTGGCGCATTTTTTGCGCCTGACCCTGGACTATATGTCCGCCAAGGGGTTGCGGGATCATCTTGCCGGGGGGTTCTTCCGTTACACCGTCGATCCGGACTGGCAAACCCCGCACTATGAAAAAATGCTCTACACCCAGGCGCTGCTGGCGGATTTGTATCTGCGCGCTGCCCAAGTGTTCGAAGAGCCTGTGTATGCAGAAGTGGCCCGAGACACCCTGGCCTTCGCGGTGGGGGAAATGTGTAACGGCGAGGCTTGTGTAGCCAGCTTTTCCGCTGTGGACGACAAGGGCGTGGAAGGCGCCTATTACTTGTGGAAGGAAGAGGCGCTGCAGCAGCTGCTATCGGCAGAACTGCGGGAGTTGGCCCGGGAATACTGGCGGCTGGATGGATTCGAAACCAGGCCGGAAGGCGTATTGCCCATGGGCGGTGTTTCTGCGGAGGCGCTTGCCGAATCCCGTAATCTGCCGGTGGCGGAAATCCGCAAGCAACTGGAGCAGGCGCGGCGACTGTTGCTGGCCGCGCGTGGCAAGCGCAGTCTGCCCGTGGATGACAAACGTCTCGCGGGTTGGAATGGTCTGATGCTGTTTGCGCTGTCAAAGGCGGCCAGACAGCTCGATGCCCCGGAGTTTCTTGCTGCGGCGCAAAAGCTGCGCGACTATCTGGTAAAACAGCTCTGGAACGGAAAACAGCTTCACCGGGCCGTGCATGACGGGCGGCCCGTGGGGCAAGCCTCGCTTGCGGACTATGCCTATGTCGCCCGGGGTTTGAGGCAGTGGGCGGAAACATCGGGAAACCAAGATGACCGGCGGCTGGCGGATGCACTCCTGGCCATGGCATGGCAGTATTTTCATACGGATGAAGGCTGGCTCAGCAGCGCCCGCGCCTTGCTGCCGGGAATGCCCTCGGTTCAGGCGCAGGAAGATGGCGCCTTGCCGGCGGCAGCGGCCATTGTCCTGCGCCTGTCCCTGACGTCAGAGAGCAAGCAACTGCGCGGCAAGGCGCAGCAGCTGGCGCCGGAAACCTGGCTGGCGGTGCAGGGCAATCCCTTCTCGTATGCAAGCTCGATAGAGGCCTTGCTTTTCTCCCCCGCCCGGAGCAATCAATTCCCCTGAGGCCGGGTGGTCGTCAATCGGCAGTGCGCATGCGGGTGCCATGCACCAGGGACAAGGTGATTTCTTCCGCGCCGAGATTCCGCGGGAACAGGGTGCCGGATATTTTTGCGCCGCCAATGCTCGCGCCGTCCAGCAAGGCGCTGGACAGGTCCAGCCCGCGCAGATCCGTGCGCCGCAGATGGCAGTCCCGCATATCCAGCCCCCGGGTGTGCAGCTTCCTCAGATCGATTCCACACAGGTCAGCGCCGCGAATGCTGGGGGATTCCATTTGTCTCAATGTCTGGTTGAAGCTTTCCACGTCTCCGTGGCAAAGAAGTTGGCTAAGCTGAAGCTGGTCGTCGTTTGGCATATTGGCTCTCCTTCGGATGTTTTGGTTTTCCGGGCGTCCTGCGGCCCCGTGGGGTTTTGGCGTTGTTCTGCGGGGTGTCATTTCTCCAGTTTGTGTATAATAGCGCGTTCACTGGGCGTGCAGTATCGCACATGGGAGCGCACTTCCGCGTCAATCGGGATTGCGTAAAGAAGCGAAAGTGGCGGAATTGGTAGACGCGCTGGATTTAGGTTCCAGTGGGGCAACCCGTGGGAGTTCAAGTCTCCCCTTTCGCACCAGACAAGGTGGGCGGTATTCGCGTGGATGCGCCCTTGACTTTTAACAGACAGACAACACTGTCGGAGATTGTTTCAATGCAAGTATCTGTTGAATCAGGTGAGGGCCTGGTAAAACGTCTATTGGTTAACCTGCCTGCAGACAAAGTAAACGAACTGGTCGACGCCAAGCTGAAGGAAGCGGCGCGTACGGTGAAAATGGATGGTTTTCGCCCTGGCAAGGTGCCCTTGCGTGTGGTCAGGCAGCGTTATGGCGCACAGGTTCGACAGGATGCATATGGCGAACTGATTCAGTCCAGTTTCTATGAGGCGGCGACACAGGAAAATCTCCAGCCTGTCGGCGAACCCAGCATCGAGCTGCGGGAAGAGGAGGCCGATGGCGGCCTGGCCTATACCGCGACTTTCGAGGTGATGCCCGAGGTGGAAGTGGCGGATCTGTCTGCGCTCGAAATCAAGCGGCCCGTGACCGAAGTGCAGGACGCGGACGTGGACAACATGATCGAAAAGCTGCGCCAGCAACGCACCGAATGGGTCGAGGTGGAGCGTGCGGCAAAGAACGATGATCGTCTCACCCTGGATTTTACCGGCATCATGGACGGTGAAGCCTTCGAAGGCGGAACCGCCAGCGATATTTCCCTGGTGCTGGGTTCCGGCACCATGATTCCCGGTTTCGAGGCGGGTCTGGTTGGTGCGAAGGCCGGCGACAAGCCTGTGTTGGAGCTGAAGTTTCCGGATGATTATCGCGTAGAGAACCTGGCGGGCAAGGACGTCACCTTCAATGTGGAAGTCAAGGCCGTTGCAGAGCCGAAGCTTCCGGAGGTCGATGAGGAATTCGTCAAATCCCTGGGTGTCGAAGATGGCACCGAGGAAAGCTTGCGCAAGGAAATCCGCGAGAACATGGATCGCGAAGTGCGGCAGAAGATCAAAGGCCGCACCAAGGAGCGGGTGATGGATGCCCTGCTGGCGGCGAATGACATCAGCGTTCCTTCCGCCATGATTTCCCAGGAAGCTGCCGCCCTCAAGCAACAAACCCAGCAGGAAATGTCCCAATCCGGCCAGCAAAGCACCATGGATCTGCCCTTGAGCATGTTCGAACCCCAGGCGGAAAGGCGCGTAAAGCTGGGAATACTGGTTGGTGAAATCATGCGCAACAACGAGATGAAAGTCGATCAGGCCCGCGTGGACGAGACGATTGCCGAGCAGGCAGCCACCTTTGAAGATCCACAGGAAATTATTGACTGGTATAAGGAAAACGCCCAGGCCCGCGCTTCCGTCGAGAATGTGGTGCTGGAAGACCAGGTGGTCGATCTGATTCTGCAGCAGGCCAAGGTCGAAGAAGAAAAACTGTCTTTTGACGAGTTGTTGAACAGCAAGAGCTGAGAGAGCAAGTCTATGTGGGATAAACACCAGGAAGGCCATTCCGACCCCGTGAACCTGGGGCTGGTGCCCATGGTGGTGGAACAGACGCCGCGGGGCGAGCGCGCCTATGATATCTATTCACGATTGCTCAAGGAGCGGGTGATTTTCTGCGTCGGGCCGGTGGAGGACCACATGGCCAACCTGATTGTGGCGCAGATGCTGTTTCTGGAGTCGGAAAACCCCGACAAGGACATTCACCTGTATATCAATTCTCCCGGTGGCTCCGTGACGGCGGGCATGGCCATCTACGACACCATGCAGTTTGTCCGCCCCGCCATCAGCACCATGTGCATTGGCCAGGCCGCCAGCATGGGCGCGGTGTTGCTCACCGGAGGAGAAAAAGGCAAGCGTTTCTGCCTGCCGAATTCCCGGGTGATGATTCATCAGCCGCTTGGCGGGTTTCAGGGGCAAGCCACGGATATCGAGATCCATGCCCGGGAAATCCTGTTGATTCGTGAAAAGCTGAACAAAATCCTTGCCAACCACACGGGCCAATCCCTGGAAACCATTGCTGAGGATACCGAGCGCGACAATTTCATGAGTGCGGAAGAATCTAAGGAATACGGCCTCGTTGACGAGGTATTGGGTACCCGTAGCGAAACCGCCAGCGCCCAGAGACAAAGCTAGGCCCGTGTATGATTGTTCTGGGCGGAAGCCGGCTATTTCCCGGGAAATAGCCGGTTTTTTGTTTTGCTGAGAACATACACGCGATTTTCGGGGTTGCTATCCTAGGTTGATGAGATATTATTGAACATGAATTCCTGAGATCGCGGGACAGAATTTCTAAGGACATCGAGCATGAGTGAGAATAACGACGGTAAGAGCGACGACGGCAAATTGCTGTATTGCTCCTTTTGCGGCAAGAGCCAGCATGAAGTAAGAAAGCTGATTGCGGGTCCGTCCGTTTTTGTCTGTGACGAATGCGTGGAACTGTGCAATGACATCATCCGCGAGGAAATGGAGGAAAGCGCGGACAGTCCTGCCGCCAAACTCCCTACGCCTCATGAAATCAAGGAAGGCCTGGACAACTATGTAATTGGTCAGGATCAGGCGAAGCGTGTGCTTTCCGTTGCGGTATACAACCATTACAAGCGCATGAATGTCCCGGGAGGCAAGGATGAAGTGGAGATCGCAAAATCCAATGTATTGCTCATCGGGCCCACCGGTTGCGGCAAAACCCTGCTGGCGGAAACCCTGGCCCGTATGCTGAATGTGCCCTTCACCATTGCGGATGCGACCACTCTTACGGAAGCAGGCTATGTTGGGGAAGATGTAGAGAATATTATTCAGAAATTGTTGCAAAAATGTGACTACGATGTGGAAAAGGCCCAAACCGGCATCGTCTATATCGACGAGATCGACAAGATTTCCCGCAAGTCCGATAACCCGTCCATCACCCGGGACGTCTCCGGTGAAGGCGTGCAACAGGCGCTGCTGAAACTTATAGAAGGCACCATCGCCTCCATTCCTCCCCAGGGCGGGCGCAAGCACCCCCAGCAGGAATTTCTGCAGGTGGACACCAGCAAGATCCTGTTTGTGGTGGGAGGCGCATTCGCCGGGCTGGACAAGGTGATCCGCAACCGTTCGGAAAAGGGTGGCATCGGTTTTTCCGCCGAGATTCGCACCAAGGACGAAACCCGCAGTGTGGGCGAGTTGCTGCGGGATGTGGAGCCGGAGGATCTTGTCAGCTACGGATTGATTCCGGAATTTGTCGGTCGCCTGCCCGTGGTCGCCACCCTGGAAGAGTTGGATGAGGACGCCCTGATCCAAATCCTGACCCTGCCCAAGAACGCCTTGATCAAGCAGTATCAGCGCCTGTTCGAGATGGAAGGCGCGGAGCTGGAAATCCGTGAGGACGCCTTGCGCTCCATCGCCCGCAAGGCCATGGAGAGAAAAACCGGGGCCAGAGGCTTGCGCACCATTCTCGAGCATGTATTGCTGGACATCATGTATGACCTTCCTTCCATGGAAAATGTCAGCAAGGTGGTTATCGACCAGTCGGTAATCGATGGCGAGAACGACCCCTACATCATCTATAGCGGTGGTGAAGACAGCAATCGGCCGCGTGCGGCAGCGACCACGGATTGAAACTGCAGGCCGGCGTGATGAACCCTCGCCGGTTTTTCATCTCTGGTGGCTGCATGAGTGACGCCATGCTTGAAGTATAGGTTCCCGTCCCCATCTAGAGTAACAAAAATAGCGCTATTCACCCGGCGAATATTCCGCTTACGCGCCGCCTTGCCACGAATACGCCGGTGATGGTCGAGCGTAAACTGAAGGGTTGCCGGGTGAACAACCCGCCTGATACTTTATTCAACGCATCCTTTGTAGGAAGGTTGCAGTTCATCGAGAGGAACCAGTCATGGATCAAGACAAAAGATCCAAACAAACTTCTGATACCAGCAGCCTGATACCCGTGTTGCCCCTGCGTGATGTGGTGGTCTATCCGCATATGGTCATTCCCTTGTTCGTGGGACGGGAAAAATCCATCAAGGCGCTGGACGCCACCATGCAGGACAACAAGCAGATTCTGCTGGTCGCGCAGAAAAGCCCGGAAGTGGACGACCCCGGTGCTGCCGATGTGTACGAAGTCGGCACCATGGCGAGCATTCTGCAACTGCTGAAATTGCCGGATGGTACGGTCAAGGTGTTGGTGGAAGGCAGCGCCCGCAGCCGCATCGAGAAAATTCATGAGAAAGAGGGCTACTATGTTGCACAGGTCAGCCACCTGCGCGATGAGGATGAATTGCCGGAGCAGGAAATGGAGGTTCTCATGCGCACGGCGACGGGTCTGTTCGACCAGTATGTGAAACTGAACAAAAAGGTTCCGCCGGAAGTGCTGACCTCCCTGGCAAGTATCGATGAGCCGGCGCGCCTTGCCGATACCATGGCGGCGCATATGTCCCTGAAGCTGGATGAAAAACAGCAGGTGCTGGAAATGCAAAGCGTCCGCAAGCGCCTCGAGCACCTGATGGCGCTCATGGAAGGTGAAAACGATGTGCTGCAAATGGAAAAGCGCATCCGCGGGCGGGTCAAGAAGCAGATGGAGAAAAACCAGCGCGAGTATTATCTGAACGAGCAGATGAAAGCCATCCAGAAAGAGCTGGGTGAACTGGATGACGTACCCAATGAATTTGAAGAGCTGGCGGAAAAGATCGAAAAGGCCGGCATGAGCAAGGAGGCCAAAGCCAAGGCCGAAGCCGAACTGAACAAACTCAAGCTCATGTCACCCATGTCGGCGGAAGCCACGGTGGTGCGTAACTACATCGATGCCCTGGTGAGCGTCCCTTGGAAAAAGCGCAGCCGCGTGCGCAATGATATCGCCAAGGCCGAAGCCGTGCTGGAAGCCGATCACTACGGCCTGGAGAAGGTCAAGGAACGCATCCTGGAGTACCTGGCCGTGCAGCAGCGGGTGCGCAAGCTCAAGGGGCCGATCCTGTGTCTGGTAGGCCCTCCCGGCGTGGGCAAGACCTCCCTGGGGCAGTCCATCGCCCGGGCCACCAACCGCAAGTTCGTGCGCATGGCCTTGGGTGGCGTGCGTGACGAGGCGGAGATCCGCGGTCACCGGCGTACCTATATCGGTGCATTGCCGGGCAAGATCGTGCAGAACCTGACCAAGGTCGGGGTGCGTAATCCCCTGTTTTTGCTGGATGAGATCGATAAAATGGCCCAGGACTTCCGCGGTGACCCGGCTTCCGCCCTGCTGGAAGTGCTGGATCCCGAGCAAAACCACACCTTCCAGGATCACTATCTGGAAGTGGATTTCGATCTGTCGGAAATCATGTTCGTGGCCACCGCCAATTCCCTGAACGTGCCCCCGGCGCTGCTGGATCGCATGGAAGTGATTCGTCTGTCCGGTTATACCGAAGATGAAAAGGTGAATATCGCCGAGCGCTATCTCATTCCCAAGCAGATGGAACACAACGGGTTGAAGAGCAATGAACTGGTCATTCGGGAAGCCGCCGTCAGGGATATCGTTCGCTATTACACCCGTGAAGCCGGGGTGCGCAGCCTGGAACGGGAGATCGCCAAGATCTGCCGCAAGGTAGTGAAGGAAATCCTGCTGGGTGAGAACAAGGGCCGCAAGGTGACGGTCACGCCCAAGAAACTGGAACACTATCTTGGGGTGCAACGCTACCGCTATGGCAAGGCTGAAGAACGTGACCAGGTCGGTCAGGTTACCGGTCTTGCATGGACGGAAGTCGGAGGAGAACTCCTGACCATCGAGGCCGCGCTCATGCCCGGTAAAGGACGTTTGACCTATACCGGACAACTGGGCGACGTGATGAAGGAATCCATCCAGGCCGCCATGACCGTGGTGCGCAGCCGCGCAGACATCCTGGGGCTGGACAAGGATTTCCATCAGGAATATGACGTCCATGTACATGTTCCGGAAGGCGCGACGCCCAAGGATGGTCCCAGCGCCGGCATTGGCATGTGCACGGCCCTGGTTTCCTCCCTGACCAATATCCCGGTAAGGGCGGATGTGGCCATGACCGGGGAAATCACCCTGCGCGGCGAAGTATTGCCCATTGGCGGATTGAAGGAAAAGCTCCTCGCCGCGGCGCGTGGCGGGATAAAGACGGTTATCATTCCCGAGGAAAACGAACGGGATCTGAAGGAAATGCCCGGCAACATTACCGGCAGTCTGGATATACGCCCCGTGAAGTGGATCGACGAGGTGCTGGAAATCGCCTTGCTCGAGCAACCGCAGCCAGGTGAAAAGACCAAGACCGAAGAAGTGGTCACCAGCAGCAAAAGCAGCGCCGGCAAGAAACCACGTCGCAAACGTCTGACAACGCATTGATTGCTATACGGATAGTATCGGCGTCCCATCCCAGGGAGGGGTTGGGGGTATTTTCTACACGCAGAGAATGCCCCTGGTGAGGCGCTTTTCCCTTGACAGTTTTCCTCGGAACTTGGTATAAAACGCACGCTTTTATGGAGCCTGAATATCTGTTGTTGTAACGGCAAATTTCGGGATATAACAGCTTCCATTCCTATCCTGATCTCTTTGGGGTCGGGGTAATTACAATAGCTACATTTATGGGGCACAACAGGATGAACAAAAAAGAGTTGATTGAAGCAATTGCCGAAGCAGCAGATATTTCCCAGTCAAAGGCTGGCAGCGCACTTGATGGCATGATTGCAACCATAACCAAGGCACTTCAGGAAGGCGATACGGTCTCCATTGTCGGCTTTGGAAGTTTCCTCGTGCGTGACCGCGCAGCGCGTACCGGACGCAACCCGAAAACAGGTGAAGCCATCGAGATCAAGGCCTCGAAATCTCCAGCATTTAAAGCTGGCAAAGCGCTGAAGGATGCAGTAAACTAGCGCGCCTCAATCGGGTGCTTAGCTCAGCTGGGAGAGCATCGCCCTTACAAGGCGAGGGTCGGGGGTTCGATCCCCTCAGCACCCACCAAGCAACGAGGAGTGGTAGTTCAGTTGGTTAGAATACCGGCCTGTCACGCCGGGGGTCGCGGGTTCGAGTCCCGTCCACTCCGCCATTTTTGACACGAACGGGGTATCATTGCTGGTACCCCGTTTTTTGTTTTCGGGGCTGGATATTTTGATCCGTTCCCTTTTGTCTATACTTTGTGGAATATTTGAACAATCATGTTGCTGGCAATTAGAGAAAGAGCCCAAGGCTGGTTTGCCTGGCTTATCGTCGGATTTATCACCATTCCTTTCGCCCTGTGGGGCATACAAAGTTACCTGGGAGTAAGCAGCGATCCGGTAGCCATCAGTGTGGACGGCAATGAAATCACCCAAAGGGAGGTGGAGCAGCAGGTAAGGCAGTTCAGGGAACGCCTGCGCGAACAACTGGGAAAATCCTACCGCCCGGAGCTTTTTGACGACCAGCTTTTGCGTCAGCAGGTCATCGAGCAGATGATCAATGACCGGGTGCTGGCTGAAGCCGCAGAAGACTGGAACCTGCGCATCAGCGATGACTTTGTGCGGCAATACATCCAGTCCATTCCCTATTTCCAAAGCAACGGGAAGTTCAATGTCCAGGCATACAATACCGCGGTTCGCAACCAGGGCATGACCCAGCGCAGCTTTGAAGAGAGCGTACGCCAGGACCTGGTGATGCAGCAGATGCGCAATGGTATCGCCGCTTCCGCCATTGCAACGGATTTCGAATTGAACGAGACCGTCCGTTTGCGTGATCAGGAGCGGGAAGTATCCTACCTGAGCATATCCGGTGAAAAGCTGGCGGGGGATTTCCAGCCCTCTGTCGAAGAAGCAAAAAACTATTATGAAGAACATGCGCAAGCCTATATGGTGCCGGAGCGGGTGAAGGTGGAATACATCCTTCTGTCTCCCGCTGTCGTCGGCGCGGGTCTGGAGGTCACGGACGAGAAACTGCGCGCCTATTATGAACAGCACAAGGATGAGTTCCATGCCCCCGAGGAACGCCGGGTGCGGCACATCCTGATACAGGTTGCGGAAAATGCGGATGACGCCGCTGTCGAGGCGGCAAAGGCGAAGATAGAGGATATCGCCGAACGCCTGGAAAATGGCGAGAGCTTCGAAGCTTTGGCAAAGGAGTTTTCCGATGATCCCGGTTCCAGGGACCAGGGCGGCGATGTGGGCTGGATCAGCCCCGGCTTGATGGCGAAAGCCTTCGAAGAGGAAGCCTATAGCCTGGAAAAAGGCAAGGTAGGCAAGCCGGTGCGCACGCCGTTCGGCTTCCATTTGCTGGAGGTGACCGAAATCAAGTCCGGCGGGGAAGGGAGCTTTGAGGCCCTGTATGATGAAATCGAAACCGCCTACCGCCAGAATGAGGCGGAGCAACTCCTGTTTGACCAGGCGGAACAACTTGCCGACCTGAGTTATGAAACGCCGGACAGCCTGGCGCCAGCAGCGGATGTATTGCAGTTGGAGCCGCAACTGTCCGACTGGTTTGACCGCAAAGGCGGGAAAGGCGTGCTTGCTTCGCCAAAAGTCGTGGCTGCAGCCTTCAGTGAAGACGTCCTGCTGGAAAACCACAACAGCGAACTCATCGAGCTGGAGGATGACCAGGTTTTGGTGTTGCGGGTGGTCGAACACGAGGCGGAACACCCCCAGGCGTTTGATGAGGTCAAGGAAGAAATCATCGCGACAATGAAACGGGAAAAAGCTTCCGGTTTGGCCAGGGCCAAGGGGGAAGAGTCCTTGCAGGCCGTGCAATCCGGGGCCGTCACCCTGCCGCAGCTTGCCCGGGAGCAGGGCTGGAAACTGGAAGAGAGTGTGAAAATAAAACGCAATTCCACGACATTGCCTGCCGCCATTCGGGATACGGCGTTTGCCCAGGCGCGTCCGGAACCTGGCAAGCCCTCTGTTGGCGGTGTTGCCCTGGAGAATGGCGACTATGTGCTGCTGGTGGTAAACAAGGTTCTGGATGGCGATCCCTCCAAACTGGAAGACGCCGTGCGCAAGGTCATGCGGGAACAAATGAACCGCGCCAAAGGAGATGCCCAGTTCAGTCTCATGGGAAGATATCTGCGTGAACATGCAGATGTGGAAATCGCTACGGATACCGAAGCAGCCGCTGCGGGATACTGATCTCCTTGTTGACGGGGCGCTCCAAACGAAGCGGGTGCGAAAGCACCCGTTTTTTGTTTTATGCGGGCCGGGTAAATTTTCAGGTCATCAACGACAAAGCGACAATATAGGCCAGCACCGCCAGGACAAAGGCGCCGATTTCCACCCAGGGGCGCAATTTCCTCCACTGCCGTGATTTCTTTCTGGGCAAGGCGGGTACGCCAAGGCTGGGCACCAGATCCCGCACCTGGTCGCGCATTAGATAGGTCATATGGTTCATTTTGGCTCTCCTCTTGTTCTATGGTTGTTCTAATCTTAGCACAAAAAGAGAACAAATAAAGAACAAATAGTCCTGTTTCCAGGGGAGCGGCGGCCCTAAAGTCCTTCCATTCACCGGGTGAATAAATGGCTAAATCCATGTATTTCACGGGAATCCCGGGTTTTCCTGTGGCATAATTCGCGCCTGCCCAGTATTGTTAGCTATTGCTTGAATGAAACCTGACCCAGTAGACCATGCGGTGGAAACCCTTTGTAAAAAAGGCTGTCAGGCTTTGTGGGCGGACATTGACTTGATGGAGCAAGGGCGGATATTGCCGGAGTTGCAGGCCCTCGATGCGCAACAGCGGAAGCGTGTATTAGGGGAAATCAAAAGCATTATGGCTATCTACAAGAACAGCTGCAGCCTGGATCAATAAAATGAGAATCGCCCTGAAAATCGATGTGCCTACGCTCAGGGCCGCAACCGTAGGTGTGCCAAGGCTGCTCAAGTTGCTGGAGGAATACCAGGTGACGGCCAGCTTCTTCTTTGCGGTGGAGTACAGCGCCCAGGGAAAGGGACTGGTGGAAAAAGCCGTGTCTCTCCTGGGCAAGCGCCCGAAAGCGGAAATGACCTTGCAGGAAGCCATGCTGGCGGTGGCGGATGCCGGACATGAAATCGGCTTGATG
This sequence comes from Sedimenticola sp., assembly GCA_027068795.1. GTDB lineage: Bacteria > Pseudomonadota > Gammaproteobacteria > Chromatiales > Chromatiaceae > Thiolapillus. Next base: position 6,935 of record JAMOMB010000203.1, on the reverse strand, counting down.
GGCTTCGACGCCGGCGCCTGGCGTAAGCAGGCCGCCTTTGCCAATGCGGACTGGACCAGCCACCAGCTGGCCCTGGGCATGGAGACCTTCGAGCAGTTGCTCGGCCATGCGCCGAATCGCTTTGCCGCTCCCGGCTGGCAGGTGAATGCGCATTTGCTGGCAATGGAGGAGCGCCTGGAATTTCGCTACGCCAGCGATGTGCGGGGGAAATATCCCTTCCTGCCCAGGCTTCACAACATCGTTTCCCGGTGCCCCCAGATTCCCACCACCCTGCCAACCTTGTCCGAAATGCTGGCCCGGGAGGACATCGAGCCGGAAAAGGCGCATGAATATCTCTATGCGGAAAGTCGCCATGTGCTGCCTTTTGGCCATGTGTATTCCGCCAATGCGGACAATGAGGGCATAGAGCATCTGGATTTCATGGAGAAAATGCTGGTGATGTGGAAGGGGCAGGAAGGCAGCTTGCGCACCCTCGGGGAGATTCGCCGCGAGCTGGATATCGAGGCTTTGCCGGTGCATCAAATTGGCTGGGGGGAAATACCGGGACGCAAGGAACACCTCGCCATGCAGAGCGTACAAGCGGAAACATGAAGCAGGGCTTGCGCCACAGCAACCGTGCGCTACGGGAATGGGTCTATGCTGCGGATTCCCCGCTGCATGGTACGGGGCTGTTCGCACGCAGACCGATTTCCGCCGGGGAGTATATCGGCACCTACCATGGGCCCAGGGCATCCCGCAACGGCATGTATGTGTTATGGGTGTGCGAGCAGGAGGGCGAACGCGAGGAATGGGTCGGCTGCAGTGGCCGCAATCTGTTGCGTTATCTGAATCATGCCCTGGAGTGCAATGCGGAATTTGATGGGCTGGATCTGTACGCCATCACCGATATTGCGGAAGACGAAGAAATCACCTTCTATTATGGTGATGAATTTCATGAGCAACTCTGAATCCCGCGACCAGCTCTACGCCCGGCGTCAGGACGAGATCGACAGTTTCGTATTCGACGAGCGCGTGGCGGCGGTGTTTTCGGACATGATCTCTCGTTCCGTGCCCGGATACGCCAGCATCATTGGCATGATCGGCATCCTTGCGGGAAAGCACGCGGTTGCGCACAGCAATTTGTATGATCTTGGTTGCTCCCTGGGGGCGGCCACCCTGTCCATGGGCAGGGAGATTGCAGGCCGGGATTGCCGGCTGATTGCCGTGGACAGCTCTCCGGCCATGCTGGAAAAAGCCGCCGAACAGTTTGTTCGTCATGGCCTGTCCTGCGTAACAACGACCTGCAAGGACATCCGCGATATAGAGATCCGCAATGCATCCGTGGTGGTGCTGAATTTTACCCTGCAATTCCTTCCCGTAGAGGAGCGCCTGTCCCTGCTGCGGAATATTCATGCCGGCATGCGGGGTGAGGGAATCCTGGTTTTGTCGGAGAAAATCGCCGGCAGTGACCAAGAGGAAGACCTTGTGCTGGCGGAACTGCATCATGCCTTCAAGCGCGCCAATGGTTATTCCGACCTGGAAATCAGCCAGAAGCGCACGGCGCTGGAAGAGGTGCTGTTGCCCGAAACCATCGCTGCGCACCGGGCGCGCCTGAAGGCGGCCGGTTTCCGCCGCGTGGATCTGTGGTTTCAGTGCTTCAACTTCGTCTCTTTTATTGCCCGGCCATGATAGCCGTGGAGATTGTCCAGCAACGGCTGTGTGACGCGGGAATGCCGGGCTGGGCCGCAATACTGCCACAACAGATCGAACAGGCGCTGGCGGCGGATCGGCATGGCGATCTGGGCCGCTGGCGGCATCTGCTGCTGCAACTGCCCGACAGGAAGACCGTTGATGTGGATCTCGAAGCAGACACCCTGCGCATCGGGCGTGCGGATGAAATCGAGAAAGAAATCCGTCAGGACATCTACCAGACCCTGCGCGCCCTGCAACCCTGGCGCAAGGGACCCTATGAGATTTTCGGCATTCCCGTTGACACGGAATGGCGTTCCGACTGGAAATGGCGGCGGCTCCGGGCGCATATACAACCCCTGGCGGGCCGCAAGGTGCTGGATGTGGGCTGTGGTAACGGTTACCATGCCTGGCGCATGGCCGGTGAGGGGGCGGAGCTGGTAATCGGCATCGATCCCAACCTGTTGTTTCTCGCCCAGTTCACTGCCGTCCGGCATTTCATGGCAGAGCCTCCAGATGTGCATTTTCTGCCGCTGGGGATAGAGGCAGTACCGGAAAAACTGGAAAGCTTCGATACGGTATTCTCCATGGGCGTCCTCTATCATCGCCGTTCCCCCATGGATCATCTTTTTGACCTGAAAAGCTGTTTGCGGCCGGGCGGCGAGCTGGTGTTGGAGACCCTGGTGGTCGAAGGCGGGAAAAACACCGTACTGGTGCCGGAAGGGCGTTATGCCAAGATGCGCAACGTCTGGTTCATTCCTTCCGCAGAGGCGCTGCAAAATTGGTTGAAGCGTTGCGGCTACCGGGATGTGCGGGTGGTGGACGTGACGCCAACCAGCACCAGGGAGCAGCGGCGCACGGACTGGATGGCGTTCGAATCCCTGGAAGATTTCTTGCACCCGTCAAATGGGGAAACAACGGTTGAAGGTTATCCGGCCCCGTTACGGGCGATTGCCATTGCCAGGGCGTAGCCGGGCGTATCGGCCAGACCGAAGTGGAGCGCCGGAGACGATGACTTCATGGCAGGCAGGAGACCAGCGCCCTGGCCGGATTGGATGGGGTGCGCCCCTTGTGCGTGACCAGTCCCAGGGAGCGCTCCAGCTTTAGCCGCACTTGCAGGATTTTCAGGTTGGCCTGGGCCAGCATGGATTTTGGCAGCAAGCTCCAGCCAAGATTGATTTCCGCAAGCATTTTCAATGTTTCCATGTAATTGGTATACATACTTGATGTTATTTCTATATTTTGTTCCTGCAGGGCCAGCTCCAGAATGCTCCTGGTATAAGTGCCCGGCCCGGGCAGCACAGCGGGGTGTTGGGCAAGCATTTCCAGTGGCACCAGTGGCGCCTTTGCAAGGGGGTGCTCAGGCGCCGCCACGAAACAGAGCGCATCCCGCCACAGCTCACGGGTCAGCAGATGCGCCGGGTTTTCATTGGGCAGGGTGACGATGGCCATTTCCAGCTCGCCCCGATCCACCGCCTGGCAGGCGGCTTCAGAATCCATGAAGCGGATGTCCAGCTCCACCTGGGGAAAGCTGGCGCGGAAACTTTTCAGCACCGGGGGCAGACGGTGCAGGCCGATATGGTGGCTGGTGCCCAGGGTCAGCGCTCCGGATACTTCCGTTTGCAGATTGCTGGCCAGGTGTTTCATGTCCTGGGCCTGAAGCAACATTTCCCGCGCTTTTGGCAGCAGGACTTCCCCGGCGTGGGTGAGGCGCACCCGGCGTCCGATGCGGTCGAACAGCCGGATGTTCAGCTCCTCTTCCAGCGCCGCCAGGCGCTTGCTCACGGCAGGTTGGCTCAGATACAACTGTTGTGCCGCAGCCGAAAAGGAACCGCTGTCTGCTATGGCAAGAAATGCGCGTAAACTACCGAATTCCATGTTTTATTATTCCTTTATGGAATATTAATAATGAAAAATATGAATTTGTGTTATCAATTATAGCCGTTTATTCTTCAACTCTGAAACACGGGAATGGAAAGCAGCCATGACAGCCAAAACACTCTATGACAAGTTGTGGGATGCCCATGTGGTCCGCGTCGATGAGCATGGCACCAGCCTGCTCTATATCGACCGGCAATTGGTGCATGAAGTGACGTCTCCCCAGGCGTTTGAAGGACTGCGGCTGGCGGGGCGCAAACCCTGGCGGGTGTCCGCCAATCTGGCGACGCCGGATCACAATGTGCCGACCACGGACCGCTCGGCAGGCATTGCTGATCCCATCTCCCGCTTGCAGGTGGAAACCCTGGATCAAAATTGCGCGGAATTCGGCATTCCCGAGTTCCCCATGCACGATCCCCGCCAGGGCATCGTGCATGTGGTGGGGCCGGAGCAGGGGGCGACATTGCCAGGCATGACGGTAGTCTGCGGAGATTCCCACACGGCTACCCATGGCGCTTTCGGCGCACTGGCTTTCGGCATCGGCACTTCCGAGGTGGAGCATGTCTTGGCCACCCAATGCCTCATTCAGAAAAAGAGCAAGGCCATGCTCATCGACGTGCAGGGCAAGGTGGGCCAGGGCGTCACCGCCAAGGACATTGTGTTGGCCATCATCGGCAAGATCGGCACTGCCGGCGGTACGGGCTACGCCATGGAATTTGCCGGGGAAGCCATTCGCGACCTGTCCCTGGAAGGGCGCATGACCGTATGCAACATGGCCATTGAGGCCGGTGCGAGGGCCGGGTTCGTGGCCGTGGACGACAAGACTATCGACTATGTGAAGGGCCGCCCCTTTGCTCCGTCCGGCGAGCTTTGGGAAAAAGCCGTGGCCAACTGGCGTGAGCTGCACTCTGATGAAGGTGCGCAATTCGATGAGGTGGTGGTGCTCGATGCCACGCAAATCCAGCCCCAGGTGACCTGGGGCACCTCCCCGGAAATGGTGGTGGGAGTGAATGCCGTGGTGCCCAATCCCGATGAAGAACCGGATGAGGTGAAAGCGGGCGGCATGCGCCGCGCCCTGGAGTACATGGGGCTGGCGCCCGGAACAGCCATCACCGACATCCAGGTGGACAAGGTGTTCATCGGTTCCTGCACCAATTCCCGTATCGAGGATCTGCGTGCTGCGGCCGGGATCGCCAGGGGCAGAAAAGTGGCGGACAATATCCGCCTGGCGATGGTGGTTCCCGGTTCCGGCCTGGTGAAGAGACAGGCGGAAAAAGAGGGCCTGGACAAGATTTTCATCGAGGCGGGTTTCGAATGGCGCGAGCCGGGCTGCTCCATGTGTCTGGCCATGAATGCCGACCGTCTGGCGCCGGGGGAACGCTGTGCTTCCACCTCCAACCGCAACTTCGAGGGGCGGCAAGGCGTAGGCGGGCGCACCCATCTGGTGAGTCCCGCCATGGCTGCCGCTGCTGCCGTGACCGGTCATTTCACGGACGTGCGAGCGCTGTGATTCCAGGGCTTGCAGAATCTGCCCGTCACTCCGGCGAAGGCCGGAGTGACGACTTTAATCCGCGACAATAGCATCGAGCGAAAACCATGGAAAAATTCAAGACATTCAAAGGCAAGGTCTGCCCCCTGGATCGGGCCAATGTGGACACGGACGCCATCATTCCCAAGCAGTTCCTGAAATCCATCAAACGCACGGGCTTCGGCCCCAACCTGTTCGACGAATGGCGCTACCTGGATCACGGCGAACCGGGCATGGATCCGGCCCGCCGCCAGCCCAACCCGGATTTCGTCCTCAACGATCCGCGCTACCAGGGCGCGTCCATCCTGCTCACGCGCAAGAACTTCGGCTGTGGCTCCTCCCGGGAACATGCCCCCTGGGCCTTGCTGGATTACGGCTTCCGCGTGATCATCGCTCCCAGCTTCGCGGATATCTTCTTTAACAACTGTTTCAAGAACGGCATCCTGCCCATTGTGCTGGGCGAGGAGATCGTGGAACAGTTGTTCCGCAAGTCCGGCGGTGAACAGGCCCTGGAAATCACCGTGGATCTGGAAAAACAGAAGCTGATACTGGAAGACGGCGCGGAGATTCCCTTCGAGGTGGACAGCTTCCGCAAGCACTGCCTGCTGGAAGGCCTGGATGATATCGGTCTGACCCTGCAGCATGTGGATGAGATTCGCGCCTACGAAGAACGGCGCAAACAGGAAGCGCCCTGGCTGTTTGCCAATCCGACAATCTGATTGAGACGCATCGACATGACCAAGAAAATTCTGATACTCCCCGGCGACGGCATCGGCCCGGAAATCATCAACCAGGCCGCCAAGGTGTTGGATGTGCTGGCCGGCGACGGCCTGGACATCGAGCTGGATGAAGCCCTGGTGGGCGGCGCGGCCATTGACGCCACGGGCCTGCCCTTGCCGGACGTCACCCTGGAGATCGCCAAAGAAGCAGACGCCATTCTCCTGGGCGCCGTGGGTGGCTACAAATGGGAATCCCTGGATATCTCCGTACGCCCGGAAAAGGGGTTGCTGGGCCTGCGTGCGGGCCTGAACCTGTTCGCCAACCTGCGTCCGGCCATTCTCTATCCCCAGCTGGCGGAAGCCTCCACCCTGAAGGCGGAAGTGGTGTCCGGCCTGGACATCATGATCGTGCGCGAGCTCACCGGCGGCATCTATTTCGGCCAGCCCCGGGGCGTACGCGAACTGGACAACGGCGAGAAGGAAGGTTTCAACACCCTGGTGTACCGGGAGAGCGAGATCGAGCGCATCCTGCGCGTGGCCGGCGATATCGCCCGCAAGCGCGACAGCCGGGTATGCTCCGTGGACAAGGCCAATGTGCTGGAATGCACCGAGTTGTGGCGGGACGTGGCCACCCGGGTCATGGAAAAGGACTACAGCGACGTGGAACTGAGCCACATGTACGTGGACAACGCCGCCATGCAGCTGGTGCGGGCGCCCAAGCAGTTCGATGTCATGGTCACCACCAACATGTTCGGCGATATCCTCTCCGACTGCGCCGCCATGCTCACCGGCTCCATTGGCATGCTGCCTTCCGCCTCCCTGGACGAGAACGGTAAGGGCATGTACGAACCCATCCATGGTTCGGCCCCGGACATCGCCGGTCAGAACAAGGCCAATCCCCTGGCCACCATCCTGTCCGTGGCCATGATGCTGCGCTACAGCCTGGACGAACCGGCCATGGCGGATCGCATCGAGGCGGCGGTGAACCGGGTGCTGGACGACGGCCTGCGCACCCCGGACATCATGGCCGAGGGCATGAAGGAAGTGAGTACCGAGGAAATGGGCGACGCCGTAGTCGCTGCCTTGTAAGGCAGCGGTTTACATATACCGATGATCGCGCCCATGGGGCGCTCCTACGGGAT
>JAMOMB010000202.1 GCA_027068795.1 Sedimenticola sp. | reverse complement strand
CAATGCCTGGATACGGCCGTTGCTGATCGCCAGGGAATGGTTCTCCAGCACCTGTCCGGCGGGTTCCACCGGAATGATCCAGCGGGCGTGAATGAGCGTGTCTGCGTGCATGTGGTTTGTCGGATGGGGGAACGGGATTGGTATAAAATACCCGAATCCGATTTCCCGTACACGAAAAATTATATGAAACAACCGGTTCTGGAACACAAGATCAGTGCTGACGATGCGGTGCTGTGGCAGGATGGTGAGCTGTATCTGCTGGATCAGCGGCTGCTGCCTCATGAAGCGTGTTTCGTGCATTGCTCCCGTGGCGTGGATGCCGCAAAAGCCATCACCGATATGGTGGTGCGGGGCGCGCCGGCCATTGGGGTGACAGCGGCCTACGCGGTGGTGCTGGCCGCCCGCAGCGCCTGGCGGCAGGCGCAAGGCGGCTGGAAGACAGCGATGCAGGATGAGCTGGAGCAGCTTGCCGGCGCGCGTCCCACGGCGGTGAATCTGGGTTGGGCGCTGCGGCGGATGCAAGGATTGATTGCCGGCATGGATCAGGGAAACCCCGAGCCGCTGTTGTTGCGGGAGGCGAAGCGGATTCATGCCGAGGACATCCAGGCCAATCATGTCCTTGGCGATCTGGGGGCGTCCCTGATCAAAGCGAAAACCTCTGTGATCACCCACTGCAATGCCGGCGCCCTGGCTACCGGCGGCTATGGCACGGCCCTGGGGGTGATTCGCAGCGCCTGGGCGGCGGGCAAGATCGAACGGGTATTCGCGGATGAAACCCGCCCCTGGCTCCAGGGCAGCCGTCTCACCGCCTGGGAGTTGCAGCGTGACGGCATTCCCGTTTCCCTGCTGGCTGATGGCGCTGCCGCCGCGCGTCTGGCGGCGGGCGGCATCGACTGGGTGATTGTGGGTTCCGACCGCATCGCCGCCAATGGCGATGTGGCGAACAAGATCGGCACCTACGGCTTGGCCCTGGTTGCCAGGGCCCATGGCGTGAAGGTCATGGTGGCGGCGCCCAGCTCCACCATCGACATGGCATGCCCCAGCGGCGGTGATATTCCCATCGAAACCCGGGATGGTGCGGAACTGCTCGGTTGCGCCGGCAAACCCGTGGCGGCAACAGGGGTGGCGGCCTGGAATCCGGTATTCGATGTGACCCCGGCAAGTCTGCTGGACGCCATTGTGACCGAGAAGGGGATTATCCTCTCGCCAGACGCCAAAAAGCTGGCTCGACACATGGCCTGATTCCTTCTGCGGGCCGTAAATGCGGTTCAGGGGGATTGGGGCGCGCCCTGCACCCCAAGGGTGGATTTATGGTAAAATCCCGCTCCTAATTGTTCTATGCCATTCGGACCGATTCATACATGACTGATTTTGCCAAGGAAGTCCTCCCGGTCAACCTCGAAGACGAGATGCAGCACTCCTACCTCGATTACGCCATGAGCGTCATCGTGGGCCGGGCCTTGCCGGATGTCAGAGACGGTCTGAAGCCCGTGCACCGGCGGGTGCTATACGCCATGAGCGTGCTGGGCAACGACTGGAACAAGCCCTACAAGAAGTCCGCCCGGGTGGTGGGCGATGTCATCGGTAAATACCATCCCCATGGCGATACCGCAGTGTATGACACCATCGTGCGCATGGCCCAGCCGTTTTCCCTGCGTTACATGCTGGTGGATGGCCAGGGCAACTTCGGTTCCGTGGATGGCGATTCCCCCGCCGCCATGCGGTATACCGAAGTGCGCATGGCCAAGATCGCCCATGAGCTGCTGGCGGATATCGACAAGGAAACCGTCGATTTCATTCCCAACTACGACGAATCCGAAACCGAACCCACGGTGCTGCCGGCCAAGGTGCCCAATCTGCTGGTGAACGGTTCTTCGGGCATTGCCGTGGGCATGGCGACCAATATTCCGCCCCACAATCTCACCGAAGTGATCAATGCCTGTGTGGCGGTCATCGACCAGCCGCAGATCTCCATAGATGCGCTCATGGCCTTTGTGCCGGGGCCGGATTTTCCCACGGCGGGCATTATCAACGGCGCCAAGGGTATTCGGGAAGCCTACCGCAGCGGCCGGGGCAAGATCTATGTGCGCGCCCGCACCCATTTCGAGGAAATGGACAACGGCAAGCAGCGCATCGTGGTCACCGAGCTGCCCTATCAGGTGAACAAGGCGCGGCTCATGGAAAAGATCGCCGAGCTGGTCAAGGACAAGAAGATCGAGGGCATTACCGAAATGCGCGACGAGTCCGACAAGGACGGCATGCGCATGGTCATTGAATTGCGCAAGGGCGAAGTGGGCGAGGTGGTGCTCAACAACCTGTTCAAGCACACCCAGATGCAGAGCGTGTTCGGCATCAATGTGGTGGCCCTGGTGGATTCCCAGCCCCGCACCCTCAATCTCAAGCAACTGCTGGAATATTTCATTCGTCACCGCCGGGAAGTGGTTACCCGGCGCACCATCTTCGACCTGCGCAAGGCCCGCGCCCGCGCCCACCTGCTCGAAGGTCTGGCGGTTGCCCTGGCGAATATCGACGAGGTCATCGCCCTGATCAAGGCCGCACCCAATCCGGCCACGGCGAAGAAGGAGCTCTGCGCCCGCACCTGGCAGTCCGGCGCGCTGGAGGACATGCTTTCGCGCGCCGGGGCTGACGCTTCCCGCCCGGATGACCTTGGCGAAGGCTTTGGCCTCACCGCAGCCGGCTACCGCCTCACGGAAACCCAGGCCCAGGCGATCCTGGATCTGCGCCTGCAAAAGCTCACCGGGCTGGAGCAGGACAAGATCATTGCCGAGTTCCAGGAGTTGCTGGACCGGATCGCCGATCTGCTGGATATACTCTCCAGCTCCGAGCGCCTGATGAATGTCATCAAGGAGGAACTGCTGGCGATCAAGGAACAGTTTGGCGACGAGCGCCGCACCGAGATTGTCGCGGATCGCCTGGATCTGACCCTGGAAGACCTGATCACCGAGGAAGACGTGGTGGTCACCCTGTCTCACCAGGGTTACGCCAAGGCCCAGTCCCTGGACACCTACCAGGCCCAGCGCCGGGGCGGGCGGGGCAAGACCGCCACCACCACCAAGGATGAGGATTTCGTGGACAAGCTGTTCGTCGCCAGCACCCATGACACCATCCTGTGTTTCTCCAGCGCCGGCAAGGTCTATTGGCTCAAGGTCTATGAACTGCCCCAGGCGGGGCGCAATGCCCGGGGCAAGCCCATGGTCAACCTGCTGCCCCTGGAAGACGGTGAGCGCATCAACGCGGTGCTGCCGATCCGGGAATATGCCGAAGACCGCTATATCTTCATGGCCACGGCCAATGGCACGGTAAAGAAAACGCCTCTGACGGATTTTTCCCGTCCCCGGGCCAGCGGCATTATCGCCGTGGATCTGCATGATGGGGATCAGCTCATCGGCGTGGATATCACCGATGGCGGTCAGGACATCATGCTCTTCAGCAGCGCCGGCAAGGCGGTGCGCTTCAACGAAAGCGCCGTGCGCGCCATGGGGCGCACCGCCGCCGGCGTGCGCGGCATTCGCCTGGATGAAGGCCAGCGAGTGATTTCCCTGGTGGTCGCCACCCAGGGCGATGTGCTGACCGTGTGTGAAAACGGCTACGGCAAGCGCACGGACATTGCCCAGTTTCCGGTCAAGGGGCGTGGCGGCAAGGGAATGATTTCCATCCAGACATCCGAGCGTAACGGCCAGCAGATCGGCGCCATTTTGGTGGATGAAGACGACGAAATCATGCTCATCACCGACGGCGGCACCCTGGTGCGCACCCGTGTCAGCGATGTATCGCGTATGGGGCGCAATACCCAGGGCGTGAAGATGATCGCCCTGAGCAAGAAGGAAAAACTCATCGGTATTGCCCGGGTCGAAATGCTCGAAGGCGATGAGGAAGGCGGGGAAAACAGCGAATCATCGTAGCCTCTCCGACCCGCGCTTGCTACCAGACCAGAATTTTTTTGCAGTAACCCTGAACAGGAACCCGAAATGTCACGAATCTATAATTTCAGCGCCGGCCCCGCCACGCTGCCCGAAGCGGTATTGAAACAGGCACAGGAAGAGCTGCTGGACTGGCATGGCGCCGGCATGTCGGTGATGGAAATGAGCCATCGCGGCAAGGAGTTCATGAGTATCGCCGAACAGGCGGAGACCGATCTGCGCGAGATAATGGCGATTCCCGAGAACTACAAGGTGCTGTTTCTGCAGGGCGGCGCCTCCAGCCAGTTCGCCATGGTGCCCCTGAATCTCATGGGCCGCACCGGCAAGGCGGACTATATCAACACCGGCTCCTGGTCGAAAAAGGCCATTGCCGAAGCCAGACGCTACGGCGAGGTAAATGTCATTGCCGACACATCGTCCGATTTCAGGGCGCCTGCGGAAGAGGCGCTCAGATTCTCCACGGACGCGGCCTATGTGCACTACACGCCCAATGAGACCATCCAGGGCGTGGCATTCCCCTATGTTCCGGATACGGGCGATATTCCCCTGGTGGCGGACATGTCTTCCATTATCCTGTCGCGCCCCATGGACGTATCCAGGTTCGGCATCATCTATGCCGGCGCGCAGAAGAATATCGGTCCGGCAGGCCTGACCCTGGTCATCATTCGCGAGGATCTCATCGGCCATGCGCCGCAGTCCTGCCCGGCCATGATGAACTACAAGATCCATGCCGATGCGGATTCCATGTACAACACGCCCCCCACCTATGCCTGGTATCTGGCGGGGCTGGTGTTCCAGTGGCTGAAAAGCAATGGCGGGCTGGAGGCCATGGCCATCGTCAACGAACGCAAGGCGGCAGCTTTGTATGCAGCCATTGATGATCTGGACTTTTATGCCAATCCCGTGGATCCCGCATGCCGTTCCCGGATGAACGTGCCTTTTACCCTGGCGGATGCGGGCCTGGACGCCAAGTTTGTCGAAGAAGCGGCCCAGGCGGGGTTGAAGACCCTCAAGGGACATCGCTCCGTAGGCGGCATGCGCGCCAGCATTTACAATGCCATGCCCGAGGCGGGGGTGCAGGCGCTCATCGCCTTCATGGAGGATTTCGAAAAGGCCAACGCCTGATCTGTAGGAGCGGCCCATGGCCGCGATGCCGCTGCTGATCGCGCCCACGGGGCGCTCCTGCACTCTCAACCAAAAGGTTCAACAAGATGTACAAGATTCTTACCCTGAACAACATATCCGCCGCCGGCCTGGACAGGCTGCCTCGCGAGACCTATGAGGTTGCTTCGGAGATTACCCACCCCGACGCCATTTTGCTGCGCTCGTTCAAAATGCATGACATGGAGATTCCCGAAACCGTGCAGGCCATTGGCCGCGCCGGGGCGGGGGTGAACAATATTCCCGTGGATAAAATGACGGAGAAGGGCATTCCCGTGTTCAACGCGCCGGGGGCCAACGCCAATGCGGTCAAGGAGCTGGTGATCGCCGGCATGTTGATGGCGGCGCGCAATATCGGACCGGCGTGGAAGTTTGCCACCGGGCTGACAGGCGATGATGCGCAGATCGGTAAAGCCGTGGAAGCGGGCAAGAAGCATTTCGTGGGTTTCGAGCTGCCGGGCCGCACCCTGGGCGTGGTTGGCCTGGGCGCCATCGGCGTGAAGATCTGCAATGCCGCCCATGATCTGGGGATGAAGGTGGTGGGCTTCGATCCGTCCATCACCGTCAAGTCCGCCTGGAAGCTCAAGGCCGACGTGGAACAGGCCCTATCCATCGACGATCTGTTGTCCCGGTCGGATTTCGTCACCTTCCATGTGCCCCTCAATGATGCAACGGCCAGCATGATCAACGAAGAGCGGATCAAGCTGATGCCGAAAGACGCTATTGTGCTCAACTTCGCCCGCAACGGCATCGTTGATGATGAAGCCGTGGTTCAGGCCCTGGATGAGGGGCATCTGTATGGTTATGTTTGCGATTTCCCCAGCAACCTGCTCAAGGATCATCCACGCTGCATCACCTTGCCGCATCTGGGCGCTTCCACCCGCGAGGCGGAGGAAAACTGCGCCATCATGGTGGTGGACGAGGTGCGCAGCTGGCTGGAAGATGGCAATATCACCAACGCCGTGAATTTCCCCGAGATCCAGATGCCCCGCGGCGACAATCCGCGCCTGGTGGTGGTGAACAGCAATGTGCCCAACATGCTGGGGCAGATTTCGACGGATCTGGCCGAGGCGGGCCTGAATATCGTGGACATGTTGAACAAGTCCCGGGGGGATATCGCGGTCACCCTCATTGACCTGGAAGCGCAGCCCGATGCTTCGGTAGTGAACAGGATTGCCGCTGTAGAAGGGGTGCTGTCGGTGCGTTGCCTGAGCTGCTGAAGCCATGAACGAAACGGAACAACTCAAGGCCATCCGCGAACGCATTGACGCCATTGATGCACAGCTCCAGCACCTCATCAATGCCCGTGCGGCGGCAGCGGCGGAAGTCGCCCATATCAAGCAACAGAGCAGCGGCGAGACGGTTTTCTACCGGCCCGAGCGCGAAGCCCAGGTGTTGCGCATGGTCAAGGAGCGCAATGAAGGCCCCCTGGATGCGGAAGAAATGGCGAGATTGTTCCGGGAAATCATGTCCGCCTGCCTGGCCCTGGAATACCCCCTGAATATTGCTTTCCTCGGCCCGGAAGGCACATTTACCCAGGCGGCGGCGCTGAAGCACTTCGGGCATTCTGTCGCCACCACGCCGCTGGGTTCCATTTCCGACGTATTTCAGGAGGTGGAAGCAGGCAACTGCCAGTATGGCGTGGTGCCGGTGGAGAACTCTTCCGAAGGGGTGATCAGCCATACCCTGGACATGTTCTTCAGCTCGCCCCTGCGCATCTGCGGGGAAGTGACCCTGCGCATCCATCACAACCTGCTCTCCAATGCCGGGTCTTTGGGCGAGATCGAGAAACTGTATTCCCATCAGCAATCCCTGGCCCAGTGCCGGGGCTGGCTGGATCGGCACCTGCCGAATGTGGAGCGTATTGCCGTGGGCAGCAATGCCGAGGCCGCAGCCATGGCGAGGGAAGACGCCCATGCCGCGGCCATCGCCAGCGAAACCGCCGGGGAGATCTACAATCTGGGCGTGTTGGCGCACAACATCGAGGATGAACCGGGCAACACCACCCGTTTTCTTATTATCGGCAGGCAGGATGTGCCGCCTTCCGGTGAGGACAAGACCAGTCTGCTTATTTCCACCAAGAATGAAGCGGGTGGCCTGCATCGCCTGCTGGAGCCTCTGGCGGAGCATGGCGTGAGCATGACCCGCATCGAGTCCCGCCCTTCCCGCCGGGGGGTATGGGATTATGTGTTCTTCATCGACGTGGACGGCCACAAGGATGAAGCCCATGTCGCCCAGGCCCTGGCTGCGCTGGAAAAGCAGGCCGGAATGTACAAGGTGCTGGGTTCCTATCCCAAGGCCGTGCTGTAGCCGGGGGTTTCACTCAGGAATCCGGTATTCGGGCCGAGGTTCATTCAGAGGCGGATTTCCGGCCGAACCAATAGCCTGTGCTATTGATGGAAATGCCCTCTCCGGGCGGCAAGAGCAGTGTGGGGGCGGACGCAAGCCTTGCTCCGCTTACACTTTTGCGCTTGTCTTTATTTTCCGGTGGCCGGATGAAGCATCCGGGGCAGGGCGGGATCAGCCTCTGATCCCGCGGTTCCGGTATCCGCCTTCTTTCTTACGCAACCAGAGACAGGAATGACATGCCCCCGTCGCCGTAATCCGCGATAGTGACGCTGAAATCAGCGCTGGCGGCTGGTTTCTGCATCAGTTCCTGTACATTTTCCGGTATTTCATCCGGGGATGCATACAGGGTCTGCAACCGCAGATGCGGGCTGTCGCTGTTCATCAAGAGGCGGGAGCAGATGTTCATGATTTCATGCACGTTGCCAACCATGATCTCGGAAAAATCACCGTCTTGCGCACACTCCTTGGCCGTTCCCAGGGGGATCCGGGTCAGGGAGGCGCCGGCGTAGGCGGTAAATGGATAGTCTACCGCGCAGGTTGCAACAGGGGCGTCGTCGTCATCTACATAGAGCGCAACCAGGGATTTACTGCCTGGTGTGGTGGGAACCGGGTTGCCAGGTTCCGCCTTGAGGTCGCTGCCATACATCATGGCGAGTATTTGCTGCAGTTCGACGGGTTTGGGTAGTGGGATGCTGGACATGGTGTTGGCTCCTTAATTCAGGTAGGGATCCAGTTTTTCCTTGAAGGATTCCGGAGTAAAGGGTTTGGCGATGAGGAAACGTGCGCCCAGTTCGCTGGCTTTGGCGCGCATTTCTTCGGAAGCCTCGGTGGTTACGAAGCCAAACTTGAGGTTGTAGCCTTCATCCTTGAGGGTTTCCAGCAGCTCCGGCCCGGTCATATTGGGCATGTTCCAGTCGCAAAGAACCAGATCCGGCTCCTCTTTCTTGATGGCCTCCAGCGCTTTTGCGCCATCCGCCGCCTGAGTGATGTCGTGACCGTCGTAGCCGGCTTCGCGTAAGGTTTTCATGACGATTAGTCGCATTGCGAGGCTGTCGTCTACTACCATGATATTCATATCGTTCTCCTGAGTGTTGGTTATGAAAAAGAAGCTGCCGCAGCCATTTGTCGTTGCCGCAGGCGGTTGGTGTTGTGAAGGGTTTTTCCCTTGCCGGCAAGCAGGTAGATCAGTGCGGCAGGGATTTTTTCCAGGGGCAGGATCTGCTCTGCCGCGCCCCGCTTGATTGCGGAACCGGGCATGCCCCATACCACGCTGCTTTCCTCGTCCTGGGCAATGGTTCTGGCTCCCGCCTCGCGCATTTCCAGCAAGGATCGGGCGCCGTCATCCCCCATGCCGGTGAGAATTACGCCGGTGGCGTTTCTCCCGGCAGTTTGTGCTACCGAACGAAACAGGACGTCCACGGAGGGTTTGTGGCGATTGACCCGCGGGCCGTCATTGAGTTTGCAGCGGTATCCCTTGTTGTCCAGTGTTACCAGCAGATGCTGTGCGCCCGGGGCAATATAGACATTACCGGGTGCGATGGGCTGGGCATCTTCGGCTTCATGCACTTTCAGCGCTGCCAATCGATCCATGCGTTTGGCGAAAGCGGTGCTGAAACCGGGAGGGATATGTTGGGTGATGACAATGGCCGGCATCTTTTCCGGCAATCCCAGAAGCACGTCCTTGATTGCCTCCGTGCCGCCGGTTGATGCGCCAATGGCGATGAGGGGCGGCAGGGCGCTGTTGGGGCGTTGCTTCTTGCCGCCGGGAAGAATGGAATCCACGCTTTGTTTTTCCTCCACGGACAGCGGTGTGGAGGGGCGAGTGCGCCCGGCAGCATGAATGTTGGCCCGGCTGGCGGTTTTCACTTTCTGGATGATTTCTTCGCCCACCATCTCCAGCGAACCGCTGAGTTCTCCCTGCGGCTTGCTGACAAAATCGATAGCGCCCAGTTCCAGCGCCCGCAGGGTGATTTCCGCGCCTTTTTCCGTGTAGGAGGAAACCATTACCACGGGCATGGGATGCAGACGCATGAGATTCTGCAGGAAGGTGATGCCGTCCATTTTCGGCATTTCCACATCCAGGGTAAGCACATCGGGGCGCAGTTGCTTGATCTTTTCCCGGGCGATGTAGGGATCGGCTGCTGAACCGACTACCTGGATTTGCGGGTCTTTTTCCAGGATGCGCGTCAACAGACTGCGCACCAGCGCGGAATCATCGATGACGAGAACGCGTATGCTCATGGCCTGAGTGTTCCTCCCGTGTTTTTCATTATTTGCTCCGCTGGTAGATTGACTGGCCGATGAGGGTGAAACGGTCTGTCAGATCCAGGGGACTTTCGGAATGGCCGATGAAAAGATGCCCTTTTGGATCCAGGATGTTGGCGAAGCGGTCAAACAGTTTTTTCTGTGTGGGCTTGTCAAAATAGATCAGCACATTGCGGCAGAAGATGATGTCGAACGGCCCTTTCATTGGCCAGCTTTCCATCAGGTTGAGCTTCCTGAATGAAATCAGTTCCTGCAGTTGCGGGAGTACTTTTGCTTTTCCCTTGTGGGCGCCGGTTCCCTTGCGGAACCAGCGTTTCAGGCGCTCGCCCAGAACCCGTTGAATATTTTGCTGCTCATAAATGCCTGCGCTTGCTTTCGCCAGCACTTCGGAATCAAGATCGGTGGCGAGGATGCGCACATCCCAGTTGTGTATGTCAGGAATGTTTTCCAGCAATATCATGGCCAGGGTATAGGGTTCTTCTCCTGTGGAGCAACCTGCCGACCAGATTCTTATACGTTGATTCGCTTGTTTACGCGCCATCAATTCCGGCAATGCGGTGCTGGCCAGATAATCAAAGTGATGCGCTTCCCGGAAAAAGGCCGTCAGATTGGTGGTCACGGCGTTGGTAAAGGCTTCCAGCTCTTCTTCGTGGCCATCCTCGATGAGTTCGCAATATGCGCGAAAGCTATGCATGCCCAGCGCCCGCAATCGTCGTGACAGACGGCCATAGATCAGGTCGCGTCGGTTGTCCGCCATGCGGATTCCGGTGTGTTGATAAACCAACTCCCGAAGACGGGAGAAATCCTGGTCGGTAAATTCAAATCCCTGACGCAGGGCTTTTTGTGCCAAGCGGTTCATGTTTCATTGGCCTCCAGTGCCAGATCGTTGTTCAATCCCAGGGTTGCCGCCGCCTTGCTCAGGGCAGGGGAAGGCTGATGCCAATCGAGTGGAATGCCTTCCTGCTGCGCGGAACGGGCGGCGGCCAGAAGCAGTTGCAGTGAAGCGCCGTCGATGCGCTGCACCTGGGATCCGTCCAGGGATAGCGGGGCTTTCTCCGCCAGGGCATCGCGCAGCGCCTGGGTCAGCGCCGGCAATGCATCCATGTCCAGATGGGAGGCAAGACTTATTTGCCGGGCGCTCATGATCAGAACTCGTCCCATACGTCTTCTGCGCCAACGGCTTGCAGCCTTGGCCTGGACGGGGCGCTGTTACCTGCTGCTGCGGGAAGGCTGGAAGCCGGGCTGCCGGCGCCGATTTCCCGTTCCAGTTGCTCCAGCAAGGTGATAATGCGATCCGAGCCTTTTTCCACGCGACCGTACAGGGTTTCCGCCCCGGCATTGTCTCCGGATTGCTTGGCCTTGATTACCTGCTTGGCCACCGAGTGGAAGTCCACATGGGCTTTTTCCAGCTCCTGCATTTTGTTCATGCTGCCGTATTCGCGCATGCCTGCGCCATGCAGCCATTGCCCCAGCTTGCAGTCATGATGGGAGCTGGCTTCCTCTACGCTCAAGGACTCTTTGCCGTCGAGGAAGGCGCGCAGACGGGATTTCCATTGTTTGTGTTTGGCGCGGGCGGCGGCAAAATCCACGGCAGAGGCGCTGTTGGCGTCAGACCAGGGCCGGTCGCTGGAGCGTCGCTCTACCTGATCCCAGGTTTCTCCAGTGGCGCCTTCCGTCTTGAAGAAGGAGATCAGCTCGCCCAGCTCCTTGGCCTGTTCGTCCATCATTTGGCTGGTTTGCGCGGCTTCTTCGACCAACGCGGCATTCTGCTGGGTCACTTCATCCATTTGCGATACGGCCTGGTTTACCTGGTCTATGCCGGCATATTGCTCCGAGCTGGCGGCGGCAATCTCGGTGATAAAATCGCTGACTTTTTTCACTGAGGTGACGATTTCTTCCAGGGTCTTCCCGGATTGATCCACCAGTTCCGAGCCTTCTTCCACCTTGTTCACGCTGTCTTCAATGAGTTCCTTGATTTCCTTGGCGGCAGTGGCGCTGCGTTGCGCCAGATTACGCACTTCGGTGGCTACTACAGCGAATCCGCGGCCTTGCTCTCCGGCGCGGGCCGCCTCCACGGCAGCGTTCAGCGCCAGTAGATTGGTCTGGAAGGCAATGTCATCGATGACGCTGATGATGGCAGCGATCTTTTTGCTGGAGTGTGTGATTTTCTCCATGGCGGTAATGGTGTTGGTCACCACTTCGCCGCCATTTACCGCCTGATCCAGGGTGACCGCCGCCAGGTCGCTGGCCTTGCGCGAGTTGTCGGCGTTCTGCCGCACCGTGGAAGTGATCTCTTCCATGCTGGAAGCGGTTTCTTCCAGGTTGGAGGCCTGCAACTCGGTGCGGCGCGCCAGATCGGTATTGCCTTCGGCGATTTCCTGTGAGGCATGTTCCACCGCATCGGCGCTGTGGCGGATGCTGCCAATCACTCGGGTCAGATTGGCAATGGTGGCGTTTACGTCGTCTTTGAGGCGGGCAAAGGCGCCTTCATAATCGGTATCTATGGTTTTGTTCAGTTCGCCTTTGGCCAGGGCGCTGAGCACTTGGGATGTATCGTCGATTACCTGCTCCAGTACCTGCATCAGGTCGTTTACGCCCCGGCTCAGGCTCTTGAAGAAACCTTCTTTTCCGGACAGGGATACCCGCTCGCTGAGGTTGCCCATGAGGGCGTTGTCCACGATGCCCTGGATCTCCTGTTCAATGGCCACTTCGTTGGTGCGATCCATCCATTCCACCACGGTGCCCAGCCGCTCTCCTTGTTCATTGAGAATGGGGTTGGCGATAAGGCGCATGGAGTGCCCGCCCAACTTGATGTCGGCAGTGAAGGTGTTCTGCAGCTTTTCCAGCACCTCGCGCTGATGGGAGGGGTTCTTGTGGAACATGTCGATGTTGGCGCCCAGGAGCTTGTCGCTGCTGAAATCCGGCAGTTCCTGACGGATGTCGTCTTCGGCGTCTTGCATCATCTCCTTCACTGCCTTGTTCATGTAGATGATGTTGAGGTCCTGATCGGCAATCATTACATTGGCGTTTACGCTTTCCAACGCCTCTTGTACGCGGCTCAACTCATTTGCCTGTTGCCGTATTTCATTCACTTCATAGCCGAGGCGAATCTGGGTGGACTGGATGTTTTGCAATAAGCGGCCCAGATCATCATCCCGGTTTGTTTCCACCCACTGGAAGTAGTCGCCGTTGGCGATTTGCTGCATGGCGGCGATGGCCTGCTTCATGGGGCGCTGGGTGTATTGCTTGAGCGCATGGATGGCAAGGGAGATGAGGATTGTAATAACGGCAAAAGCCGTGATTACGATAGAAAGGTCGGTACCCTGGCGGTCCAGCCAGGCAATTCCCGCCATGGCGGATACCGACGCTACTTGCAGCAAAGTCAGGTACCTGGATACTCCCAGATTGCCCAGGTATCGCATGACTCGCGTGAAACGTGATGGTTGCAAGGTGGCTTCACCGGCGCGTATTTTCTTGTACAGGGCATCGGCCTGTTCGATTTCCTGGCGCGTGGGTTTGGTGCGTACCGACATGAAGCCGGTGGTGCGCCCGTGTTCGCGCAAGGGGGTGACATTGGCCTTGACCCAGTAGTAGTCGCCATTCTTGCAACGGTTCTTCACCATTCCGATCCAGGGCTTGTCCGCCTTGATGGTGCGCCACAAGTCCTCGAAGGCTTCCGGTGGCATGTCGGGATGGCGAACCATGTTGTGGTTTCTGCCGATCAGCTCTTCGGAGGTGAAGCCGCTGATTTTTATGAAATCACGGTTGATGGAAGTGATGATGCCCTTGAGGTCGGTGGTGGAGACGATGAACTGCCCGTCTTCCATTACGATTTCTTTGTCTGTTACTGGCTCATTGATTTTCATGCTGCTGTTCTCCGTCGAGCGAAATGGTTTCTTGATCAGGCGCCGGGTTCGTTGCCGAGCAGGCCGAGTACGCCGTTTATCATCAGGTCATCCACGTCGAGGAGGATGATCATATGTTGTTCCATGGTTGCCAGCCCGGCGATGGCGCGCTGATCTTCTGCATCGCCGATTTGTGGCGCCGGCTGGATTTCCTCGGTGGCGATGTTGTGTACTTCGGATACCGCATCCACCACCATGCCCATGGTGCGCTGGTTGCCGTTGGCTTCCACTGCCTTGACCACGATGATTACCGTAGTGGGGCCGGGAGATGCCTCGGGCAGGTTGAAGTGACTGCGCAGTTCAACGATGGGCACTACGGTGCCGCGAAGGTTGATTACGCCGAGAATGGAATCCGGCGTGTTGGGCATGGGCGTCACTTCACTCCAGCCTCGGATTTCCTGGACTTTGAGAATGTTGATGCCGTATTCCTCTCCGGCCAGGCAGAAGGTGAGATATTGATCCACGCCTTCCTCGGATTGCAGATCGATATCAATTTTTTGTGCTGCGTTAGTGTTCATGGATCTTTCAACCTCGGTCATGAAGCGGCAGCCAGTGCTGGTGCCGGGTTGTTGGTTCTGGTTTTGTGGAAAAGCTGCACCAGCCCGGGAATGTCCAGGATCAGGGCGACCCTGCCGTCACCCAGGATGGTTGCGCCGGATACGCCGTCGAGCTGCTGAAAGTTGGTTTCCAGGCTTTTGATTACCACCTGTTGTTGTCCTTGCAGCCTGTCCACGAACAAACCGGCGTGTTGTCCTTCCGATTCCACCACCACCAGCAGTCCCTGCTCCAGGCTGTCGGTGCCGCACTGGTTGCCAAGCAACCGGTTGAGTCGTATGACGGGAATGTATTCGTCACGGAAGCGGTACAGCTCTGTCGAACCGGTGACATTCTTGAGGTTTTCCGGACGGATTTGCAGCGATTCGATAATGGAAATGAGGGGCAGGATGTAGGTGTCTTCACCAATACTGGCGAGCTGGCCATCGAGAATCGCCAGGGTGAGGGGCAGACGGATCACTACAGTGCTGCCCTTGCCCTGGCGGGACTGAATGCTGACGGTGCCGCCCAGGTCGCCGATATTGCGTTTCACCACATCCATGCCCACGCCGCGGCCAGACAGATCGCTGACTTTTTCCGCCGTGGAAAACCCGGGCTGGAAGATGAGGTTGTCGATGCGTTCCTCAGACAATTCTTCCTTGTCGCTTACCAGCCCTTGCTGGATGGCTTTTTTCAGGATTTTCTCCCGATCCAGTCCGGCGCCATCGTCGCTAATGCGGATGACGATATTGCCGCTTTCGTGTTGTGCGCTAAGTTCCAGCCGCCCTTGCTCCGGCTTGCCATTTGCGGCGCGTACTTCGGGTGTTTCCAGGCCGTGATCCAGGGAGTTGCGCACCAGATGCACCAGGGGATCGCCGATCTTTTCCAGCACCGTCTTGTCCACCTCGGTTTGTTCGCCGCTGAGCACCAGATCCACCTTCTTGCCCATTTTTCCGCACAGGTCGCGCACCAGGCGCGGGAAGCGGTTGAAGGCCACGCTGATGGGCAACATGCGAATCTGCAGCATGTTTTCCTGCAATTCGCGGGTGTTGCGTTCCAGCTGCGCCAGACCGTTGAGCAACGCTTCCGCTTTTTGCCCGCCTTCCTGGGCCAGATCCAGCCCCACCTGATTGAGCATGGACTGGGTGATCACCAGTTCGCCCATGAGGTTGATCAATAGATCCACTTTTTCAATGGCTACGCGAATGGAGCTGCTTTCCCTGCTGGAGGAAGAGCGGGCCGGTTTCGCCGCCGCCACAGGCGCCGCGGCAGGGGCAGGAGCTTTTGCTGCCGGCTGATCTGCTGTTTTTGCCTCGATTGCCGGGGGCGGCGCTTCCTTGTGCTCGATGCGGGTGATCTTCAGGTCGCAGTTGCCTTCCACCCAACTGAATGCTTCGTGAATCTGTTCTTCGGAAGCCGGGCTTTCCAGGGTTGCGTTCCAGCGCAGATAGCAGGTGGAAGGTTCCAGATCTGACAGGGGAGGCAGGGTGGAAAGATCCGTTTCTACTCGCAGTGCGCCCAGCTCTTCCAGCGCCTCAAAGATACGCAGGGGGTCATTGCCTTCGCGGAACAGATCCGGACATGGAGTAAAATGAATCTGCCACAGCCTGGCTTCCCCTGTTGCCGGGGCATCAGTGGTTTCCGTTGCCGGCGTTTCTTTTGTGGTTGCTTCCGGGGTGTTTTCCAGCGCGGCTTCCAATGCATTTTTCAGTTCGGCTACGCGGGCTTCATCAGGCGTGCTTTCATCCTTCAGCCCGTCCACCATTTCACGCAGAATATCCACGGAGGCCAGAAGCAGATCCACGATTTTTTCATCTACCTGCCGGGCGCCGTTGCGCAGCTCATCCAGCAGGGTCTCCATTACATGGGTAAACTCGGAGATGTGGTTGAAGCCAAAGGCGGCGCTGCCCCCCTTGATGGAGTGGGCGGCGCGGAAGATGGTATTGATTTCCTCGAGATCCGTACCCGCATCCAGATGCAGCAGCCCTGACTCCATGGCTTCCAGCCCCTCGAAACACTCTTCGAGGAACACATCGAGAAATTCTGAAAGGTCCATGGACATAGAAATACCGTTACCGATCCTGTCGTAAACTTGGTTGAAGTTTGAGTTACGAAAGTAATCGGCTGTACGGTAAAGAACTTAACCCGGATGTTTCACTCCGGCGTCCGATGATGGTGCCGGGATTGTTGTTCAGAGGCGGATTTCCGATGGAATCAGTAGCCCAAGCTGTTGATGATTGGGGAAATACCGTCTCCGGATGGCAAGATCAGTGCGGGGCTGGACGCAAGCCGTGAGCCGGTTGCACTTTGTGCTTTGCCAATATTCCAACGATGATGTCCATAAGTAACAATCGCATATCTTTGTTTTTTGGCAACCGGCTGAAATATCCGGGTTGAGGAAGCGCTGAAAGAGTCTTTCTGTTTTGATGCGGCACACTGGCAATGCCAGGGCGTTTGCGCGGGATCATGACTTGTGCGGGATTTCCTCAAGCTGTCCCGCCCCGGCAGGAGGGGTGGTGGCTGACCCGGAGGGCTTTTACTGGAAGTCGTAATACTTTTCTACGTCTTCGAGAATCTCCCAGGTGCATTTCATGCCGGCGGGAAAAGTAATGAGATCGCCGCGCCGAAACTCCATGGGTTCGCCGCCTTCCGGGGTCACGATGAAGCGTCCCCGGGTGATGTAGCAGGTTTCTTGCTGATGATAGGTCCAGGGGAAGGTGGATTTTTCTTTTTTCCACACGCCCCAGCTTTCCACGCCCATGACTTCCAGTTTCATTGGAGAAGGTTTACGCTCTAGCAATATGCCTTGGTCATTCATAATATAGTGCAGCGTTGATTTGCGGGAACTGGGTGAATTCTAATGCAAGATGAACGGTTGGAACAGCTGGCCCAGGAAACCGGCCGTCTGTTGTCCTGGAAGCGGCTGACCATGACGGCAGCGGAATCCTGTACCGGTGGCTGGATTGCCAAGGTGATGACGGATGTTGCCGGATCCAGCGCCTGGTTCGAGGGGGGGTTTGTCACCTACAGCAACCAGTCGAAGATGGGTATGCTGGACGTACGGGCCGATACCCTGGAGTATTTTGGTGCGGTAAGCGAGCAGGTCGTGCTGCAGATGGCCCGGGGCGCCCTGGCGCACAGCAGTGCGGATGTCAGTGTGGCCGTCAGTGGCATTGCCGGGCCGGGGGGCGGCTCGCAGCACAAACCCGTGGGAACCGTGTGGATGGCGTGGGCGGACAGGGAGCGCGCCGTTGCCCGGCGGTATTGGTTTGCCGGTGACCGGCAACAGGTCAGGCGCCAGGCGGTGATCCATGCCCTGGAACAACTGGGCGCGTTCTGTGTCAGGAAATAAACGCCTGTTCTTCGCCCTGTGGCCGGATCCGGAGGTGCGCAGCCGCCTGGTGGATCTGCAGACCCGGCTGCCCCAGATCCAGGGCAACTGGGTGCACCCCATGGATTTGCATGTCACCTTGCAATTTCTTGGCGTTGTTCCCGCCAATCGGCAGCATTGTGTTCTTGATGCAGCCAGTGCGGTTCAGGCGCTTCCCTTCGTGCTGGAAATCACCCGTCTGGATTTCTGGCCAAAACCGCGCATTGCCTGGGCAGGCCCGGAGAAAATCCCGCAAGAGCTGCTGCAACTGGTGCAGGCCCTGGGGCAACATCTGCGCAAATGTGGCTGCAAACCGGAAAAGCGCGCCTACCGTCCCCATGTCACCCTGTTGCGCAAGACCACGCCGGGCATGGCCCAGGTATTGGCGCAACCCGTGGTCTGGCCGGTCGATCATTTTGTTCTTGTGGAATCGCGCCCCGGCGGTGAGCCGCCCTGGTATGAGGTTGTGGAAACCTGGCCGCTGTCTTGAGGCTTTCCGGCGGGTTTCGGAAGCAAAAAATACTGGAAAACAAACAGAGAACAAACTACACTTGCAGGCAAGTATTGAAAAATGCCGTTATCCACATGGCAATTGCACAGGTGAAATGAAATGGATGAGAATCGGAAAAAAGCACTGGCGGCTGCATTGGGCCAGATCGAGAAGCAGTTTGGCAAAGGTTCCGTCATGCGCATGGGCGATGGAACGGCCATTGGGAATGTAGAAGCCATATCCACAGGCTCTCTGGGGCTGGACATCGCCCTGGGAATCGGCGGCGTACCCAAGGGCCGGGTGGTGGAAATCTACGGCCCGGAATCTTCCGGCAAAACCACGCTCACCCTGCACATCGTTGCTGAAGCCCAAAAAGAAGGCGGCACCTGCGCGTTCGTGGATGCGGAACACGCCCTGGATCCTCAATATGCGGAAAAGCTGGGGGTGGATATGGATGAATTGCTGGTGTCTCAGCCGGATACCGGCGAGCAGGCGCTGGAAATCACGGACATGCTGGTGCGCTCCGGGGCGGTGGATGTGGTGGTGATCGACTCGGTTGCGGCGCTGACGCCCAAGGCGGAAATCGAAGGCGACATGGGAGATTCCCATGTGGGGCTGCAGGCGCGGCTCATGTCCCAGGCCCTGCGCAAGCTCACCGCCAATATCAAGCGCTCCAACTGTATCGTCATCTTCATCAACCAGATCCGCATGAAGATCGGCGTCATGTTCGGCAGTCCGGAAACCACCACCGGGGGCAATGCGCTCAAGTTCTATTCCTCCGTGCGCATGGATATCCGCCGCATCGGCGCCATCAAGCGCGGTGATGAAGTCGTGGGCAATGAAACCCGGGTCAAAGTGGTGAAAAACAAGGTGGCGCCGCCGTTCAAGCAGGTGGAATTCCAGATTCTCTATGGAGAAGGCATCTCCAGGGAGGGCGAGATCATCGACCTGGGAGTGAAGCACGGCTTCGTGGAAAAATCCGGCGCTTGGTATTCCTACAAGGGGGATCGCATCGGCCAGGGCAAGGACAATGTGCGGAAGTTCCTCAAGGAGCACCCGGAAATTGCGGCTGATATCGAAAGCCGGATCCGGGCGGAAGTTTTCCCCGACAAGGACGCCCAGGAAGCGATACAGGATATGGACAAGGCGAACGCGGAGGAAAAAGGCTGACCCCCGAGGCGCTGAAACAGGCGCTGCATGCGGCCGTGCACCTGCTGTCCATGCGGGAGCACAGCCAGCTCGAACTGGAAAGAAAGCTGTTGCGCCGATTTGATTCCGCCGCGGTACAACAGGTATTGCGGGAGTTG
Organism: Sedimenticola sp.; assembly: GCA_027068795.1. GTDB lineage: Bacteria > Pseudomonadota > Gammaproteobacteria > Chromatiales > Chromatiaceae > Thiolapillus. The sequence continues at coordinate 5,203 of JAMOMB010000202.1, read as the reverse complement.
CGGCAACAGGGCTTGCAGAGCGACGCCCGCTTTGCCGAGCAGTATGTCTATTCCCGCCGCAACAAGGGCTATGGCCCCCTGCGCATTCGTGCCGAACTGCTGGAAAGAGGTGTTGCCGAGGAACGGATTGCCGCCTGCCTGGATGCTGTCGAGGAGGACTGGTACGCCACCATGCTTGGCGTGGCGGAAAGGAAATTCGGCAGCCACTCTCCGGCCGACCGCAAGGAAATGGCCAAAAGAGGCCGTTTTCTTTCTTCCCGTGGATTTCCCTCCTGGATGATCAACGAATATTTGTTCGGCTGAGCTTCCGGTTCCAGGAAAAACCGCCGTTTTTCTTTGATTTCGCTCATTTTGCAGGCAATTTGAAGGTGACAAGAGGCCCCGGACTGCATACCATTTACCGCCTTGCAAATTCCAACCGGAAACAGATGAAAACGAGCGCTGAAATTCGACAGGCATTTCTTGACTATTTTGCCGATCACGGGCATACCATCGTGGAGTCCAGCTCCCTGGTGCCGGCCAATGACCCCACGCTTCTGTTTACCAATGCGGGCATGGTGCAGTTCAAGGATCTGTTTCTTGGCAAGGAAAAGCGCGCCTATACCCGGGCTGCCTCGTCCCAGCGTTGCGTTCGCGCCGGGGGCAAGCACAATGATCTGGAAAATGTTGGTTACACCGCCCGGCATCATACCTTTTTCGAAATGTTGGGCAATTTCAGCTTTGGCGACTATTTCAAGCGGGAAGCCATTGCGTTTGCGTGGGAATTTCTCACCAATACCATGGGCCTGTCTCCGGAGAAGCTGTGGATCACCGTGTATGACCAGGATGAGGAAGCGGCGGCCATCTGGCTGCAGGAAATTGGCGTGGACGCCAGCCGCTTCACCCGCATTGGCGACAAGCCCGGAGGCAAGCCGTACGAAAGCGACAATTTCTGGAGCATGGGCGATACCGGGCCCTGCGGACCGTGCACCGAGATATTCTATGATCACGGGGAAGATGTGGCCGGCGGCCCCCCTGGCACCCCGGAAGAGGATGGCGACCGCTACATAGAAATCTGGAACCTGGTGTTCATGCAGTACAATCGGGATGCCGAAGGGAATATGACGCCGCTGCCCAAGCCCTCCGTGGATACGGGTATGGGGCTGGAGCGCCTGGCGGCGGTGATGCAGGGTGTGCATTCCAACTACGAAATCGATCTTTTCCAGGCGCTGATCCGCGCCGCCGCGCAAGTTACCGGCACATCAGACCTGGAAAGCAAGTCCCTGCGTGTGATTGCCGATCATATTCGCTCTTGCGCCTTTCTCATCGTCGATGGCGTAACCCCCTCCAACGAAGGCCGCGGCTATGTATTGCGCCGCATCATTCGCCGCGCCATTCGCCACGGCTATCAGCTCGGGCAGAAACAACCTTTTTTCCATCTGCTGGTGGATGCCCTGGTTGAACAAATGGGTGCGGCGTATCCCGAGCTGGCCAAAGCCAGGGATATGGTGAAGCGGGTGCTCAAGCTGGAAGAAGAGCGCTTTGCCGAAACCATCGAACAGGGCATGAAAATCCTGGAAGACGCCATTGCCGGCATATCCGACGGCGTGATTCCCGGTGAGCTGGTGTTCAAACTGTATGACACCTACGGTTTTCCGGCGGATCTGACCGCCGATATCGCCAGGGAACGGAATCTGCAAATCGACGCGGCGGGCTTCGACCGGGAAATGGAGGCCCAGCGGGCGCGGGCCAGGGCCGCCAGCCAGTTTGGTGTGGAGCAGCAGGCGCAGGTGGCGCTGGACGGGGTGACGGATTTTACCGGCTATGAGCGGCTGCGCGAAGAGGCGACTGTTATCGGCCTGTTCCGTGATGGCGAATCCGTGGATGTCTTGCGTCAGGGCGAGGAAGGCATGGTGGTGCTGGACAAAACGCCGTTTTATGCCGAATCCGGCGGCCAGGTCGGTGATCGCGGCCAGCTTTCCGTGATGGGTGAAGAGACGAATTTCGAAGTGCAGGATACGCGCAAACAAGGCGGCTCGGTTTTCGGGCATATCGGCAAGCTCGTTCACGGCGAACTGCATGTTGGCGATACCGTGCTGGCGGAAGTGGACAGGCAAAACCGCCGCAGCATCGCCCTGAATCATTCCGCCACCCATCTGCTCCATGCCGCCCTGCGGCAGGTGCTGGGAGAGCATGTACAGCAAAAAGGCTCGTTGGTGGATGCGCAAAAGCTGCGTTTCGATTTTGCCCACTTTGAGCCGCTTTCCCGGGAGCAGCTCGGCGCCATCGAACGCCTGGTCAATGAACAGATCCGCAACAACTATGTGGTCGAGACGCGCATCATGGCCCTGGAAGACGCCAAGCAAGCCGGCGCCATGGCCTTGTTCGGGGAGAAATATGATGACCAGGTGCGGGTGCTGCGCATGGGGGATTTTTCCACCGAGCTATGCGGGGGAACCCATGTCAAGGCTGTTGGGGACATCGGCCTGTTCAAGATCGTCAGCGAAGGCGGCATTGCATCCGGAGTAAGACGCATAGAAGCCGTTACCGGCGAGCAGGCGCTGCAATGGGTCGAGCAGGCGGAAGAACGCTTGCAACAGATCGCCTCCCTGGTCAAATCCGGCCAGGACGATATGGAAGAAAAAGTGCAATCCCTGGTGGAAAAATCCCGCCAGCAGGAAAAGGAAATCGCCCGATTGAAAGCGAAACTGGCATCCGCAGCCGGCTCCGACCTTGCGGGCCAGGCGCTGGAAATTGGCGATACCCGGGTGTTGGCGGCGAGTCTGGAAGGCGCGGACGTCAAAACCCTGCGCGAAACCCTGGACCAACTCAAAAACAAGCTGGGTTCTGCGGTCATCGTCCTCTCTGCCGTGCATGACGGCAAGGTCAGCCTGGTTGCCGGTGTAACCAAAGACAGGACCGATAGAATAAAAGCCGGGGATCTGGTGAAAATGGTGGCCCAGCAAGTCGGCGGAAAAGGCGGCGGGCGCCCGGACATGGCCCAGGCCGGCGGCACCAAACCTGAAGCATTGCCTGTGGCGCTGGCTTCTGTGGAAAGCTGGGCCAAAGAACGCCTCCTGTCGTAGTGGAAACATTGTCATGGCATTGATCGTACAGAAATACGGCGGCACTTCCGTGGGCAGTACCGAACGGATACGGGCCGTCGCCGAAAAAGTGAAGCGCTATCATGATCAGGGTGACCAGGTCGTCGTGGTGGTTTCCGCCATGTCGGGTGAAACCAATCGCTTGATCGGGCTTGCCCGGGAGATCACTCCTCATCCCAGCGCCAGGGAAATGGATGTGCTGCTGTCCACGGGGGAACAGGTGACCATTTCCCTGCTTTCCATGGCGTTGCAGCAACTGGGTGTGGAAGCGCGTTCCTATACCGGCGGGCAGGTGTGTATTCGTACCGACAATGCACACAGCAAGGCGCGCATCGTCGACATCGATGGCAGCCGGGTGCGTGCTGATCTGGAGGCCGGCCGTATTGTGGTGGTGGCGGGGTTTCAGGGGACGGACCAGGACGGCAATATCACCACCCTGGGGCGGGGGGGGTCGGATACCACAGCCGTCGCCATGGCTGCGGCCTTGCATGCCGATGAGTGCCAGATCTTCACCGACGTGAATGGCGTATATACCACCGATCCCCGCGTAGAACCCAAGGCCCGCAAGCTGGATCGCATCACTTTCGAGGAAATGCTCGAACTGGCCAGCTCCGGCTCCAAGGTGCTGCAGATCCGCTCTGTTGAATTTGCGGGGAAATACAATGTTCCCCTGCGTGTGTTGTCCAGCTTCGAAGAAGGGGAGGGGACTCTCATAACCCTGGAGGAAAAAGACGTGGAAAAGGCGAAAATTGCAGGTATTGCGTTCAGCCGTGATGAAGCCAAACTGACTATCCGGGGCGTGCCCGACCATCCGGGAGTGGCCTATCAGATCCTGGGGCCCATAGGGGAGGCCAATATCGAAGTGGACATGATCGTACAGAATATCGGCAAGGATGAAACCACGGATTTTACCTTCACTGTGCATCGGAATGACTTGCCCCAGGCGCTGGAAATTCTGCAGAAAACCGCCGAAGAACTGGGGGCGAGGGAAGTGGAGGCGGATGACAAGATCGTAAAGATCGCTCTCGTAGGCGTGGGCATGCGTTCCCATGCGGCCATCGCCAGCAACATGTTCAAGGCGCTTTCCCGGGAACAGATCAATATCCAGATGATATCCACCTCGGAAATCAAGATTTCCGTCATTGTGGATGAAAAATACCTGGAACTCGGGGTGCGCACCCTCCATGAAGCGTTCGAACTGGATAAATCTGAAACATAAATTGGCATTCGGGGTTCTTATCTCAGAGATCTGCTGATAAAATTCGACTGTTCGCTATATTTATTGAATAAGCGAAAAGGCTTGGTTTGTTTATTACTGTTACCGCTTCCAGGAACAAAGTGAAGTTGGTACAAGGACTTTAGGAGAATTAGGAATCATGTTGATACTGACTCGCAGGGTTGGTGAAACTCTGATGATAGGAGACGACGTAACCGTTACGGTGCTGGGCGTGAAAGGCAACCAGGTGCGCATCGGTGTAAATGCCCCCCGGGATATTTCCGTACACCGGGAGGAAATCTACGAACGCATCAAGGCAGAGCAGGCCGAAGAGGAAGGAGCTGCTGCCTCCCAGGAAGCAGAATCGGCGCCTGAAAAAGAAGAATAAATGCTGGAAAAATATTTCAAGGGTGGCTAGAATTGGCCGCCCTTGAAATTGCAGGATGCATGATCATTTGCGTCAGGCGATCATACAGGGGCAGAGGGAAAAATGCCGGACTCACCGTATACTCGTGACAAATATAACCAGGAGAGCTGGCCGAGTGGCTGACAAGATTGCCGGGAGCAATTTTGATCGGCGTCAGCCGACCCCGAAGGGGCGAAGGGCGGGAAGCCCGGAGTAACGCGCACCCCTGCACGAGCCGCAGGCTCGTTAAATACTGCGCACAAGTTTGATCAGGAGAGCTGGCCGAGTGGCTGAAGGCGCACCCCTGCTAAGGGTGTATACGTTAACGCGTATCGAGGGTTCGAATCCCTCGCTCTCCGCCATAACAAAAGCGTAAAGACGCGAAGTGGATGGATCAGGGTTGCTGTTCTTGGTCTATCCACTGTTTCATGCGAACTTCGCTACAACAACTCCCGGCCCAGCCCGGCCCGCACCCTGATCAGCAAAACCCGCTACGAC
>JAMOMB010000201.1 GCA_027068795.1 Sedimenticola sp. | reverse complement strand
TTTCCATTCCGGCACCATGTCGCCGATGGACTGGTAATCCTGTTTCAGCCTGGCCAGCCATTTTTTCAGCAACCCGGTATCTTCCAGTGCCGCATATTCGGATACGGCCTGCATTTCCCGGCGCAGCCGGAACATGGTATGCAGCCATACATCACGCTCGTTGGCGGGCCTGTACCATTTTTCCAGTGAAGCGGGCGGCAGCTGCAGGGTGATTTCCCGTTCTTCTTCAGCGGCGAAAAGGGGCTGACTGGAAACCAGCAGCAACAGGAGAAGGATTCGGTTCATAGGTTTCCCCGGGAGGACAGTTCATAAAGATGGCGTTCGGCATCGAGCAAATGCCGGCCCCAGTGGACTTTGTATCCTTCACGCCAGTTCAGCAACACCGCATCCGGTTCGGCGTTTTCTTCTTCCAGCATGCGCAACCCATGCTTCAGCTCGCAATAGATATCCGTGAGATCATCCGCCAGGCTGCCGCTCCTGCATTCATCATGGCCAAGATCGTATTCCATCCAGTAGGCGTCTTTTTCACCCAACAGCTGATGCAGCTTGCTGAACAGCGAAAAACGCACTTCGAGATCGGCTTCGAGAAGGTCGCCTCCGGATTCATCCTGCTCGAGAATTGCAGAAACAGCCGCATGCAACTGCGGCAGGATCTGGATCACTCGCCTCAGCCAGCCCTGGCCGTCGTTTTCGACGGCTTCTATGATGTCGCAGTATTCCCTGGCGGCGCGATGCAAATTCTCAAATTCTCTGGTCATGATAGAACCTGCCTGCTACAAACCATGTACAAAAAACAGAGGAAAGCCGAAAACCCCGGCCAATAGGCTAATTGTAGCCTATTTTTCAGGCTGCACTCTCACGCCAGACGTCCAACGCCGCAAATCGGTATACTGACGGCCATGTCCCGCCCTACAGCAAAACCCGTCGTTCTGTGCGTCTCCGGGCATGATCCCGGCGGCGGCGCAGGCATCCAGGCGGACATCGAGGCCGTTGCCGCCCAGGGCTGCCATGCCGCCACCCTGATCACCTGTCTGACCGTGCAGGACAGCAGCAAGGTGACGGAACTGCATCCCGTCCAACCGCGGATTTTGCTGGCCCAGGCGCGGCTGCTCATCCAGGACTATACCGTTGCCGCAATCAAGGTCGGGCTGCTCGGCAGC
>JAMOMB010000200.1 GCA_027068795.1 Sedimenticola sp. | reverse complement strand
GCAGCTCCTGGATGACGATATCCACCAGGCGCTCCTTCTCGCTATTGGGAATGAGCAGATCCACGCCAAGATCGGCGGCCTGCGCCGGGTTCAGGGAGGCATAGCAACCGCTGATGACGAGTTTGGCGGCAGGGTTGTCCCGCTGGGCGCGGCGCAGCAGCTTGCGGGACTTGCGCACCGCCTCTTCCGTTACCGCGCAGGTATTGATCACCAGCAAGTCCGCATGCCCGGGGTCGCTGTCAGGCTGGATGCCCCGTTGCTGGAATTCCCGGGACCAGGATTCCAGCTCGGCTTCGTTGAGCCTGCAGCCCAGGGTTTTGAGATGAACGCGCATAGCAAAAATATGATAGTTTCGGAAATTGATTTTATCTGTTCGGCAAGTGGAATACATGGAAAATCTTCAGGTCTTCTGGAGCCAGTACAGTCAGGAAATACTGCTCGCCAGCCTGGGGCTGGTGCTGGTGCTGCTGGTGGTTGTGCTATGGGTGCTGGCTGTGCAGAAGAAACAGCTGCGCGGCCTCTATCTGGATTCCGAGCAATACGCCCTGGGTTTGCTCAACGCCCTGGACAAGCAGCGCCGGGAAATTGCCGATGACATCATCCGCGGCCAGGTGCTGACCCAGGAAGGCATGCACAGAAATATTGCGGAATTGCAGGAAACCCTGGGGCGGCGTCAGGGGGTGTTGCAGCGGCAGTTGTTGCTGGATGCCGGCTCCATGAAGGAATCGTTGCTGCAACGCTTCGAGCGGTTGCAGGGCGTGGTGGTGGAGCACCTTGGCGAAGGACGGGTGGTGCAGCAAAAAGAACAGGCGGAGCTGCGGGCTGCGGTGGGCAACGCCCTGGCGGCGCAGCGCGAAAGTTTCGAGCAGCGCCAGACCGAAGCGCTGCAGAGCCAGCAGCAGGCGTTGCAGGAAGGCATGTCCCACCTGGCGCAGCAGTTGCGGGATTCCCAGAACCAGTCTGCAAAAGAACTGAACAAGCGGGTGGAAAGCCTGACCCGCACCACGGAAGAGAAGCTGCGCCAGATCAGCGGCGAAGTGGAAAAGCGCCTCACGGAGGGTTTTGAAAAAACCACGGAGACCTTCACCAGAGTGTTGGAGCACTTGTCCCGCATCGACGAAGCGCAGAAAAAGATCACCGAGCTTTCCGCGAATGTGGTC
>JAMOMB010000199.1 GCA_027068795.1 Sedimenticola sp. | reverse complement strand
CTGCGTGGTCGTCAACGATGTCATTCTGGGCAAGCCGGAAGACGAGGCGCATGCCGTGCAAATGCTGCAATTGCTGTCGGCGGCCACGCATCAGGTATACACCGGCGTCGCCCTGGCGCAGGACGGCAAGACGCACTACCGGTTGAGCAGCAGCCAGGTGCGCTCGCACCATCAGCGAGGCAGAAGCCCGGCGCTACTGGGCCACGGGGGAACCGGCGGGCAAGGCCGGGGGCTATGCAATACAGGGGCGCGGGGCGTTGTTTATCGAACATATTTCCGGCAGCTACTCCGGCATCATGGGGTTGCCCTTGTACGAAACCGGACAATTACTGGCGAATGTCCCCGGCTGGTCGGTGTAACATAGAGGTATGAGCGAAGAGATACTGATCAATGTCACCCCTCCGGAAACCCGGGTTGCCCTTATCGAAAACGGCATCGTCCAGGAAGTGCTGATCGAGCGCAGCTCCAACCGCGGGCTGGTGGGCAATATCTACAAGGGCAAGGTCTGCCGGGTGCTGCCCGGCATGCAGGCGGCGTTCGTGGATGCCGGGCTGGCGCGGGCGGCCTTTTTGCACGCTGCCGATATCAGCAGCGGCAACGGCGACAAGTCCACCGACATCACCCAATTGGTCAGGGAAGGCAGTTATATCGTGGTGCAGGTGGTGAAAGACCCCCTGGGTTCGAAAGGCGCAAGGCTGACCACGAATATTTCCATCCCCTCCCGTTATCTGGTGTTCATGCCCAACAGCAACACCACCGGCATTTCCCAGAAGATCGAGGACGACGAGGAACGCCAGCGCCTGAAAAACATATTGCAGGAGGTCTCCGAGGAATGCGGACTGAAAGGCGGCTTTATCGCCCGCACCGCGGCCGAGGGAATCGACGCGGAGGAGCTGCGCACGGACATGCTGTTCCTGCAACGCCTGTGGCAGTGCATCCAGGAAAAGGCCAACTCCGCCAATACCATCAAGATCGTCCACGAAGACTTGCCCCTGGCGCTGCGGGCCTTGCGCGATCTGGCCGGGCCGGAAGTGGAGAAAATCAGCATCGACTCCCGCTCCACCTGGGAAAAGGCGGTAAACTTTGCGGAAAAATTCAACAAGGATATCGCCTCCCTGGTGAAGTACTATCCCGGCGAGCGGCCCCTTTTCGACCTTTATAATGTGGAGGACGAAATCCAGAAGGCCCTGGCCCGCCGGGTGGATCTGAAGTCCGGCGGCCACCTCATCGTGGACCAGACCGAGGCCATGACCACCATCGACGTCAACACCGGCGGCTTCGTGGGACATCACAATCTGGAAGAAACCATTTTCAAGACCAACCTGGAAGCCGCCCAGGCCATCTGCCGGCAGTTGCGGCTGCGTAATCTTGGCGGCATCATCATCATCGACTTCATCGACATGGCCGAGCAGGAGCACAAGCGCCAGGTCATGCGCGCCCTGGAACGCTGGCTGTCCAGGGATCATGCGCGCACCACCGTTTGCGAAGTCTCTTCCCTGGGGCTGGTGGAAATGACCCGCAAGCGCACTCGGGAGTCCCTGGAGCATGTGCTTTGCGACAACTGCCCCACCTGCAACGGCCGCGGCTACATCAAGACGGCGGAAACCACCTGTTACGAAATCTTCCGCGAAATCCTGCGCGAGGCGCGCCAGTTCGAAAGCCAGTCGCTGCTGGTGCTGGCCTCACCGGAGGTGGTGGACCGGCTGCTGGATGAGGAGTCCCAGGAGCTGGCCGAGCTGGAACAGTTCATCGGCAAGCCCATCCGCCTCCAGGCCGAGACGCTCTATACCCAGGAGCAGTATGACGTGGTGCTAGTGTAAATTGCTCTGGGGACTGTTCAAGCGCCTGATGACACGGCTCTTCCAGCTGCTGTGCCTCATTGTCCTTCTCGTCGCGGCCGCAAAGGTGCTGATTTTCGGCTTTGCCCTGTATGCGGAAAACAACAAGCAAACCATCCAGCGCTGGGCCAGCAGCATTGTCGGCGCCCAGGTGCGGTTCAGCAAAATCGAAACCTACTGGGCAGGCATTACCCCACGGCTTTGGGTGCGCCAGCTCTCTCTCGGCGAAGAGGAAAGGCTGACCCTGGGAGACACCCTGGTGGGCATCAACCTGGGGGCATTGCCCCGGTGGAGGAAAAACCTGCCCATCAATGTGCATCTCAAAGGCACCCACATCCAGGTGCTCAGGGATGCAGCCGGCAAAACGCGCATCCACGGCCTGCTCAAGTCCGCCGGCGGCGGAGGCAGGTTGCCCACCTATATTTTTCTCGAAGACGCCACCATCGATCTTCTGGACGAAAAGCGCGGCGCGCGCATTCACCAGGGGCGGCTGAACGTAAAGCTGTTTACCAAGGGAGACCACAGCAGTCTCAGCATCTATTCCCCCGAGCAAGGCTTTCAGGTGCGGGCGGAGATCGATGGCTCGATTTCCGGTGAAAACTGGTCCGGCCTGTTCTGGTCACAGGGGCGCAGCCTGCAAGCCGAACAACTGCTACAGGCCTATCTCCCCGACGGTTATGTACTGAGCAACCTGCAACTGAGTTTCCAGGCTTGGAGCTACTGGGAGCAGGGGCGGCATCAGGCCACACGGGCACTCATCGATCTGGATGAAGTGAACCTGCGCACCCCCGAAGGCGCGGCCCTCAAGCTCAACGGCCTGCAGGGCGACCTGCTCTATGAAAAACACGTCTCCGGCTGGAAGCTGCAACTCAAGGATTTCCGCATGAACGCCAACGCCCACCAGTGGCGGGATACGGGCATGGCGATGCAAATGCAGCAGGGGACGCTGTTGCTGGGCATATCGCAAATCGATCTTCATGGGGCCGCCAAGCTGTTGCCCCTGCTGCCCCAGGACAATGAAACGCGAGAACTGCTGGAAGCCCTGTCCCCCGGCGGCCTGTTGTCTTCCCTGCGCGCCAGCATCGACCTCAAGGATCCGGCAACCGCTTCGGTTTTTCAAAGCAGGTTCAGCCAATTGTCCTTTCAGCCCCGGGGCGACCTGCCCGGCGTCAGCAATTTCAGTGGCAGTATCCTGCTGCGCAAAGACTCGGCCCGGCTGCGCCTGGATACGCACAATGCGCAGCTTCGTTTCAATACCCTGTTTCGCCAGCCCCTCCCCCTGCGCCAGCTCCAGGGCGAAATCCAATGGCGGAAGCATGGCGCGGACGGCTGGATACTGCACAGCAAGCAGCTACTGGCCGACAGCCCCGACCTGCAAACCATCAGCCGTCTGCGGGTGGAAAAACTTGCCGGGAATCCGCCCATCATGGACATACAGACCGATTTCCGCAACGGCAACGGGAAACGGGCCGGGCTGTATTACCCGGTGGGCATCATGTCCAAGGGCCTGGTCGCCTGGCTGGATGCCGCCATCGTCTCCGGCAATGTGCCACAGGGCAGTTTCCTGTATTACGGCCCCCTCGCCCCGGGACATTTCCCTTTCGACAAGACCCGCGACGGCCATTTCGAAGTGCTGTTCGATGTAACAGACCTGAAACTGGCCTACCAGGATCAATGGCCGCCATTGACGGGGGTTTCAGCCCGGGTGCGCTTCCACAACAACAGCCTGAGCATCCGGGCCAACCAGGCGCGCATCTACAAGACCCAGGTACGCCACGCAACAGCGCGCATCGCATCCCTGCACCCGACCAGCCCCCTGCTCATCAACGGCAAGACGACAGGGCCCATGAGCGACCACCTGCGCCTGTTGCGTGAAACCCCCCTGAAACACAAGCTTGCAAACCGGGTCAAGGATCTGTCGGTTGCCGGCAATGCCAACCTGCAACTGCAACTCGATATTCCCCTTGGCACCCGCGCAGCCCCGCCGGAATTTGCCATCACCATCGACTTCCAGCAGAACGCCTCCCTGTTCCTGCAACCACAGCAACTACTGCTGAACAACCTGCAGGGGCAACTGAAAATCAACAAGCAGGGGCTGTTCGCCGACGACATCCGGGCCACGACCCTGGGCGCGGCCGTGTCGATTTCCGTAAGACCCGAAAGAAACGCCACCCGGGTCGAGGCCCAGGGCGAGATTCCCGCCCAGGGATTGCTGCGACAATATCCCCAACTGGCCCCGCTACAACTCCAGGGCGCAACCGGGGTGGAGCTGTCCCTGGCCATACCCGGCCTGGACGCCGCCGAAGAAACAACCACCAGGCTGCATGTGCAATCCGCCCTCGAGGGAATGGCCCTGGACATGCCGGCCCCGGTTGGAAAAACGGCGGCGCAGAGCATCCCCTTGCGTCTGGACATGCAGTGGGGAGATTCCTCCACCTCCACCGCCGTGAAATACGGCGACATTCTCGGCGTCACCTTCAAACAAGACACCGCCCGGGGAGATGAACTGCTGGCGAAGATCTCTTCACTCCCCCTGCGGGACTGGCTGCGCCATTTCGGCGGCCGGAACAGCCAGGATCTATCTTCCGTCAAACTCCGGCGCATTCATCTGGAGGTGGACAAGCTCGACGCCTCCCCCCTTGTCGCTTCTTCATTCCTGCTGGATCTGGAGCGCAGCGCAGGCCAATGGAAGGGCCGGATCAGCGCCGACAACATCAGCGGCAGCGTGGCCTTTTCCGATGATCTTCGCAGCCAGCCCCTGGTGCTCGATCTCGACAAGCTGCATTTGCAAACCCCGGTGGAAGATACTGAAAATACACCGGCGGCTTCCACGGAAAAGCTCCAGCCGGGCGATTTTCCCGCCCTCAAGCTTCACAGCAAGCACTTTGTTCTGAACAAGGCGAAGCTCGGCACCCTGGAACTGCTCACCACCCGGCAGGCACAGACCCAGACCATCGAAAAATTGGAGGCCCATGGCAAGCTGGCGGATATCTCTGTTCACGGCAGCTGGGAGTACAGCGCCGGCAGCGGCACCACCTGGCTCAAGGGCGTGGTCACCACGGACAACATGGGGAAACTGCTGAAAAAGGCCCTGCGCATGGATTTCCTCTCCGGCAGCAAAACCCATCTCAGCTTTGACCTGAGCTGGGTGGGCGCGCCTTTTCAGCCCAACATCAAACAGATGCAGGGAGAAGCCCAGCTGGACATGACCCAGGGCAGATTCCTGCATTTCAAGCCCGGGTTGGCGCGTATTCTGGGGCTGGTCAATTTCGACGCCCTGCGCCGGCGCCTGAAGCTGGACTTCAAGGACGTCTACCAGCAGGGCATGGCCTTCGACACCATCATGGGAAATTTCCAGTTCGATGGCGGCCAGATGTACACCAACAACCTGGAAATCATCGGGCCTTCCGCCTCGGTACTGATCGCCGGGAGCATCGATCTGATCAATGAAACCTATGACCAGGTCCTCTCCGTATCACCCCGCCTGGACGCCACCCTCCCCGTCGCCGGAGCCATCGCCGGGGGGCCTGCCGCCGGCTTGGTGGTGCTGCTGGCCCAGCAGGCCTTTTCCGAGAGGCTGCAAAAAATCCAGCGCATCACCTACAACATCAGCGGCACCTGGGATGATCCGAAACTGACGCGGCTGAACACGGACATCGAAGAGGGCAAGGAGAATTCCATATTGAACGAGTAGCATTTTCATGCAAATCCGGGCTTTCAGCCACAATCAGGCTGCCCGGGAAGCCATGCGAGCCGGCGCGCCTCGTGTTATTCTTCGGATATAGTTCTTTGGAATCAACCCCAAACCATCAAATGACAGAAACTCTATTCAAGGCCGCCTGTATACAGCTCGCTTCCGGCTCCAACGTCAACGCCAATCTTCTGGAGGCGCAGCGCTTGATGGAGCACGCCGTCCGTGAAGGCGTGCGCCTGATCGTCCTGCCGGAAAATTTCGCCTATATGGGCGCCCAGTGCAGCGACATGCTGGAGATCTGCGAGGAGGACAACGACGGCCCCATACAGCATTTCCTGTCGCAAACCGCCCAGAAACTGGGCATCTGGCTGGTTGGCGGCACCATACCCATCGCCACCGAATCCCCGCAAAAGCTGCGCGCCGCCTGTCTGCTCTATGACGACAAGGGCCAACGCGTGGCCCGCTACGACAAAATGCACCTGTTCGACGTGAATCTGGTGGAAACCGACGAACAGTATGTCGAATCGGAGAGCATCGAACCGGGAGACCAGCTGTGCGTGGTGGACACACCGTTCGGAAAG
>JAMOMB010000198.1 GCA_027068795.1 Sedimenticola sp. | reverse complement strand
CCGTTGATACCCCACAATCGCAAAATCCCGCCTCCCGTAGGAGCGGCCCGTGGCCGCAATCACACCCCGTTGATACCCCACAATCGCAAAATCCCACCTCCCGTAGGAGCGGCCCATGGCCGCGATCACGCTCCATTGATACCCTATAATCGCAAAATCCCGCCTCCCGTAGGAGCGGCCCATGGCCGCGACAAACCCCCAGCCTTGAACCCCGCCCATCTTCCCCCTACAATCCGCCACAAGGATCATCGCTCAAGGATCGAGGCATGCCCCCCGTTCACCAATCCGGCCACCAGGCCCTGCGCCGTCATCGCTGCAATATCCCCGGCGGCATATACCTGGTCACCACGACCACCCACAGGCGGCAACGCCTGTTTTCAGACTTCTCACCCGCCCGGCGCATGGCCCGACAATTCGCCCGCCAGGATTTGCGTGCCGGTGTCGAACTGCTGGCCTGGGTACTGATGCCCGACCATGTGCACTGGTTGGTGCAACTGCAAGGCGACACATCCCTGGCGCAATGGACAACACGCATGAAATCCGGCAGCGCCCGGCGCTTCAACCGGGCCACCGGGCACCAGGGGCCGGTGTGGGCAAGGGCCTACCACGACCACGCCCTGCGTCGAAACAAAGACATCAAAGCCTGCGCGCGCTACCTCGTTGCCAATCCATTACGGGCAGGATTGGCGGAGAACATTGGTGACTATCCGTTTTGGGACGCGGTGTGGTTGTGATGGCCCCTGGCAAGACGTATCCGCAACCACCAGGGGTTGCCGCGGCCACGGGCCGCGCCTACAGGAAATTTCGGATGGCTGTGGCGGGATAGGCTTCATGGGGTACGGTGCTCGGTGACCGGAAACATTCCCTGTATTCCCGAAAACCGTAGGAGCGGCCCATGGCCGCGACCAGGTTATCCGTTTCATGCAGATATTTCCTCATCCGCGTACCACGCCCAACCGCTTCCTTCCCCCCCGTAGGAGCGCCCCGCGGGCGCGAACCACGCATAAAACCCCATCCATCACGCCCAGGAGGCGCTCCTACAGAAAATTGTATATGTGGCGGCTTCTAATGTGATTTCATCATCAACGAACTGCCGCCGATCCTTACCCTGGATCTATGCCGAGGCCAATGCCGGACCGCCGGGAAGTGTCCAGGCCAATGTTGTTGCCACGATTCAGGCCGGAATGAATTCGAAGCGATACACGGCCACACCCAGTTTGCGCGCATGACTGTGATCGATAACCCTGGCCTCCCCTCCGCCCCGTACACCAGTATAGGGCAGCTCCAGACCGATGCGCAGCCTGCCCTCAGCCGATGCCGGCAATGAAGCCTTCAGATCCGCCTGCAACCGAACCTCCTCTGCCTGTTGCAGTACCTGGGCGGGCACGGGAACTCCATTGAGCGTGATCCGCAATGCGCGCAACAGCGCATCATCCAGCCAGTCCGCCAGCACGATTTGCAAACGATAGTCTCTGCCGACAGGCAGGGCCACATGGATATCCGACGAGCAGCCCGGCCCGCTCCAGCGCAGTACGCCCCTCCCCGGCACCAGTTCCCGCTGGTGCCAGCCGCGGCCGCACAGGGGCTGCTTGAAATCCACGACCAACCGGCCATCCTGCACTACTGGCGTCATTGCACCAGGAGGTACTTTCTCACGCCTGCCCGTCTGTTCCTGCATCTGGCGATATTGTTTTTCAAACAGATCACTGCCCCGCGCATACAATTGCCTGTCCAGCAGCGTGGCCTGTTTCAGCAGATCCAGCACATCATCGGACAGTGCTTCCAGGCGGGTGCGGCCAGGATTGATATTCAGAGATTGCAACTGCTCTGGCGCAGGGGCCTCCAGCAGCCAGGCAGCCAGTTCCATTGCCTGATCCAGCTTTTCCGCCACGCCCACGAAGTCCAGGGCTTCCAGACGCCGCAAGGCCACATCCAGCAACTCGTCGTCCGGCGGCAATACGCCTTCCTGATGAGGCCAGGCGCGGGCGAAGTCCTGCTGTGAGCCGGCGTTTTCCAGCAGCTTGCGCAATACCGCCCGATCCGCCAGATGCGCCAGGGGCCGCACCTGGGCATTGGTCACCTCTACACTGAGCACAGGATCGAGGAGATACTCCTTCAGGCCCAGATTGCGTTCGTGAATAATGCGGTGCTTCGGGTGAGCCGGATCACGGCGAATGTATTCGAAATGGGACACGGCGCGCTCCATGGGATCGCGCAGCATGACCAGGGTGCGAGGCGCTTGGGGCAGGTAGTTCACCAGGTTGTACCCCATGTGCCCACGAAACAGGCGAAACCGCGCCAGTTGTTCATTGGAATACTGCTTTACCTGGAAAAATTCGTATGCCGGGCAGATGTCTTGCAGGTGAAAACTGTTCTCCAGCAGTACGCGAAAAGTGGTGCCGGCCGTCTTGGGAATGTGCAGAAAGTACCAGGGCCGCGTATCGTCCCTCTCCATCAGCCGGGATCCTTGCTGTAGATGATTTCGATCTCCGGTTTCTCGATCATGAATTCATGAAAGGCGCCGTTCTTGATCTCTGTGCCGATGTGGAAGCCCGTGAACTTGAAGTTGCCCGCATCAATGTCATCGCCATAGCACTCCTTGATGCCGCGCTTCATGCCGGCCAAAAGATTGAATTCATAGTCAACGAATGCACCGCCTCCTTTGCGCGGCGGCCAGGCGATGGGCTGGCCGAACTCCCAAACCGTGTCCCGGTAGATCATGGTGCTGTGCTTGTGGTTCTTGTAGTTGCAGGTCAGGTACACATGGCGTCCCTGTTGAATATGTTCCTGCACCTTGGGGCGGGCGTCATAATTGAGGATCTGGTAGAAAATGGTGCGTCCCGTGCCGCGGCCCGTGCCAGGATCGATCTCGGAAAAAGTCGCGGTAGCATAGGAATGGACAATGGCTTTGGTGTGCACGGCATCCTTGTCCACCTTGTTCTCGTCACATTCGTAGGCGTCATCGACTTTGTTGTTGCGAAAACGGAAGCGCACGAAGATCTCCTCGATGTTGCGCAGCATATATCTTTCCCGCTGCCTGTAGAAATCCGGCAGTATCTTCGGCTCCCAGGCCAGGTAGGAAACGAAGCCGCCCACATTGCCCTTGGCATTGGGATTACAGCCATGGTTGGCCATCTTCCCGGCATCCATGGACAACAGCACCTTGCGCTCCTTGTTCCAATGGCAGTAACGCGACGTACCGGTGGACAGTTCCGAAGACGCGCCGGGGCAGACGTCCGTCGGCGCCGGTGACTTGTCGTTACACAGGGAATCCTGGTTCTTCCATTGCTTGATCACCCAACCCTGGGCGGCGTCCTTGTACTGGCGGTTGCAGGCAATGCGATTGATCTTGGTGTCCACGCTCCAGATGGGCAGGCCGTCAATTTCCGGCAAGGCCATCTTGCGCAGCTTGCCCTGGGGCGGCACAGCCACCTGTTCCCGTGACAGGGCATACACGCCCTGCTCCCTGCCCTTGAAATGCAGATACCAGGCCAGGGCCAAACCCGCCGCCAGCAACAGCGCAAGGCCGGCAGCATAGCATTTCCGGCACGCCTCCCTGGGCGCCTTTCGCCTACTCATAACCAAACTGCTCCATAAGCTCCCGGGCATCCTTGAATACCTTGCGGCTGGCTTCCGGGGTAAGGTAGTTCTTCCAGTCCCCGGCCACACCCTTGCGGTAGAAACTGGAGCTATCCTGCTCCCCGGCCTTGCGCCCCTTGGAAAGATTCTTGAAGGAAGCCTTGTCCACCACCTCCATCAGCAACTGTTCATCATGGGCAAGGCCGGTAAAATCAAACAAGCGCTTCACCTGCGCCTGCGGCGCTTGCAGCAGGTCTTCATAGCGCACCAGCAGGTAATTGTCTCCATAAAGCAACTCTCCCCGCTCATGGAAGATGCTGGCAATACGATTCCAGGCTTTGGCATGACTCTTGAAATAGGCGGACACCGCCTGTTTTTTCAGCATATTGCCATTCTTTCCATCCAGCACCGAGTCAACGAAATCCGTGATCCAGTTGCGCTCGCGCTTCTCGCGGAAATTGCGGTAGGAATGGAACATGGCCGATACCGCCACGTCCCGGGGATCGCGCACGATATGCACGATTTTCGCATCCGGGTAGAGCTTCTTCAGGGTGTCGATGGTCACCCGGGCATCCTGTTCCGTGTTGAGCGCGATTTTTTCGCTGAAATGGGTAATCGGCGTTCTTCGCTCAAACCCTTTCGCGCTCTTGCGCATCGCCAGTGCGCGATACAGCAGATAATCACTCATGAGACGAGACAGCTCGTAGCGCACCTGTGCATGTTCCGGTGCTTTTTTGCCGAAAGAAGAGCTGCGGAACCAACTTTCGAAATCTTCATCGTTCAGCAGACTGTCCAGTAGCGCGGTGTTTTCATCAGGATGCTCGAACAATCTGCGCTCGGCCACCACGGCCGTGTTGGGGTGATGAAAAAACAGCATATGCAGCCAGGTGGTTCCTGACTTGCCATGACCCACGAGGAATATTCGCTGCCTTTCCGCATAGGCTTCCTGAAAACGTGCAAATTTGCGCATACGGGCATTCATTACCCCCGCATGAGTATCGGGCGCTTTTTCATACCCCAGCAAAGAGAATTCTTCCGGTATTACCTGGTTCAGCCAATCGATGACAACCCTGGGCAAGCGGGAATCCGACAACGCATTGCCAGCAGAGCCCAAGGCGTGAACCTGCAGCATTCTATCCAGCGCCAGGGCGAGCCTGTCCTCCTCCACGCTGCCAAGAACCGGCGACAACAGCTGCATCAATTTCTCCGGCGCCAGCATCAGGTCTTCCTGATTGACCATCAGCGCACAACCGGCCCGCTGCCAGCCTGCGGTCAACTGCAACTGTCCGGCAAACACCCGGGAAATGAAATTGGCCACTTCCCGGCTTTCGAATGCCGCCCCCTTCAACTGCTTGCTCTCGGGAATCGTCGGCATGCCCCGCGCGGTGTTGGCGTTCGAATAGATCGTATCGAAGGTGATATAGGGATCCCTGGCAACACAAATGACCTTTATCCCTTTTTTCCTGCTGGATTCAACCAGCGCCTCACTGGCGGGATAATGCCATGCCAACAGGGAGTGATCACGAAATCCTCCGGAATCGATGAACGCTGCAAGGGCGTCCGCATCCGGAGGCAGTTCTCCGATTTGCGCATTCAAATCACCAAGCGCATACAGTTCGCGCAGCAGGCTTGTCAACATGAACAGCCCGGATGCAGGTTGTCCGGTTACCAGTATGCGCACGCCAATCTCTCCAAGCCGCCGGTTACGGGTATTCAGCCTGCCATGCCCTGGAGAAAGGCGCTGAGTTCGGCGGTTTTTTCTTCCATGAGCTTCTGGTCGGCACGAGTTTCCAGGTTGAGGCGCAATACCGGTTCGGTATTGGAAGCCCGCAGGTTGAAACGCCAGTTGTCATACTCCAGGGAAAGACCATCGGTGCGATCCACGTTCTTTGCCGCCGGCAGGTACTTCCCCTCCACGGCCTTCAGCGCTTCGGTTGCATCTTTCACCTTGAAATTGATCTCGCCGCTGGAAGGAAATTTGGCGATACGCTCATCCAGCATGCTGCTCAGGCTGCGCCCCTTGGCGCTGATCAGCTCCGCCACCAGCAGCCAGGGAATCTGTCCGCTGTCGCAGTAGGCGAAGTCACGGAAATAATGATGGGCGCTCATCTCGCCGCCATAGACCGCATCTTCCTCGCGCATACGCTCCTTGATGAAAGCATGGCCGGACTTGGTCTGAATGGCCACGCCGCCGCAGGATGACACGATATCAATGGTATTCCAGACCAGGCGCGGGTCATGGATGATCTTGGCCCCGGGGTGTTTGGCCAGGAAGGCCTCGGCCAGCAGGCCGACGATGTAATAGCCCTCGATGAAACGGCCGGTCTCGTCAAAGAGGAAACAGCGGTCGTAATCCCCATCCCAGGCAATGCCGAAATCCGCCTTGTGCGCCAGCACCGCATCGATGGTGGCCTGGCGGTTCTCCGGCAATATGGGATTGGGAATGCCGTTGGGAAAGCGGCCATCCGGCTCATGGTTGATCTTGATGAACTCGAACGGCAGATGCTCTTCCAGCAGATCGATGACGGGGCCGGCTCCGCCGTTGCCGGGGTTGACCACGATCTTCAGGGGCTTGAGTGTATCCCTGTCTACA
>JAMOMB010000197.1 GCA_027068795.1 Sedimenticola sp. | reverse complement strand
GCCCCGAAACCAGGGCAAAATCACCCTGGTGCGGGAGTCATGGCCGGTGCCGGAGCATTTTCATTTCGGCAACGGCGAGCTGGTGCCCCTGGGCGCAGGACAAATGCTGCCCTGGAAACTCGCAGCATATTGACCCGACAGTATATGTCGTATTCAGGGTTTCCGGCATGCAGCGGAACAAGGCGCCGTGCGCAGGCAAGGGTTGTTTTCCCTTGTCAAGCACCGCAACGCAGGGCCGGCGCATGCCTGATGTCCCTGATCATTTGATCGACAACGACAGGCCGGGCATTTACACCAGCCCCCGCTGGAAGAAGCCAATGGTCACCAGCACCAGCAGGATCAAACCAATGCCCAGCAAGGTGAAGCCCAACACATAGGAGACGGTTTTGAACTCCTTCGAGGGAGGCGGCACGATGCGTTTCTCCAGTTCGCCGCTGGCCTTCAGTCTTTCGTACTCTTCGGGACGTTCTTCCTTGAACTCTTCCAGATCCCAGCTTCCGGTGAACATTACCGTGTCCAGGGGGAACTTGCTGGGGCGGAAATGGTTGTTGAAGAAATGCACCACGAACAGGGTCATTACCGCCAGGAAAGCCTCCAGGCCATGGGCCAGGCTGGAAAGATTGAAGGCCCATCCCGGCAGGAAGCGGCTGAAGAAAGGCGAGAACCAGAGAATGATGCCGGATACGCCGATTACGAAGGCGCCCCAGTAGACGGCCCAGTAGTCGAATTTCTCCCAATAGGTCCAGCGGTCGAAGCGGGGAGGCTCGCCCTTGCCGAAGAACCAGCGGAACTGGCCCTTCATGTCTTCCCAGTCCTTCTTCCGCGGCAGCAGGGAATCGGGGCCGAACCAGTCAAAATCCTTGTCCCGGGATACTCGCCACAGTACGGCGATCCCGTGGCCGAAGACGGCGATGAGGAACACCACGGCGGCGCTGCGGTGAATCAGGCCAAAGCCCCGGGGGCCGCCGAACAGGCCGATGATGAATTCCGCCCAGCCGGTGTCGGGGAACATCACCACCATGCCGGTGAGCACCAGGGTGAGCACGGACAGGGCCAGCGCCCAGTGGTTGAGCCGCCACTGCCAGGAGAAACGCTGGAAGTTCTTGCCGCTGTTGTGCTTGATGCGCTTGGCGCGCACACGGAAGCGTTTGCCGTCCACCACTACCCATTCATAGGGGCGC
>JAMOMB010000196.1 GCA_027068795.1 Sedimenticola sp. | reverse complement strand
ACTCTGTTTCACGGCCGGCTGGATTTCCGTCTTCTTTGCGAGTTCTGTTCTTTCGGTCATTTCGTTTACCTCCTTTCGGTTCAGCTGACCTGGATCTGCCTGGGCTTGCTGGACTCCTTGCGCTGCAACCTGACATGCAGCACGCCATCCTTGTAAGTGGCGTCCACCCGCTCCGGATCAATATCTTCGGGCAAGCTGAAAGTGCGGCGGAATTCGCCATCGAAACGCTCCTTGCGGTAGTAGCTTGCACCCTCCTCCCGGATGATGCGCCGCTCCCCGGCAACATTCAGCACGTTGTTCTGGATGGAGATGTCCAGAGAGGTGGGATCCACTCCGGGAGCGAAGAAATATACGTCCACCTCCTCTGCGGTGGTGCCCACATTCACCGGGGGAAAAGAACTGGCGGAAGAGCGTATGCCGTTGGCCCATGGCGTTGCGCCAAACACAGCATCCATTTCCCGCTGGATGCGCTGCAGTTCGTCGAACAAGGCTGTGGTTCCAAACATATCAGTACCTCCTGATCTTGGTAGTCTCTACGTTACCTGACGTAGGGACTGCCAGCAGAATTTCAAGGAACGGAGGAAAATTTTTTTGGGGTCAACCGCCACCCATGCGGCCCAGCTGCTGCCGCAGCATCTGGATCTCATCCAGAAGATCCACGACCAGGGCGGCGCCGGACAGGTTCACGCCAAGGTCTCTTTGCAGGTGCATAACGGTGCGCGCACGAAGCAATGCCGGAGCAGTAAAGCGCCAGTGGCGCATTTCCTCACCGCTGGGTTCCAGTATGCCCTCTTCCACCAGCTCCAGGATCCATTCCGCATGCACGGCGCAGGCGCGGCTCATTTCGCCCAGGCTCAGGGTGCATTCCTCATCCAGCAGCAGGCCATTCAGGATTTCATCATTCATGGTCTATACTCCCAGGGCCGCCCGCGGATTGAACGGCAGCTCCTGTTTCATCTTTTCGTAAAAAGCCCGGGCCTTTTCCGAATCCGAAGGCGGCAGAACAATCTTGAGCTGCACATAGAAATCGCCAGGCTGCTTGCCGGGTATGCCCTTGCCTTTCAGACGCAATTTCTTGCCGCTGGTGGAGCCGGGGGGGATTTTCAGATCCAGTACGCCGGCAGGCGTGGGCACTTTCACCTTTCCACCCAATGCCGCCTCCCAGGGCGCAACCGGCAGCTCCAGGTAGACATCCCTGCCTTCGACCCGGTAAAAGGGATGGGGCTTGAACTCGATTTCCAGATACAGATCACCACTGCCGCCCTGCCCCAGGCCGGGCGCACCCTGTCCGGCAAGTCGGATCTGCTGCCCCTGTTTCACCCCCTTGGGGATGCGCACCTTGAGGGTGCGCTTTCGGGTGACGACATGGCCGCCAGGATCCACCTCCGGCACTTGCAGGGTGATATGCCGGGTGGCGCCGTGGTAGGCATCCTCGAGGTCGATGAGCACCTTGGCGTGATGATCCTGTCCACGCATATGGAAGTCTCCACGCCCGGCGCCGCCGGTAAAACCACCCGCCCTTCGGCCAAACAGGGATTCGAAGAAATCACTGTAGCCCTGGGCGTCGCCCCCGCCGGCGCCGGTAAAGCCCCCGCCGCTGAATTCGAATCCGGCATCCCAGCCGGGAGGCGGATTGAAGTCCTGGCCGGCCTTCCAGTTCTGGCCCAGCTGGTCATAGGCGGCGCGTTTTTCCGGATCCTTGAGCACTTCGTAGGCCTCTCCCAGGCGTTTGAACTTCTCTTCGGCGTCCGCCTCCTTGCTGACGTCAGGATGATATTTGCGCGCCAACTTGCGGTAGGCGCGCTTGATTTCATCCTGGGTGGCGTCACGCTTTACGCCCATTACTTCATAATAGTCCTCGAACTCCACTTCCTGCTCCTGACTAGCGAATCACGACAAACAGGGCGCCATTGCCCCGCACGATGTTCAATAATAACCCTTTCTTTCCTGTCTGGCTGGCCAAAGCGGACAAGTCCATCAGGGAAGATACGGGCTGACGGTTCACGGAGGTGATGACATCTCCAGGACGCAAGCCGGCTCTCCAGGCAGGGCTGTTTATTTGCACCTGCAGGACTTCGACGCCGCCGGACTCGAACAAGGGATGATCCTCATCGAGGTTGCCCAGCAACGCGCCTTCAAGACGTTCACTCATTTTCCCCCCTTCCGCCCTGGCGTCCTTGGGCAGGGCAATGGTGGCCTGGATGTTCTTTTGTTTCCCGTCACGAATGATGCTCAGGGAAACCGTGCTACCGGCACGCAGCATGCCTACGGCATTGCGCAAGGCGCCGCCGTCCGCCACTTCCTTGTCATCGATACCGATGATGATGTCACCGGAAACCAGGCCCGCCCTGTCGGCAGCGGAACCCGGCAGCACCTGGGTCACCACCGCGCCGCGGCGGTGCTCGATGCCAAAGGCGGCCGCCAGTTCCTGGGTCATGTCCTGCATCACCACCCCAAGCTGGCCCCGTTGTACCTCACCATAGCGGGCGAGCTGGCCGACAATGGCATTCACCATGGTGGAGGGTATGGCAAAACCGATGCCGATGTTCCCCCCGGCGCCCATAATGGCGGTATTGATGCCAACCAGTTTGCCCTTGGTGGTCACCAGGGCGCCACCGGAATTTCCCGGATTGATGGAGGCATCGGTTTGAATGAAATCCTCATAGCCTTCAATGCCCAGACCCGTGCGGCCCAGAGCACTGACGATACCATAGGTCACCGTCTGCCCCAGGCCGAAAGGATTTCCAATGGCCACCACGAAATCCCCCACACGCAGGCTTTCGGAATCTTCCAGGGGCAAGGCGGAAAGATCATCCGCGTCGATCTGCAACAGGGCGATATCCACCGCGGGATCCTCACCCAGCAGTTTCGCGGTAAAGCTGCGCTGATCCCGCAAGGTTACGGTAATTTCATCCGCACCCTCCACCACATGATGGTTGGTGATCACCCAGCCCTTTTTCGCATCCACAATCACTCCGGATCCCAGGCTTTGGGAACGCTTGCGCACCGGCCGGTCCCTATACCCGTAAGGCTGGCGGAAAAACGGATCGAGGAGCAATTGCCGCTGTTTCAATCCCACTGTCTTGCTGGTGGAAATATTCACCACTGCCGGCAATACTTTTTCCAGCACGGGAGCAATGCTGTGCCCCGGTGGCGGTGGCGCTGCGGACGCCAGTAGCGGCAGCAACATCGCCGCCAGCATCAGGACATGGATTCCAGGTTTACGGACTCTATTGATCAACATGAAACATTGCTCCTTCCGGCCAGCAGAAAGGGTGGCCATGGATAGTATTGGTTGTTATTAACCTGGCGGCAATACAGGAGCGCCTCCCCGGACGCTCCTGCTAGTTCATCAATGTACCTGCACATCGATTCTGCGGCGGCGGGCCGCTGCCGACTTGGGCAGCTCCACCCGCAGCACACCGCGTTTGTAGCTTGCCTTGGCCTTGTCGGCGACCACATCCTCGGGAAGAGGCAGGGCGCGTTCAAAACTGCCATAGGCGCATTCCAGAATATGGTAGCGTCCATCCGTGCGCTCACGCTCGATGTTCTTTTGACCACGAATCACCAGATAGTTCTCCACTACCTCGATGTCGAAGTCTGCCCCTTCCATTCCCGGCGCTTCCAGGCGAACTACGACTTTGTCTTCGTCATCATATACTTCGGATGCCAGCACACCCCAGCCGCTGCTGCGGGCTGCGATCTCCCGGCTCTGTTCATCATCCGCCTTTCCCCGGGAAAAACGGGTGATGGCGTTGGCGGCGCGGCGATACAAATGTTGCCAGCCATCGACCAGACTATCCCAGGCCTGACTCATACCGCTCCTGATTTGTTGTAAGGTTGACATTGCAATACCCTCCATAATGAATACATATAATTGTTCCCAAAGACATTCGTCACGCCTTGAGACATCTACCTGCAGCAAAGGTGGGTATCTGCAAGGCCAAATTCAAGAGAAGTGGCGACAATTTCCGTAACTGTACAGGCATGAAGCGTTGAAAAAACCATACTCCATGCCCACATTATGTAAATACGCAATCGATGTATTGCCAATGTAACTTTCGAAATTCGCGGAGGATGAAATGAAAAAAAAGAATCTGGCGCTTGCTGTGGCAGCCGCCCTGAGCCTGCCCCCTGCCGTGTTGCAGGCGGAAGAGGCAACCCCGGGTCCCCCCGGGCAACAGCAGCAAAATGCCGCACCGGTCTATCTGGGCGTGGTTGTCGGCCCCGTACCCCAGGCTGTGCAAGCCCAACTGCCTGAAGACATCACCCATGGTCAGGGGCTGATGGTGATGCGCGTCATGCCCGATTCCCCGGCCGCACGGGCGGGCTTGAAGCCCCATGATGTGCTGCTCGCCTTCGATGGAAAGATTTTGATTTCACCGGAGGATCTGGTGAACGGCGTAGGCAAGACCCGGGCGGGTGAAAAAGCCAGTGTGCAAATTCTGCGTCACGGGAAAGTGACCAATGTGGATGTCACCATGGCTTCGGCAGCGGAAAGCCGGTTTGCACCCACGCGCCCCGGGGAGTTTCCGCGCCACATGGCGCCATGGCCAGGCTATCAGCCGGCTCCCCGTGCTGAAGTCCAGGTTCAGGAAAGCTTCCAGTCCCTGGCGGTAAGCAAGCTGCCCGACGGGAAATACAAGGCCATGATCGAGTTTCTGGATCAGGATGGCGTAACGAAGAAGTTCGAGTACGAAGGCTCCCGGGAGGAGTTGCGCGAACAGATCGAAAAGGAAGACAAGCTGCCCGGGCCACAGAAACAACAATTGCTCAATGCTTTGAGCGGAAACATGCGGGATCTGCCTTTCCAGGGTTTCCCCGCCTTTCCAAACATGCGGGAGTTCTTCAGCCCGCCCCCCTGGGCATCCCCTTACCGGCCCGGCTTCTGGGATTGATGGGTTCTTCTCCGGGGCGAGCGTATTCGCCCCGGGGAAAACCCCTACAGGCGCACTTCCAGATTGTCGATGAGTCTCGCCATGCCCAAAAACGCCGCCCCGAGTATCACCAGCTCCTGTTCATCCACTGCGGGCCGCCCCAGATCGGACGCCCTGCGAATGCCGAAATAGTCCGGTTGCAAGCCGGCGCTCGCCATTCGTTCGACAGCCGCCTGTTCCAGCGCCGGGAAATCCTTGTCGCCCTGCTCCAGCGCATCCGCTGTGCTTCTCAGGGCTCGATACAAGGCTGGAGCAATCCGCCGCTGGCGCGCATCCAGATAGTTGTTGCGGGAACTCATGGCCAGGCCATCTTCCTCTCGCACCGTATCCACGCCGACAAGTTCCACGGGAATGGCCAGATCCTCCACCATGCGTTTGATGACCAATAGCTGCTGGTAGTCTTTTTTGCCGAATACGGCAATCCGCGGCTGCACCATGTTGAACAGCTTGCATACGATGGTGGATACGCCCACGAAATGCCCCGGCCTGGACTTGCCGCAAAAAATATCGGAGATGCCAGGCACTTCCACCCGGGTATGCACGGCCATGGATTTGGGGTAGACAAGCTTTTCCGCCGGGGTGAAAACCAGATCCACCCCTTCATTTCGCAACAGCGCCAGATCCTCATCCAGGGTGCGCGGATAGGCCCGCAGATCCTGTTCACGGTCAAACTGCATGGGATTGACGAAGATACTCACTACGACCTGTCCGGCGAGCTCCCGGGCGCGCCGCACCAGGGCGAGATGCCCCTGGTGAAGATTGCCCATGGTGGGCACCAGGGCTGTTTCACCAGCAAGGCGGGAAACCGCCTGGCGCAATTGTGCAACGGTTTCGACCTGTTTCATTGAAAACAGTGTTCCCGGGCGGGGAAATCGCCATCATGCACCGCCTCGACATATGCGCGCATGGCCGCCTCGACAGAGCCGGTATCCGCCATGAAATTCTTGCTGAATCCCGGTGCTTTTCCGGGGGTGATGCCGAGCATGTCATGGAGCACCAGCACCTGTCCGTCGCAACCACGCCCGGCGCCTATGCCGATCACGGGAATATCCAGGGCCAGGCTGATTTCCCTGCCCAGCATTTCCGGCACGCACTCCAGCACCAGCATCTGCGCACCGGCCTGCTGAAGTTCATGGGCGTCCTTGAGAATGCGTTCAGCGCTACGGCTGTCCCTGCCCTGCACCTTGTATCCGCCCAGTTGGTGAATGGACTGGGGCAGCAGGCCCAGATGGGCGCAAACCGGCACGGCGCGGTCGGTAAGGTGACGCACGGTTTCCACCTGGGCGTGC
>JAMOMB010000195.1 GCA_027068795.1 Sedimenticola sp. | reverse complement strand
CCACCTGCACCATGCCGCTGCGATCCCGCAGGTCGATAAATATCACACCACCGTGGTCTCTACGGCGATTTACCCATCCACACAGTTCAACTGTTTCATCGACCTCGGCAATACCAGGTTCCCCACAATAATGACTACGCATTCATCTAATCCCGAAAACAATGCCTGAACCCGGGATTCAGGCAACACACAACGAAAACACCCCGGAAAGCCGGGGCGTCACTACTTACTATTATTTACCCGGCGGTCTAATTTAGCCGCAGCCGCATTTCCCGCCACCACATCCCCCGCCACCCGCGGCAGCGGATTTCTCCTTGGCGGACTCCACCAGGTTCTTTTTCTTGCCGGACTTGAAATCCGTCTCATACCAGCCACCACCCTTGAGACGGAAACCCGCCGCCGAAACCAATTTCACCAGCTCCGGCTCACCACACTCCGGGCAATTCTGAAGAGGCGCATCGCTCATTTTCTGCATGGCCTCGAACTCGTGCTTGCAAGCCCCACAGCGATATTCATAAAAAGGCATGACAACCTCCTACACAAAATTTTCCTGGAAAGTAAACCGGGAGATTTTAGCACGAATGAGCGCGCATGGGGAAAACAGGCATTGCGCCAGCAATTATCCCCATCCCCGGGAGCCTATTCACTGGCGAAAAAAGAAGAATCCTCCGTACCGGCGACATCCAGTTCATGCATTTTTTCCAGCGCCAGACGCAAATTACTCAGCTCCTTTTCCCCCATGCCAAAACGCACATAGTATTCGGCCTTTTTGCGCACATCCTCCAACATCTTGTTCCGTTCTTGCAGATACAGCAAGGCATACCCCAGCTTGTATTTGTCCCGGCCTTTCTCCCGCATGGCCTCTGCAAGGGCGATGACTTTTTTCATTTCTTCTTCATCAAGTTTTCTCAGGGGCATTTCAGACTCCAGTGCACAAGCCGTATGAACCAGCTCATATCTCAGATAGATTCAAGTAGAATATAGACCATTCCGCTACGTCCTGATACCCGCAGCCATGCCAAAATCACCCCAACACAGCATCCTCATCACCGGCTGTTCCAGCGGCATTGGCTACCATGTGGCCCAGGGACTGAAAATGCGCGGCTACCAGGTATTCGCCACAGCACGCGCGGAAACAGATGTGGAGCGCCTTCTCGCCGAGGGATTCGACTGCCTGCAACTGGATCTGGATGACGAAAA
>JAMOMB010000194.1 GCA_027068795.1 Sedimenticola sp. | reverse complement strand
TGCTGTGGATGGAGCAACGCATTCCATCCCGCATCCAGGGAAATGAATTGCTGTGGTTCACCCTGGCGAGCTACAACATCGGCTATGGCCATCTGGAGGATGCACGCATACTCACCCAGCGCCAGAACGGCGATCCGGACAAGTGGGAAGACGTGAAACAACGCCTGCCACTGCTAGCCAAAAAGGAATACTACAAAACCCTCAAGCATGGCCGCGCCCGCGGTAGCGAACCAGTGGCCTATGTGGAAAACATTCGCTACTTCTACAGCCTGCTGGTGTACTGGGACAATCAGACCAATGGCAGGGACTGCACCACGCCCAGAGACGACTACCTGCGCCTGGCCCTGAAAAACTGACGCAACATATCCGCGCTTTGCTCCGCCAGCAGTCCGCCGACCACATCGGTACAATGGTTGAAGCGACTGTCCGAAGGCAGCAAATCGAACACGCTGCCGGCCGCTCCCGTGCGCGGATCAGCGGCAGCATACGCCACCTTGCCCACCCGGGCATGCACGATGGCGCCGGCGCACATGGGGCAGGGTTCAAGCGTCACATACAGGGTGGAACCGGGAAGGCGATAGTTCTGCTGGCGCCGACCCGCATCGCGCAGCGCCATGATTTCCGCGTGGGCGCTGGGATCATGCCGGCCTATGGGTTGATTCCAGCCCTCACCAATGATCTCTCCATCCCGCACCAGTACGGCGCCGACAGGCACTTCCCCCTGGGCTTCGGCACGGCGAGCCAGCTCCAGCGCATGTTGCATGAATACCCTGTCCTCTGTCATACGCCTTTTCCTCCCCCAAAGGTACGGCCCGACACAAATGCTCGCAAAATGGCGTCATTCGGCAATTCTATGTGAAAACTTCCACTGGATCAGCATCAGTTCCTTGCGATACGAAGGCAAGAAACAAATCAGATATCTGCCTGGCCGGCTCGCCTCACCGTCATAGATTGCAGGTCAAACAATTTGGCGCTGGCCTTCAATGGCCACCGCAGCCGGGAACCCATCACTCCGTATGCCGCGTGTGCAAAATCAGCCGCCGCTGGCTGAACAAGAGTTCCGCAGCAATCACCACGGCATAGATACCGCCTATCCAGTACAGGCTGTGGGGCGAAGAGTGCCATAGATAGGCCGCCAGGGTGGCCCAGGAGGCCAGCGACAGCACCAGCCCCGCCAGGGGCGTCCAACCGTTGCCGGGAATGGTTCCGCGCAGGCGCCAGGCGGACAGGTTGATGGCGGCAAAGATGAGCAGAAAGGTGGAACTGGCGAAGGAGGAAATGATGGTCAGATCCGCCAGGTTCACGAAGGCCAGAGTGCAGGCGGTGATGGCAATGAGGCTCACCCAGGGGATGTTGTTCTGCTTGCGGCGGAAGCCGAATACCCTGGGCAAGGCGTCTTCCGTGGCCATGACCATGCCCAGCCTCGCCGTGCCGAACATGGTGGCATTGATGGCCGAGGCGGTGGAAAACAGGGCGGCCAGGCCAATGAGCAGGAAACCGGCTTCACCCAGGAAGGGCCGGGCGGCTTCGGCCAGGGCGTATTCACCATACTTGCTGATTTCCTCCGGCAACAGGTTGCCCACGGCCACCAGGGCCACCAGCACATAGATGAAGGTGGTGATGCCAATGGACCAGAGTATGCCCCGGCGCAGGTTGCGTTCCGGCCTTTCCATTTCGTTCACGGCATTGGGAATGAGTTCAAAACCTTCATAGGCCACGAAAATCAGGGCGGCGCCCATGATCACGCCCAGCCCGCCCTGGTTGAACACCGGCAGCAGGTGGTCGCTCTTCACATAGAACAGGCCGATGATGGCGAACAGGCCCAGAATGAGCACCTTGATGGTGACGATGAGCAGCTCGCTGGTGCCGCTGGCCTTGACTCCATAGAGATTCACGCCGAGGAAGGAGAGCAGTACCAGGGATTCCAGCAGGTGATGCATGGCCTGGTTCTGGCCGCCGCTGTCGCCCAGCATGGCGGCGCCATAGACACCGAAGGTATAGGCGTAGAGGGCCATGGTGCCCACATAGCCCACCAGCAGCAGCCAGCCTCCCATGCCCGCCACGTTGCGGCTGCGAAAGGCCTTCTCCAGGTAGGTGAAGCTGCCGCCGTCAGACTGGAAGTGCAGGCCCAGGCGGGCGTAGGACAGGCCTGTGAGCAGGGCGATGATGCCCCCCAGGGCGAAGGCAATGGGCGCGGCATGGCCGGCCTGGGCAATGGCCAGGCCCAGCACCGAAAAGATGCCACCGCCCACCATGCCGCCAACGCCCATGGCGATGACTTCCTTCAGATTCAGTTTTTCCCCGTTGTCCGCCATGAGTTTCCTGTCAGCCGTTGTATGGGTGATGCCCTGTGGTGGAATGTTGTGAGCAATCGCAGGAGCGGCATTACATGCGGCGAAGCATCTCGTGCCAGATTCGTTCGCGACGCAAGCCTCGCTTCTACCCCTGCTTGCCGATGATTTCCTCTACCTCGCTGCCGCTGAGCACTTCCTTTTCTTCCAGCCTTTGTGCCAGTTTGTCCAGCAGCTCGCGCTGGCCGGTGAGTATTTCCGTGGCGCGCTGATGGGCTTCTTCCACCAGTTTCTTCACTTCCTCGTCGATGAGCCGCGCGGTTTCCTCGCTGTAGTTGCGCTCTTCCTGTTCCTGCCCGGCCAGGAACTGCAGCTCCCGGCGCTTGCCCCAGACCAGGGGGCCCAGGCGCGGACTCATGCCCAGGCGGGTCACCATGTCCCGGGCAATCTCCGAGGCCCGCTCCAGGTCGTTGGAGGCGCCGCTGGAGGCTTCGCCAAACACGATTTCCTCCGCCACCCGGCCGCCCAGGAGGATGGCCAGCTGATCCTTGAGTTCCGGTTCGGTAGAGAGGAATTTTTCTTCCACCGGCAACTGCAGGGTATAGCCCAGGGCCGCCACCCCCCGGGGAATGATGGATACCTTGTGCACGGGTTCTCCCGTGGGTACGGTTTCCGCCACCAGGGCATGACCGGATTCGTGAAAGGCGACCCGGTGACGGTCATCGGCGTTGAGGGCGCGGTGTTTCTTCTCCGGCCCGGCGATGACCCGGTCGATGGCCGCCTCGAAGTCCTTCATGGTCACCTGGTCGTGGTTCTCGCGTACGGCGCGGATGGCCGCCTCGTTGCAGATGTTCTCCAGGTCGGCGCCCACGAAACCGGGCGTGCGCTGGGCCACCACGCGCAGATCCACATCCGCCGCCAGCTTCAGCTTGCGCGCATGCAGGCGTAGGATCTGCTCCCGGGCGTCGAGATCCGGCTTGTCCACTAGGATCTGGCGGTCGAAGCGCCCCGCGCGCAGCAGGGCCTTGTCCAGGATCTCTGGGCGGTTGGTGGCCGCCATGACCACCACACCGGTGGACGGGTCGAAACCATCCATTTCCGTGAGCAACTGGTTGAGGGTCTGTTCCCGCTCGTCATGGCCGCCCATGACGGGCCCCGCGCCCCGGGCCCGGCCAATGGCATCCAGTTCGTCGATGAAGATGATGCAGGGCGCCTTTTCCCGGGCCTGTTCAAACATTTCCCGCACCCGGGCGGCGCCCACGCCCACGAACATCTCGATGAATTCGGAACCGCTGATGTTGAAGAAGGGCACGCCGGCTTCCCCGGCCACGGCCCGGGCCATGAGGGTCTTGCCCGTGCCCGGCGGCCCCACCAGCAGCACCCCCTTGGGCATGCGCCCGCCCAGGCGCTGGATCTTTTGCGGGTTCTTCAGGAACTCGATGGTCTCGCGCAGCTCTTCCTTGGCTTCCTCGTTGCCCGCCACGTCATCGAAGGTCACCTTGGGCAGGGAATCGGGATGGATATGCACCTTGTTGCCGATGTTGAGGAATCCCCGGCTCATGTTTCCCATGCGCTGGGCCATCCATCCCCAGAGCAGGAACAGCAGGCTGAAGGGCAGCACCCAATTCATGAGGAAATTGCCCAGCCAGTTGCTGCTGCGCCGGTACACATACTTGACGCCGTTTTCCTCCAACAGGGTGGCCAGATCCAGGTTCCACAGGGGGGTGGTAATAAATTTTTTGGGTTTCTGGGTTTTTTCGTCCTGTACCGTGAGGGTGCCGTAGATGACCTTTTCCGTAACCACGGCCTCTTTCACTTCCTTGTTCTTCACATGTTGCAGGAACTCGGAGTAGGGGATTTCGATCTGTTTCGCCTGGTCATAGCCCTGCCAGACCTGGAAAGACAGGAAGATGAACAGCAGGTACATGATGAAATTGAAGCCCGGGCTCTGCCAGAACTTGGGGTTGCTGGTCTTGCCGATTTCGATATCGGCCTTGGGCTTTGCGCCCAGGGAAAAATTATTCTGGTTCATGTTGAATGATCCTGTATTTCATTGACTGTTCTCATAATGGCACAAGATGAGTATGGATAACCAAAATCCCTGTATGAATTCGTCAGAAAGTAAGCGTTTCTTACTCCATGCCCGTTCTGCATGCTCGCATACTGTCCCCACCCAACATGTTATGCGGTGGCTACTGCGGCCATGAAGGAAATCACTCCAATGGCAGGATCGTTTTCAGGACCTCGCTCTGCAGCTCCTCCGGCAGCGGTTCCCGCAAAGGCGTTCCCAGCAGCCTTGCGGTACTGAGCTGATCCAGCTCTTCCCCTGCCATGTGCTGACTCAGCCATTCGCGCATGAACGCCTCGGCGCAAGACCGCAGCCGCTGCAACTGCTCAGGCGTCTGTTCGAGAATTTCCGCCAGCTCGGATTCCTGCATGCCATGCACATCCGTGAGCACCAGGGTCTGGCGCCACATGGGAGGCAGGAGCGCAAGGATGCCGTGCACCAGGAGACTGCGTTCCCGCATTGCCGCCACTTGTTCCGGATCGTCGCTTTCCGGGTCGGGAATGATATCTTCCATGCGGATGACTTCATCTGGCTGATAGAATTCATACATCCGGGTATCTTCATCGTCACTGATGTCCATGGCATCTGTCGGCGCGAACGCTTCCATGGAAATGCGGCGCTCACGAATACGGTGCGCTTCGACTTCCTCCTGGAGGATAGCCAGAGCCATTCCTGTTAACCAGGGCAGGATTTCCAGGTGCCGGGGCCTGTTACTGAAAGTATCGAAACCTCTGGCAACGACGGCATCCAGCACCTCGTCTGCCCGGATATCTGCGGGGGACAGGTCGCCCAGGGATTGACGATAGGCAAGTTCCCGCCGGATGAAATGGTAGAGTTCGGGCAAATGGGGCTGCACCAGCGCCACATAGGCCTTGCGTTGCTCCCTGCCATCGTCGTTTCCGGCCAGTTTGCTGCGGAGTTCCGCACGGCGCCTGGGACGCTTCCACAGATAGTCGTTTTTGGCCAGGTGCTTGAAACGCTCGACCTGCCGCCGCAGCTCTGAGAACGCCTGCCGTATCGCGGCATTGCCATCACCGGCTTCTTCCAGGGCCACCAGGGTCTTGCCTGGCAGGTGCAGCTTCAAGCGCGCCCTGTATAGGGCCCGGTTCGCATGACGTTCCACCACGCCTTCCAGTTCCGTGACATCAGTATCGAAACCGCCCAGTATGCCTTGCAGGGCGGCCGCCGCCTCCCCGACAGTTTCCCGGAGTATCTTCTTCTCGTTCTTGTCGATCTTTCTGTATGAAAACCGGATATCCATCCTGTGCTCCTTTTCTGTGAATGCAAAGGACATGAGGGTGGCCACCCGCCAATTCAAGGGGAAGGGCAACACCTGAATGATCAGCGGCTCATCGAATGCCCCCCGACAGCCATCCCGGGCCAGCCTGTGCCGCCTGGGACTGAACTTCATCGAAAACGCCGACCATGCTTGGACATTCATCACCCAAGGACTGGCACACCGCCTCGTGTATGCCAGTGACAACCGCCCCGAGTCCAATGCGCATCAATCCGGCAACACCCAGTCGGGGCGCGGGAAATGGCAGGTATAACTACGAATGCTTCATAAAGCCACCATCCCCTATTCTGAAGCCCATTTTGATTGTATTACGCGGGTTTATAACGTCTTCCTTCGGCATTTCGGAATAAGAACTACATGATACTTACACTCCCAACGAGAGCGGCTTAAACTCTTGCATTCGTCCATCGGTTTCTCCTTTGTGGTGTGCTTGGCGGCTCACGACTGGGAGTTTTCCAATGGACTCCCGGATCCATCAAACTCCTGCTATCTCCCGGCAAAGCCGGAGGATTTCCTATTCTTGTTGGTGAAACATTCGGGTTAGCGCCGCATCGGAATAGGCAATCCCCGCCTGCTCCAGCTCCTGTTGCAGGCGCTGCAAGGCCTCCTGCACCGCCTTCCCCTTTCCGCGGAATCCCAGCT
>JAMOMB010000193.1 GCA_027068795.1 Sedimenticola sp. | reverse complement strand
TTCCAGCCAGTCCAGACAATCGGCACCCTTTATCACCTGCTGGGCGCTACCGTTGTCAAAGGAAAAGTCGTAAACAATGCTGTTGATCCCTCCCTTGAATGCTCCTTGGAAATCCACGCATGCGCCCTGGCCTTCAGGTGTATCAAGCATTGGTTTTTCCATAACATTATTGACAACGGCATCAATCTCGCCGTTCATTTCGATATAGTAAATCAGATTATCGCCCAGGATCTCAGCCTTCTTCATTACTAAACCGTTTCCCATATCTTGGGGCAATTGTCTGTTTAATTGGCGTATCTCCAATTCCAGCATCAGTCTGGGCGTAACAGTGGAGGGGAATAGAACTGTAACAGCCACATAGAGGGTAAAAACGGTCGAGGATATCGTCAGTCCAATTCCCAACCAGCCCCACCCTCCTGGGTGCCGGTCATCGAAACCGGCTTTGATCATCGCCCGCACCATCAGCAACATATAGATACAAACCAGCACCAGAAAAACGTCGTGAAACATTTCCATCCGGGCGAAATCCAGATCACTCTGGGAGGTCAGATAGCCTTTGTTGATGTATTTGAATGCTATCTTAATAATGGCTCCGGCACCGAACACCCCGAACCAATAGGTTTTGGCCAGACCGTATCCACCATTGAAAAATTTCCGCATCCCGTCCACCTATAGCAGTCATTCCAGACAGCTATGAAGTATCCCCTGTCCGAGAAACAGTAAATTCACCTGTAGGTGGTATGAACGGGTTAATAGACCCCGACCTCGCCGCCCTTGGCCGCTGCTGTTGTCAGCAGGTCAAATGCGTATTGCGCCACGCTGCGGAACACCACCAGCGTGATTTCATCATCCCCCGACATCCAGAACGCCGCGGGCACCTGCGCCAGCCGTGTGCGGCGGATTTCGCCCATCGGGAAGGTGCCCATATCCACCGGCGACAGCTTTGCCACCACTTCGCGCACCCGCTCGCCGGTCAGGGTAAACACCGCGCGGGCGTCCGAGACATTGACCACCAGCGAATGGGTCGCGCCCAGCGCTTTTTGCAATTTGGCTACGGTTGCCCCGGCGTCCTGATAGGTCACCATCAACAGCAATTCATCCGGCGACATCCATGCCGCCCCCTTGCCGTCTTTCAGGTTGATCCCGCGCTGCGCAGGCATTTCCACCCCCACAGCCGATTTCACCGCCTTGGCAACCTTGGTCAATGACAGATCGCC
>JAMOMB010000192.1 GCA_027068795.1 Sedimenticola sp. | reverse complement strand
GCCGTTCATGACAGGCAGCCCGAGATCGAGCACCACCAGGTCGTAGCTTTCGGTTTCGCCCAGAAACAGCGCCTCCTGCCCGTCGGTTGCCAGGTCCACCGCATAGCCTGCCTGGCGCAGCTCCGGCGTAAGATCTTCTACAAGCGTCCTGTCATCTTCCACCAGCAGCAGTCTCATAGGCCTCCTCCGTTTCAATGATCTTGGCAGTGTAGGGATCCACGGACAGCTTGTAAATCCTGCCCCCGGCTGTGACCAGTTCAATGTCGTAATGCATGCTGTGGCCGGAATGTTCCTGCTCGATTTCCAGGATGCGGGTGTCTTCCGGCAAGCGCAGTCGCTGGATGATTTCCTGCAATGGAAGCGGCCCTGCAGAAGCCCTGTCTCCCGCCAGCGTTTCCAGTTGTGGAACCTCATCGTTGCCGTGTTCATAATCTCTCCATTCCCGGTCGGCCATCCATAAGGTGGCCAGCACCAGAAGCAGCGCCAGCAGCAGTGTGCCGGTAATGGCATAGCGCATCATGATTCAGGTCTGTTTGTAATCAGCATTGCCGCCAAGACTAAAGCCTGCAGATGAAACCAAGCTGAATCCGGGGTTTTCTGTTCAGCTTGGTTTCAGGAAGCGCCGGTATACTTGCCCGCCATCTGGAGTCCCACGAATGAGAGTGCTGATGAACAATGGATTCATAGGACGTGTTACCTGTACTACCTTGCTGCTGCTGGCGATGATGCCCGTGGCCAGGGCGGCCAGTCTGGCGGAAACCGTGCAGGCTGCCGTCGAGCGGCATCCGCAATACCCCTTGCACCAGGCCTTGCGCAAGGTGGAATCGGGGTATCGCCAGCAGGCGGAAAGCCTTTTCGGCGGCGACCCGTCGGTCAATCTTTCCGCGGCGGGTGATTCCCTTGGCAGTGATTTTGGCTATGGGGAATATGTGGCCGGTGTTTCCCTGCCGGTGTGGCTGCCAGGCCAGCGTGAAGCACGGCGGCAGATTGCAGACAACCTGGCGACCCAGGCGGAGCTGGAGCTGTCGCGCCTTACCTGGGAAGTGGCGGGTGAGGTGCTGGATCGCGCCTGGCGGCTGCGTATCGCCCAGGCGGGGGTCAAACAGGCCCTGAAACAATGGGCCGCGGCGCGGGCGCTGGAAAAGGATGTGATCCATCGCTTCGAAGCCGGTGAGTTGACCCGCAATGACCTGCTGCTGGCGCAACAGGATGTGGTTGAAACCGAGGCGGTCTACCAGGAAGCACTCAACGGCCAGCAACAGGCAGAGCTGTCCTGGAAAAACTACACTGGTTTGCAGGAGCTGCCGGAAGATCTGCAACGGTTTGCACAAGCGGAAGGCGCGCCAGAGCTCATCCGGCACCCCCAGCTGCGGGCGGTACTGGCCCAGGCGCAAACCGCGCAGGCCAGGGTCAATGACACCCGCATGCAGCGCCGTGCTGCGCCGGTGGTGTCGTTCTATGCCAAGCGTGACCGGGGCGCCCGCAATGAGGCGTATACGGATTCACTGGGCATCGAACTGAGCGTGCCTCTGGGCACCCGTTCCCATGCGGCGCCGGCTATTGCCGAAGCGGAAGCCGAATTGACTGGTGCGGAGGCGGAAGCTGCATTGTTGAAACGGCAGCTGGAGCTGCGTATCGCCAATGCGGAACAGGAATTGCACAAAGCAAGCCAGTTGCTGGCGCTGGCGCAACAGAAAAATGAGTTTGCTCATGCGCGCCTGCAACTGTCCCAGCGCGCTTTTGAACTGGGTGAAATGGATCTGTACCAGCTGCTGCTGGCCCGGCAACAGGCAGCGGCGGCGGCCAGGGATCTGGAAGTTCGCCAGTTGGAAAGACAATATGCCATGACACAAAAAAATCATTTACTTGGAGTGATCCCGCAATGAACAAAATCCTGCTTGGCCTGGCGTTGCTGCTGGCAACCAATCTCCATGCCGCTCCCCTGGTGAAGATCGACCCGGGACAACAAGAGGCGCTGGGTATTCGCACCATCGCTGTGGAACCGGTTTCCCGGGCCTGGGACAGCGCCTATCCGGCCAAGGTGCGGGTGCCCAATGCCCAACTGATGGTAATCAGCGCTCCCCAGGAGGGTTTGCTTACCCGCTTGCAGGTGGCGGAAGGCGAACCTGTGCGCAAGGGACAACTGCTTGCCGTCATCCAGAGTCCGAAACTGGTGGAGGAGCAGAGGCTCTACCTCGAAGCCCTGAGTCGTCTGGGACTGGCCCGGGCCGGGCTGAACCGGGATGAACAGTTGAAGGCCGAGGGCATTATTGCCGAGCGTCGCTTCCTTGAAACCCGTGCGCGCTATACCCAGACGCGCACGGAAGTGGATCAGCGCCGGCAGGCGCTGTTGCTGGCCGGCATGGATAAAGCCGCCATCAAGGAGTTGGAAAAAGAACATAAGCTCACCGCCAATCTGCAGGTGCGCGCGCCCATGGATGGAATGGTGCTGGAGCAACTGGCCATGCCGGGACAAAGGGTAGAGGTCGCAAGCCCCATCTACCGGATCGGGCAGCTCGATCCCCTGTGGCTGGAAATCCATGTTCCCCTGGAAAAGCTGGATACGGTAACTGTGGGAACCGCGGTCAGGGTGGAAAAGCCGAAGACCGAAGGGCGGGTGATTACCATTGGCAGCATGATTCACAGCAAGGACCAGGGCGTGCTGGTGCGCGCTGAAGTCTCCAACCCGGAAAGGTCGTTGCGGCCTGGGCAGTTCGTGGAGGCGCAGCTTGCCCAGATGGGCGATGAAAGCTCCTGGCGCGTACCTCGTCAGGCGCTGCTGCGGGTGGAAGGAAAAACCTGGGTGCTGGTGGAGAAGGAGGGCGGTTTCCTGCCGGTGGCGGTTACCGTCAGCGCCGAGGAATCCGATGCGCTCATCATCAAAGGTGAACTCAAGCCGGGAGACAAGGTGGCTGTCAGCGGCACCGCCGCCCTCAAGGCCGCCTGGCTCGAAGGAGAAGGTTGATGCTGTCCCGTCTGATACAGTTTGCTCTTACCCAGCGGCTGCTGATGCTGTTGGTGGTGGCGCTTCTTGCCGGTGGTGGCTGGATGGCTTTCCAGAAGACCCCCATCGACGCCTTTCCCGATGTTTCCACCACCCAGGTGAAGATCATCATCAAGGCTCCCGGCATGACGCCGGAAGAGGTGGAATCGCGCATCACTGCGCCGGTGGAGGTGGAGATGCTCGGCATCCCCAACATGAGCATGTTGCGCTCCATCACCAAATACGCCCTTACCGACATCACCGTGGATTTCGAGGAAGGCACGGATGTGTACTGGGCGCGGCAGCAGGTGGCCGAGCGTCTCTCCGGCATCTGGGGCGACCTGCCTGCGGATGTGAACGGCGGTATTGCGCCGCTGACCACGCCCCTTGGGGAAATGTTCATGTTCTCCCTGGATGGCGGCGATCTCGATCTGCGGGCGCGGCGTGACCTCCTCGACTGGGTGATCCGTCCCGCCTTGCGCACCGTGCCGGGCGTGGCGGATGTCAACTCCCTGGGTGGTCTGGTGCGCACCTTTGAAGTGGTGCCGGACAATGCGCGCATGACGGCCCGGGGCATCAGCCTGATGCAATTGCGCGAAGCGCTGGAGAACAACAACCGCAATGATGGCGCCGGACGCCTCAATGATGGCGAAGAAGTGCTGGTGGTGCGCACCGAGGGCGCCATCACCAATCTGGAAGATATCCGCAATATCGTGGTGCGTCCTGATCCTGTCCAGCCGGTGCGCTTGAATGACGTGGCGGAAGTGCGTATCGGCTCTCTTACCCGTTATGGCGCCGTCACCAAGGACGGCAAGGGTGAAGCTGTGCAGGGGCTGGTGCTGGGGTTGCGCGGCGCCAACGCCAATGAGCTGGTGAAAGGGGTGCGGGCCAAGTTGGAGGAACTGGCTCCGGGGCTTCCCGAAGGCGTGGTGATCAATGTCTTCTACGACCGCGGCAAGCTGGTCTCCCAGGCTGTGGGAACCGTGACCAAGGCCCTGGGAGAAGCCATTGTACTGGTGATCATCCTGTTGTTGCTGTTTCTCGGCAACCTGCGCGCCGCCCTTACCGTGGCTCTGGTGTTGCCCCTGGCCGCCCTGGTGACCTTTATTCTCATGCAGCAATTTGGCATGTCCGCCAATCTCATGTCCTTGGGCGGGCTGGCCATTGCTATCGGTATGCTGGTGGACGCTGCGGTGGTGGTGGTGGAAAACATCATTACGCACCTGGCGCGCAAGGGTGAAAGCCGCCTGCCGCGCATGCATTTGATCTACCGGGCGGCGCGGGAAGTGGCGGTGCCCATGACCGCGGGCATCCTGATCATCATCATCGTCTTCCTGCCGCTGCTTACTTTGCAGGGACTGGAAGGCAAGCTCTTTATTCCGGTAGCCCT
This sequence comes from Sedimenticola sp., assembly GCA_027068795.1. Taxonomy (GTDB): domain Bacteria; phylum Pseudomonadota; class Gammaproteobacteria; order Chromatiales; family Chromatiaceae; genus Thiolapillus. The sequence goes on along the minus strand of JAMOMB010000192.1, from coordinate 1,987 downwards.
CACCATTGTGTTTGCGCTCTCCGGCTCGCTGTTGCTGTCCCTGACGGTGATTCCGGTGTTTGCCTCCTATCTTCTGGGCAAGGTGTCCCATGAAGATCCTCTGCTGGTGCGCCTGTTGCAGAAGGTCTACACCCCGGTGCTGGCCTGGAGCCTGAACCATGTAAAGCTGGTGGTGAGCGTGGCCCTGGCGGTGCTGCTGGGGGCGGGCTTCCTCTATACCCAGGTGGGCAAGACCTTCATGCCCACCATGGACGAGGGGGATCTCATTGTGCAACTGGAGAAACTGCCCTCCATCAATCTGCAACAGTCGCTGCAAATCGATATGGCGTTTCAGCGTGAGTTGATCGAACGGGTGCCGGAAGTGGTTTCGGTGATCGCCCGTACCGGCTCGGACGAGCTGGGGCTGGATCCCATGGGGCTCAATGAAACCGACAGTTTCCTGGTGCTCAAGCCCATCGAGGAATGGACGGTGCCGGACAAGGAAGCTCTCAAGGAGAAGATCCGCACCGTGCTGGCGGACTTCCCCGGCGTCGCCTATGCCTTTACCCAACCCATAGAGATGCGGGTTTCGGAAATGCTCACCGGGGTGCGTGGCGACCTGGCGATCAAGATTTTTGGCGAGAACCAGGATGATCTGAACCGTACCGCCGATGCAGTGGTAAAGGTGATTCAACAGGTCAATGGCGCCTCGGACGTCTACACCCCGCGCAACGAGGGCGCCCAGTATTTCCGCCTGGTGGTGGATCGCCTGGCTGCCGGCCGTCTGGGGCTGGATGTGGAGACCCTGGAAGATACCCTGCGCGCCCAGATCGAGGGGCTGCACCTGGGCACCGTCTATGAGGGCACCCGCCGCATACCCCTGGTGATCAAGGGTCCGGAGAATCTGCGCAATTCCTCCGCCACCTTCGCTGGTCTGCACCTGGCTCTTCCGGATGGCCGCCGCGTGGCCCTGTCCAGCCTGGTGAGCATGGAGCGCATCGAAGGCCCGGTCTCGGTGCAGCGTGAGAAGGGCAAACGCATGTCCGTGGTCATCGCCAATGTCTCAGGCCGCGATCTGGTGAGTTTTGTGGAAGACGCCAAGCAACAGGTGGCCGAACAGGTGAAATTGCCCACGGGCTTTTACCTGGAGTGGGGCGGCGAGTTCGAGAACCAGCAGCGCGCCGCCCAGCGCCTTTCCATCGTGGTGCCGGTGGCCATTGGCTTGATCTTCCTTATCCTGTTCTCCACCTTCCGCTCGGCGCGCCAGGCGGTTCTGGTGCTGAGTAATATTCCCTTTGCCATGATTGGCGGCATCGTGGGCCTGTGGCTCACAGGCGAATACCTCTCCGTACCCGCCTCGGTAGGCTTTATCGCCCTGCTTGGCATCGCGGTGCTCAACGGCGTGGTAATGGTTACCTATTTCAACCAGCTTCACGCCATGGGCAAGTCTTTGCAGGAAGTAGTGGTGGAAGGGGCCAGGAGACGGCTGCGACCGGTACTCATGACCGCCAGCATCGCCGCGTTCGGCCTGGTGCCCCTGCTGTTTGCCACGGGGCCGGGTTCCGAGATACAACGCCCCCTGGCCATCGTGGTGATCGGCGGCTTGATTTCGGCAACCTTGCTGACGCTTATCCTGTTGCCTATTCTCTACCGGCGCTTTGCCTTTGGTCCGGTTTCCCAGGAGCATGCCTCATGAACATGAACAAACTCGAGAAGCACCAGGAAGAAGGGGGCGAAGCCCTGCTCTCCCTGGTGTTGCCCCCCGCCCTGTCGGACATGCTGGTGGACTGGTTGCTGGAACAGCCGGAAGTGGCCGGCTTCATCAGCCTGCCGGTGAATGGCCACGGCGGCTCGGAACACACCATGAGCGCCGCGGAAAAGGTGGCGGGTTACCGGCGCGGCTGGATGATACAGACCCACATGCCGCAGAAGAGCGCCTGTGAATTGTTGCAACGGCTGAAGCAGGAATTTGCGGGAAGTGATATACACTACTGGATGACGCCGCTGG
>JAMOMB010000191.1 GCA_027068795.1 Sedimenticola sp. | reverse complement strand
ATAGCCATGAGTCTGGTTCTTGCCGCGGGAAGCGCGGCTGCAGGGAACCGGGATTATATCTATGTAGTAGGTTCGTCCACAGTGTATCCATTCGCCACGGTGGTGGCGGAGCGGTTCGGAAAAAGCAGTAAATTCAAGACGCCCAAGATCGAGTCTACGGGCTCTGGTGGCGGCATGAAACTGTTCTGCCAGGGGGTTGGCGTCAGGCATCCGGATATCACCAATGCTTCCAGGCGCATGAAGAAATCAGAGCTGGAGAAATGCCGTGCGAACGGCGTAAAGGAAGTGATAGAGGTCAAGGTTGGCTATGATGGCATCGCCATCGCCAACTCCAGGAAAGCGCCCCGGTTCAACCTGAGCCGCAAGGACATTTTCCTTGCTCTGGCCAAGGATGTCCCCGATCCGGGGAATCCGGAATCCGGCAAACTGGTTCCCAACCCCTATTCCACCTGGAATGAGGTGAACCCGGCGCTTCCCGCTTTCGAGATCGAAGTGCTGGGGCCGCCCCCGACCTCCGGAACCCGCGATGCCTTTGCCGAGCTGGCCATGGAAGGAGGCTGCAAGCAGTTTGCCTGGATCAAACAGATCAAGAATGACTCCGGGAAAGCCAGGAAGGCTGGCGACAAGCAGCTCGCCAAACAGCTGAAGAGCGAATACAAGGCCATTTGCCATGGTGTGCGCGAGGACGGAAAGTATATTGAAGCAGGTGAAAACGACAACCTGATCGTGCAGAAGCTCGAAGCCAACCCCAAGGCGCTGGGCGTGTTCGGCTATAGCTACCTGGAGCAAAACGAAGATCAGATTCAAGGCTCCCTGGTCGATGGCGTGGCGCCGGAATTCGAACGCATTGCCAACGGAGACTATCCGGTTTCCCGGCCTCTCTACATGTATGTAAAGAAAGCCCATGTGGGAAAGATTCCCGGCATCAAGGCGTTCCTGGCGGAATTTACCAGTGACAGGGCCTGGGGGGATGAGGGCTATCTGGTGGACAAGGGACTGATTCCCATGCCTGTGGAAGAACGTAAAAAATTCCACCAGGCTGCGACACAATTGATCCCAATGCAGCTTTGACCGGATGAAGAACTGGTGCTGTTCCAGCCGTCCCCGGCCCGGGGCGGCGCTGTTCGCCATGTTGCCATTTTCCCGCCTGGTGCGGCTTGTGATGTGACTGTGAATCCCGTGGTTCTTTTTCTTTTCCTGCTGCTGCTTTCCATCGCGGCATACTGGCTTG
>JAMOMB010000190.1 GCA_027068795.1 Sedimenticola sp. | reverse complement strand
GTCACCCTGCTCGGGGTTGGCATGAACGATGATGAACATGCGCCCGGCCAGGTTGTCGAACACCACCACCTCGTCTGACACCATGAGCAGGATGTCCGGCGTCTCCAGGGGATCGGCCTTGTCTTCGCGGTACAGCCGCGGTTCGATATAACCTACGGTGTCATAGCCGAAATACCCCACCAATCCGCCGCTGAAGCGGGGCAGGCCGGGTAACTCCGGCACCTTGTATCTGGCCTGGAATTCCTCGATGAAGGCCAGGGGATCGGGCGCCTCGGCGGTTTCCACCACCTCGCCATCCCGGGTGATGGTGACCTGGCGCCGGCATACCCGCAGCTGGGTGCGGCAGGGCAGGCCGATGATGGAGTAACGGCCCCATTTCTCGCCGCCCTGCACCGACTCGAACAGATAGCCATAAGGGCCATCCACCAGTTTCAGATATACGCTCAGGGGGGTGTCGAGATCCGCAAGCACCTCGCAAACCACGGGGATGCGGTTGTAGCCCCGGGAAACCAGGGCGTCAAATTTTTCAGGGGTCATGACTTTCTCCACAAAATTGAAACACAAACAGAACAACGCAACTGAATGCTCAGCTGCGCCATCGCCCTTGGTGTCTCTTCATTGTGTCGGTCATGATTCTGTCGCAAAAAGGTTCAAGCCATAGGAAGCATCAAAGATAAAACAAAACCGGCTGCACGTCTGGCGTCCTGAGAATAACACAGTTCGTTGCCGGGTTAATAATTTGGCGCTGGCAGAATGGCCTCCAGCTCCGTCATGGTATCGATTACCGCATCCGGCTCATAGTTGCGGATATCCTCTCCGTGGTTATAACCATAGCTCATGCAAATGATGCGAAATCCGGCGGCGCGGGCGGCGGTAACGTCGCTCCTGGAATCGCCAATCATCAGCGACTGCTCTGGCGCGGCGCCAAAAAACTCGGCCGCATACAGCAGGGGGGTGGGGTCGGGTTTTTTCACCGGCAAGGTGTCACCCGCCACAACGATGCCGAAATAATCATAGATGCCCAGATCCTGCAGCAACGGCAGGGTGAACTGCTCGGCCTTGTTGGTGACGCAGCCCAGGGGATAGCCCGCGCCCTGCAACCAGGCCAGACCCTCTTCCACGCCAGGGTAGAGATGCGAGCGCTTGGAGGTGTTTTCCGCGTACAGCGCCAAGAACAGGGGATAGGCCTTTTCGAATTCCGCCTCGTCAGGCTCGCCGTCGAGCTGGCCGATCAAGGCCCGTCGCACC
>JAMOMB010000189.1 GCA_027068795.1 Sedimenticola sp. | reverse complement strand
TATTGGTGCTCTGGGTAAATCTGCATGGCGGTTTCTTTCTGGTGGCGCCTTTCTTCGCCACGGTGATCGTCGGCGAACTCATGAACGCCAGATTCAGCCCCAAAGAAGCATTACCTAGGAAACTCAGAAAGCATCTATTCATCGCATTTTTTCTGTGCTTTCCCGCATTGCTGGCAAACCCATACGGATACCTCTTACCTCTGGATATCATTCAGAATACCCTGAACCAATCCGTAACAGGCATGAACAAGATTAGCGACTACCTGCCTACCTATATATTCAATGCCGCTCCTTATCATTTGCTGGACTACTTGATAATCGCCATGCTGATCTTTGTTTTTTTGCAGTGGCAAAAGCTTAAGGAGCGGCATCCTGACTGGGTAAGCATCCTATCTTTTCTCGCCTATTGTTTGCTTTTCGTCCAAATGATCCGCGTGGTGCATTTTTTAGGGCCTGTTTTTATGTTTGCCGGGTTGGATTTGTTGGCAAAAAAGGAACACTCCTGGGCTTGGCCTAAACATCTGAAAGCCAACATCCTGGTCACTGCCTTTAGTGTTATTACATTGCTATTCATCGGATGGCGAACATGGTCAGCATATGATTGTATCATTACGGCCCCCGCGCAACGAGTATCCCAGATGCTTGACCCATCCAGCAATTCCGTATGGACAGAAGCCGACTACATTGAAAAACATCTTGACGGGGAGAACATTGGCAATATTTATAGCGACGGCGGCGTACTAGTCTTTCGCTTCTGGCCAGAAAAGAAAGTCATGATCGATCCACGTGCCTTCCCATATGATGCATGGATAGATCAATACTTTCGCTTTACTGATGGCGTAGGAATTGCAGACTTCGTATCCAGGTATCCAGCAGATTATTGGCTAATCAACTACAGCAAATTGAGTCCATTTCAATGGTTCATCAAATCGAAAGACTGGCACCTTGCTTTCCTGGGTCCCAAGGGAGGAGTTTTTGTCCCAAACTCCAGCAATAACTCTGCTACAGTCATTTCCCCAAAGGTGGAGAACATGTATGATCAAAACGCCATTGCTACCGCATTCCTCAATGCTTTATTGCTGGATGACCTGAATTTTGCCGAAAAACTCACAAATATCGCGAATAACAACCTCTCGGAAAACTGCGGTATACAAGGTGCATTTATCAAGGAAATGCGAGACACGCTCAAAGGATATAAAGCGCTTTCCTCAAAAAATTACATGGAAGCCGCAGCCTTGTTCGACCAAGACAATACTCACTTCAAGAACAAAGGCCGGGCCTATGAAATCTATATGTTACTGGCAGCCGAGTCACTAGAGACAGGAAACTACGGCGCCATGCGTCACTGGGCTCTAAAAGCATACCGAACCATCGGCAACAACAAAACCATGAACGACCTCTACAACATGGCGCTCGCCGACTGGTATTATCGCCAGTACGCTACCGATCATGTTGACACCAACCCTCCCACCGATGACCTTACCTGGAAGAGAATTACCGCTTTCATCCTGAAACACGAAGATAGTATTCCTGAGCACCTACGTTTCATTGCAGAAACAGCTCATGCGATGAACAAGGGACAATACGACAGCCCAGGCAAGTTCATTCCCAGAAAGATCATTCAGTAGCCCGACATGAATCACATCCCTTTCAACAAACCATTCATGGTGGGCAAAGAATTGTGGTATATCGCCCAGGCCCACCATCAGGGGCACCTGGCCGGAGGCGGACACTTTACCAAACATTGCCAGAAATGGCTGCAAAACATGACCGGCGCACATCTTGCTCGGCTCACCCATTCCTGCACTGCAGCATTGGAAATGTCTTCCTTACTGGCACGAATCGGACCGGGCGATGAAGTTATTTTGCCCTCCTACACCTTCGTGTCCACCGCCAATGCTTTTGTTCTTCGTGGCGCCATACCCGTCTTCATTGACATTCGGGAAGACACGCTGAATATCGATGAAAACCTGATAGAACAGGCCATCACACCTCGCACCCGAGCCATAGTACCAGTCCATTACGCCGGCATCAGCTGCGAAATGGAATGCATCATGGATATCGCCAGGCATCACGATATTCTGGTAATCGAGGATGCCGCCCAAGGGCTGATGTCTTCCTACAAGGGGCGCGCCCTGGGAAGCATTGGCCACCTCGGCGCACTTTCCTTTCACGAAACCAAAAATATTATCTCAGGTGAAGGTGGAGCCCTGTTGGTCAACGATGCTTCCATGAAGGAAGCAACCGATATTGCATGGGAGAAAGGCACCAATCGAAGCAGATTTTTTCAAGGCCTTGAAGACAAATATACTTGGATAGACATGGGCTCTTCCTTTCTACCTTCCGAATTGATTGCTGCATTTCTCCACGCACAGATGGAGGAAGCTGTTTCCATCACCAACGCGCGCCTGAAGATGTGGGACACCTATCACAGTGGTTTTTCCGCTCTGGAAGCAAAAGGAATGTTGCGACGTCCTGTGGTTCCTGCTGATTGCAAACACAACGCACACATGTATTATTTGTTGTTATCAGATTTGCAAGCGCGGGATCATTTCATCGCCCGGATGGCAGAGGCTGGGATACAAACCGTATTCCATTATGTGCCTCTCCACAGTTCACCAGCAGGAAAAAAATTCGGTCGTACCACGGACGACCTGCCCATAACCGATGATATCGCGCAACGCTTGGTCAGATTGCCATTGTGGCTGGGGTTGGAAAAACAGCAGGGGCGGGTAATTGCCACAGCATTGGATATTCTGGAACACGCTTCATGAGTAGCGACGTGGAAATATCAGTAATCATACCAGTATACGGCTGTGCCGATTGTCTTGAGGAATTGTGCGAACGGTTGCTACAAACTCTGGCTGAATTGCCCGGGAAACATGAAATACTTCTGGTAGATGATGCCAGCCCTGATCAGTCATGGACTCACATCGTACAGCTCGCTGCCAGACACCCCGAGATATACGGGCTGCGCTTGTCACGAAATCACGGACAGCACTATGCTATAACTGCGGGACTGGACAACTCACGAGGAAACTGGGTAGTAGTAATGGATTGTGACCTCCAGGATCAGCCTGAAGAAATCATCAAGCTCTATCAGAAGGCCCAGGAAGGCTATGATCAGGTGGTTGCCGTTCGGGAGAACCGCCAAGATAGCTTCTTCATCAAACTTACCTCACGCTTGTTCTATGTTCTGTTCAACTACCTGTCTGAACAAAACCTAGATAACCGCGTCGCCAATTTCGGTATATATTCGAGAAAAGTAGTACGGGCCATCCTGCAACACCGGGAACGAGATCGTTCCTTCGGGTTATTGGCGGCCATCGTGGGTTTTCGCCGCACATTGCTTCCCGTGGCCCACGCTTCTCGCCCCAGAGGAACTTCAACCTACAATTTTCGCAAACGGCTCAATTTGGCACTCGACCACATATTATCCCATTCCACCAAGCCGTTGATGTTGGCAGTAAAAATGGGGTTTGTCGTTTCATTCCTGTCCAGTGCCTTCGCCCTCTGGCTCATATTACGATTTCTTTTCTTTTCCAAAGCTCCCGAAGGCTGGACCAGCGTGATGGTTTCGATGTTCTTCATTTCAGGCATGCTCATGAGTGTAGTAGGAATGGTTGGAATCTATATAGGAAAAGTCTATGGTGAAGTAAAAAGCCGGCCCCTTTATATCGTTGACAAAATCACTCCCGGACTCCAAAAATCCTCAGAACCCCAGTTACAGAGACCACCATGCCGCCAATGAAATCACAAATTCCTAGTACATTGACAGAAGCAGACGCGAATCAAGCCGGGATCATTACACTTCCCAGAAAGATGGATCTGCTGAAGAAACTCAGGCAGAGTTTCGTCATCGACAAGCTTGAAAACACGGATTGGCGCCAGGGCACCAGTGCTCCATTAATTGTTGAACTCGATACCACAGAAGCCTGCGACCTCGCCTGCCCCAATTGCATCAGCGAAGACATCGTACAAAATGGTAATCGCTTTTCTGACGAGCGCCTGATGCGCTTGGGGGAAGAATTCGTTAAATACGGCATCAAGGGTGTAATCCTCATTGGCGGTGGCGAGCCCTTGGCCCACCCAGCAGTAGGACGCTTCATGGAGTACCTTGGGCAACACGACATTCACATCGGCATCACTACCAACGGCACCATGATCCATCGCCACCTTTCCATCATAGGCGAATACGCCAGCTGGACCAGGGTATCCATGGATGCAGCTACCGATGAAACCTTTCAGGTTCTACGACCATCCAAGGGAAGACATTCCAAGTTTGACAAAATCATCGACAACATGCGAAGGCTGTCCGCAATCAAGAAGGGCAAGATGGGATATTCTTACCTCCTGCAGACACCCATGGACGGCCCTGGAGTGATCTCAAATATTCACGAGATCTACGATGCCGCCATGCTGGCCAGGGAAATTGGCTGCGACTATTTCGAGGTAAAACCCAGCTACCAGTACAGGGCTGGCGTAGATCATGCGCTAGTGGTCCATGAAAGAAAGCTCATGGAAGAGGCCCGACAGCAAATCAATCGCCTGGGCGAGCTGGAAACCCCAAACTTCAAGATCATGAAAGCCATCAATCTCGACATTTCACTGGCTGGCAGGCAAAGTGAACAGCCAAAGAACTATCATTGGTGCCCAGCTGCCGAATTGCGAACCTTGATCTGTCCTTCCGGCGCCTATGTCTGCCCATATTGGCGTGGCAAGCCTAACATGAAGATTGGAGAACCCAGCCTGCTTTCTTTTGACGAGCTCTGGCATGGCCAGCTTCGCAAAACCATCATGCAAAGACTCGACCCTTCCCGGGACTGTACATTCCATTGCTTGCGACACGAATCCAATGAACAGGTGATCCAACTGATAGACTCTATCAAAAAAGGCAACAAACCGGAAAGCATGGAAGAGTTTGATCGATTCATCTAAATCTTGCCCCAGAGGAATCAATTGATGGACAGGAAGACAGCTGAAGCCCTGCTTGAAACCCTGGAATTCAACAACAGACCATTCATCAATGGTACTTTCATTGATCCCGTCGAGGACCACTGGATGAGCAAGTCCAGCCCTGTGGATGGGCGGGAGCTACCACCACTTGCCGTCTGCACCACCACCGACATCAATCATGCAGTTGCCACGGCTCGAGCCGCCTTTTGCAAGCGCGAATGGCCAGATCTGCATCCGCACGAACGCAAGCTCAGGCTACTGAAACTGGCCGATCTGATGGAAGAACACCGCCAGGATCTAGCGCTGATGGATACCATTGAAACAGGACGCTGCCTGCAGAACTATCTCGAGGATTCGATCCCAAAGGCCATTGCCGCCACCCGTTACTTCGCTGAAAGCATCGACAAGCTCTACGATCACGCCATTCCAGATCGAGAAGGCCACAACGGCATTATCCAGCGACAGCCCCTTGGGGTAACCGGTTTGATTACCCCATGGAACGACCCGCTGGTGGTAGCAATGTGGAAGATAGCGCCAGCACTTGCCATGGGCAACACTATCGTGGCAAAACCAGCCGAACAATCCAGTTATTCATTATTGCGAGTGGCAGAACTTACTCTGCAGGCCGGCATTCCCCGTGGGGTATTCAATGTTGTAACGGGAAAGGGAGAAGAGGCAGGCAGAGCGCTCGCCCTGCACGATGAAGTAGCGGCCATTTATTTTACAGGTTCATCCGCTACAGGAAAAAAGATACTCGAGTATGCAGGACAATCCAATATGAAACGCGTCTCCCTAGAATGTGGAGGTAAGAGCGCTTTTATTGTAACCAGCCGCTGCAGGCATGTTCGAGAGGCGGCTTCCACCCTAGCACACAATATGTTCTACAATCAGGGACAGATATGCTCGGCACCATCGCGTGCCATAGTTGATGCTGGGATACTGGACATTTTTCTGGAACAGCTACAACAAGAGCTGGACAGATTCTCCCCTGGCCATCCCCTGGAGCCGGATACCCGCGTCGGTTGCATGGTGAGCCATGACCAACAGCAAAAGGTTGTCGCCTATATCCGTCGTGGTCAGCAGTGTTCCCTGCGCCAATGGAGCGCATCCTCTCCCCATGGAATGCCCCGCCAAGCAATCTTCATTACACCAATCGTGTTTCTGGTGGATGACCCCCAGTGCGAAATATGGCGCGAAGAAATATTCGGCCCCGTACTGACAGTGATGAGCTCATCATCTCTGGAAAAATCCATAGAAATCGCCAATGATTCCAGCTTCGGGCTGGCTGCTGCCATCTGGACTGACGACTTGGATGAAGCCTATCATGCATCTCGCCGGTTGGAGGCCGGCATCATTCATGTCAACAGCTACGGTGAAGACGACAACAGCGCTCCTTTTGGAGGAATCAAGGAATCCGGTATTGGGAAGGACAAATCCATTCTGGCCTTTGACGAATATAGCTATCTGAAGACAATCTGGACCCGCCACCGCCGACCGGACGAGAAAGCATGACGCGGAAACGCCTGCTCATTCTGAATGGCAGCCATTCGGAAATCCCCCTCATACGGGCCGGAAAATCCTTGGGATACGAAGTGATCACCACAGGCAATGCCCCCGAGCTGATCGGCCATCGTTTTGCCGACCGCTACATATCCGCCGACTATTCCGACCCAGATGCCATCACCGAAGTAGCCCTTCAGGTGGGTGCCGACCGGATCTGCTCATGCGCCAACGATTTTGGCATCATTACAGCGGCAGAGGTATGTGAACGACTCGATTTCCCGGGGCACGACAGCGCCAACACCACCCGCCTATTGCACACCAAGGACACCTTCAAGAATTTCGCCCGGAAACACAAACTAGACACGCCGGAGGCGTGGCCGCTTCAGTCCCTTGACGAAGCCTTGTCGATCATAGACAGGCTGCATTTCCCAGTCATCGTCAAACCCGTGGATCTCACCGGTGGCAAAGGAGTTGCCAAGGTCACGGAGATTTCACGATACCGTCATTGCGTGGAGCAAGCCTTCCAGCTGTCACGCAAAAAATGTATCGTGGTGGAAAAATACATTGAAGGAAAACAACATAGCCTGAGCACCTTTCTGGTAAATGGAAAAGTGGTGTTTCACTACAGCGACAATGAGTTCTCCCATTTCAACCCGTACTATGTAAATGCATCCTCCTCTCCTGCACATCAGATCAATACGCACCTTCCGGGATTGCTCAACAACATCGAGCGAATCGCAAAAGCCCTGCATTTGGTCGATGGTGTCTTCCATGTACAGTACCTGGCACAATCCAATATGGCTGTCATCATAGACATTACGCGCCGCTGTTCCGGCGACATGTACTCTGCGCCAGTCAGCCGCGCCACAGGAATCGACTGGGCAGAATGGATTGTCAAGGCCGAAGCCGGTCACAACTGCCATGACTTTCCCGAAGCCCGGCAGACAGGCTACCACGGTCGGTATTGTGTGATGGGGGAGCGGACTGGTGAAGTGGCTGGTGTGACCATCGACCCCGAGTTGCACCCTTATCTCATCGATAAACTGTACTGGTGGCAACAGGGATGCCGCATCGACGATCCCATGAACCAAAAAGTCGGCATATTGTTCCTGCAGTATCCCTCGGAGAAGGTGATGGACGACATCACCCGGCGCCTACCAAATTTGGTACGCATTCAATACGCTAGGAAATCATCATGAAACTCCTGTATGCACATTTTTTCGCTCTTGCATCACCACTGATGGCCGCAGTCAGCCAGCTGATCATCAAGTGGCAGGTCAATCTGGCTGGCCCCATGCCAGAAAGCCTACCAGAAAAGTTCAGCTATATACTCGAGCTTCTGCTACGCCCATGGGTCATTATCGCAATGGCCACCACATTCTTCAGTGGCATTGCATGGATCCTGGCAATGACCCGCCTGGACCTGAGCTACGCATATCCTTATGTGGCTCTGCCATTTATTCTCGTACCGGCAACTGCTGCCTGGCTGTTTCAGGAAAGTTTGAACGGAGCTCAGGCTGTGGGCATCCTTCTTATCATTAGTGGCATCATTATCGCATTGAGCAAAGGATAGCCCGGCAACTTCACAAACGCAATAAATTGCCATTTTCAAAACAATCTGCTCTCGATTTTAAAAGGAAACAACTGTATTCTAAGCCCTTGTAACCATCCATAAAATTCGATTGGCGATTTGCTATACAGCCTCGAACCAACATATTATTATCCCGGCAACAATATATGTCGTATTCAGGGCCTCAGGCATGCAGTGGAACCAGACGCCATGTGCACGCAAGGATTCCTTCCTTGGCAAGCACTGCGACGCAGCGGTGCATGTCTGAAGCTCCTAACCATTTGGTATGTAACGACAGGGTGCCGGGCAAATAGGCACCATGCAATCAATGCGATGATCAAGTTTATATGAACGACGGCACACAAGACAATCTCAAGGGGTTTTCTCGCTACCTGGTAAACGCAGGCTTGCTGGACAAGGACGATGCCATTAGCGCTACAAAACAGGCCTTGGAAGAAAACGTGCCTCTAATATCCCATGTTGTCACCAGCGGGTTGGTTGGGCCTCGCAAAATCGCCATTCTTGCCTCTCAGGAATTTGGTCTGCCATTGCTTGATCTGGAAGTCATTAGCAAGGATACGCTCTCTTTACGGGAAGTAGAACCAGGCCTGATAAACAAACACCATGTGCTTCCTCTGGCCAAACGGGGTAACCGGCTATTCTTGGCTACATCCGATCCGACCAACCAGGAGGCTATCAAGGAAATCCAGTTCAATACTGGTCTCGCCATCGAAATCATCCTGGTTGAAGAGGACAAGCTTGCCGTAGCTCTCGAAGAAGCCTCCAAATCCGAGGAAGAAACAATTGGCGCACTGCTGGAGGAGAACCTTGAGAACATCGAGTTCGACAATTTTGACGATGCTGACGCCAATGACAATGACCAAACCGAAATTGATGAGGCTCCGGTCGTACGCTTTGTAAACAAGATCCTCCTCGACGCCATCAACAGCGGCGTCTCGGACATTCACTTCGAACCCTATGAAAAAAGCTTCCGCATACGCTACCGCCAGGATGGCTTGCTGTTTGAAAAGGCATCTCCGCCGGTCAATATTGCCCAGCGTCTTTCTTCCCGCCTGAAAGTAATGGCCCGGTTGAATATCGCCGAGCGGCGGGTTCCACAGGATGGGCGCATCAAGCTTAAGGTATCCAAGCATCGATCCATTGATTTCCGCGTAAACACCTGTCCCACATTGTACGGGGAAAAAGTCGTTCTACGCATACTGGACGCATCCGCAGCAACCATCGGCGTCGATGCCCTGGGCTTTGAAGAAGACCAAAAGCAGCTCTTCATGGAAGCGATCAAAAAGCCCTACGGGATGATTCTGGTCACCGGCCCTACGGGCAGTGGTAAAACCGTATCCCTGTACACGGCCCTGAATATCCTGAATGATCCGGAGATCAATATTTCCACCGCAGAAGATCCCGTGGAAATTCAGGTGGAAGGCATCAACCAGGTCAATATCAATACAGCCAGCGGCCTGCATTTCGCGGACGCCTTGCGCGCCTTCCTGCGTCAGGACCCGGACATTATCATGGTGGGGGAGATACGGGATCTGGAGACGGGCGAAATCGCCGTCAAAGCCGCACAAACCGGTCATATGGTGCTCTCCACCCTGCATACCAACGATGCACCCCAGACCCTGACTCGCTTGGCCAATATGGGCATCCCGCCGTACAACATCGCCTCATCAGTGAACCTCATCATGGCCCAGCGCCTTGGCCGGCGCCTTTGCGAACACTGCAAGGAACCGGAAGAACTCCCCCGCAAGGCATTGCTCGAGGAAGGCTTCACAGAAGCAGATGTCGCTTCCGGCCTTACCATCTATAAAGCCGTGGGCTGTGATAAATGCAACAACGGTTACAAGGGACGCGTGGGCATTTTTGAAATCATGCCCATTTCGGAAGGCATTACCCAAATCATTCTGGAGGAAGGAAATGCTATGCAGCTCAAGGAACAGGCATTGAAAGAAGGCTATTATTATGATTTGAGGACGGCGGGCCTGTTGAAAGTGAAAAACGGCCTGACCAGCCTGGAAGAAATTAATCGAATTACCAAGGACTAATTGAGCATGGCAACCAAAGCGGCGAAAAAACCAAAGGCGGAAAAGTCCTACGAATACGCCTGGACGGGAACCGACAGGCGTGGAAAAAAGATCAAGGGAAAGCTTCGGGCCGCCAACGATGCAATTGTTCGGGCGGATTTGCGCAAGCAAGGCGTAACCCCGATCAAGGTGCAGAAACAGATCACCCTTTCGTTTGGCAAACCCAAAATCACAACGGGCGATATTGCCGTGTTCTCCCGACAATTGGCCACCATGATGAAAGCAGGGGTGCCCCTGGTGCAGGCGCTGGATATCGTGGGAAAAGGGCATAACAATCCATCAGTGCAAGAATTAATACTGGCCATCAAGGCCGAAATCGAAGGCGGCACCTCCCTGACCAATGCCCTGCGTAAGCATCCTCTGTATTTTGACGATTTGTTCTGCAATCTGGTTGAGGCCGGCGAACAAGCTGGCGTATTAGAAACATTGTTGGATCGGATTGCAACCTACAAAGAAAAAACAGAATCAATGAAGAAAAAGATCAAGAAGGCATTGGTCTATCCTGCTTCTGTAATTGTTGTAGGCATTGTCGTTACAGCGATTTTGCTGATTTTTGTCGTTCCGATATTTGCTGAACTATTTGAAAGTTTTGGAGCTGAGTTACCTGCTTTTACCCAACTTGTTCTCGATCTATCCTATTTCATACAGGACTACTGGTGGGCAATATTGCTGGGAATCGCAGCAACAGTTATCTTAGTCTCGAATTTGTGGAAGCGTTCACCGAAGTTCCGGGAACTCGTCGATAGAGCCATGCTCAAAATGCCAGTTTTTGGCTCAATCATGCACAAATCTGCACTAGCGCGCTTCGCACGCACCACATCCACCATGTTCGCTGCAGGCGTACCCATGGTTGAAGCCCTGGAATCTGTTTCTGGCGCAACTGGCAGTATCGTCTATGGCAACGCCGTAAAGGAAATGCGGGAAGATATTGCTACCGGCCAGTCCCTTCGTCTGGCAATGGAGCAACAACCGCTATTTCCACACATGGTTAGACAAATGGTAGCCATTGGCGAGGAATCTGGCGCATTGGATGACATGCTGGGAAAAGTGGCTGATTTTTATGAAGAAGAGGTAGATAACGCTGTAGACGCACTTAGCAGTTTGATGGAACCACTGATTATGGTCGTCCTGGGTACCCTGGTAGGTGGCTTGGTGGTGGCTATGTACCTACCTATCTTCAAACTTGGCGCAGCCATCTGATGGAAGAGGTATTTTCTCAACCAATCATTTTCTACCCTTTGACCTTCCTCCTCGGCCTGACCGTAGGAAGTTTCCTGAACGTAATCATCTATCGCCTCCCCAAGCGCATGGAGGGAGAATTAAAAGAGGCCTGTGATGCGCTGGCGGGGATAGAAACAAACTACCAACCAAACAAATGGTTTGGCCTGGCCTATCTGATGACGCCCCCGTCCACATGCCTTTCCTGTGGGCACCGCATAAAGGCTTGGGAAAACATTCCCGTCATCAGCTGGTTGCTGCAAAAAGGGAAATGCGCTTCCTGTGGCGTTCGCCTCTCCATCCAGTACCCTGCGGTTGAACTGCTCTCGGCAATCCTTTCCGTAGCCGTGGCCTGGCATTTTGGCTTCACCTGGCAGACCCTGGCGGCCCTGGTTTTGACCTGGTCACTCATCACCATGAGCGTCATCGACATCAAGCTGCAACTGCTGCCGGATGTACTCATACTGCCCCTGATCTGGTTGGGGCTGGTGCTGAACCTCAATGGCTGGTTCACGGACATCGAATCCGCCATTTACGGCGCTGTGGCGGGCTATTTGTCGCTTTGGTTTCTCTTTCACCTGTTTTTGCTGATCACCGGCAAGGAAGGCATGGGTTACGGGGATTTCAAACTCTTCGCCCTGTTCGGCGCCTGGCTGGGCTGGCAGTTACTGCCCCAGATTCTGTTGTTGTCCGCCGCGGTTGGCGCGATAAGCGGCCTGGGCATGATCCTGTTCCAGGGAAGAGACAAGGCCATACCCATTCCTTTTGGCCCCTATCTGGCAGCCGCAGGGTGGATCGCCATGCTCTGGGGCGATGAAATCAACCAAAGCTACCTGCAATTTGCCGGTATCGGCTAGGCGCCCCGCCACAACCATGCTCAAGATTGGTCTTACAGGCGGCATCGCCAGCGGCAAAACCATGGTCAGCAATCATTTTGCGCACCTGGGCGCGCCGGTTATCGATACGGATCAAATCAGCCGGGAGCTGGTCGAGCCGGGAAAGCCCGCACTTGCAGATATTCAGAATCAATTCGGCGCCCGCTTCCTCTTGGCGGATGGCAGCCTCAATCGAAGATTGCTCCGGGAACATATCTTTACCGATGCCGCGGCAAAAGCTGCTCTCGAAGCCATTCTCCATCCCGCCATCCGCACAGAGACCAAACGCCGCTTATCCCGAATCAAGAATGAACCCTACGCCATATTGGTTGTCCCTTTACTGGTGGAGAACAATCTGAACGCCATGGTAGACCGGGTTCTTTTACTGGACGTCCCGGAAAGTTTGCAAATTCAGCGGGTATGCCAAAGAGACGGCGGTAGCAAGGAACAGGCAAAAAGGATTCTCGCCGCCCAGGCTCCCAGGGAAGCCCGCAGGAATATTGCCGACGACATTATTCTGAATACCGGCACTTTGCAGGATTTGCACAGGCAGGTGGAAAAACTGCACGAACACTACCTGTCCCTGGGAAGCCGTTCAGATTGAACCTCTCCTCCATCTGGAGGACAATACCAACATCATTGCCACTGGCCGGATGCCTGCTTTGCAAAACCCGATTCTTTTCGAACACCCATTAAACGAACGGACGCGCACCCTGTTGCGGATCGCCCATTTATTCGAGCAGTTCGAATACCATCTTGCCGGCAGCAGCCAATGGCAGAGCCGGGCTGCGCTACAGGCATTGCTGGACATCAGCAGCATACTCGCCCGCACGGACATCAAGAAAGACCTGATCAAACAACTGGATCAGCAACAAAAATCCCTGGCATCCATCGGCGCCAACCCAAAAGTAGACCAGGTGCGCCTGCAACAGGTGCTGGACGACATCACACACATGACCGAGCGCCTGTACGCCTGCAACCGGCAGCTTGGCGGCTCCTTGCGAAAAAACGACTTTCTCAACAGCATCTCCCAGCGTGCGCCCATACCTGGCGGCAGTTATGAATTCGATTTGCCCCAATTCCACTACTGGCTCAACCTGCCGCATACGGAAAGAGTCATGCAACTCGATGGCTGGCGGCATGAAATCAGCACAGTGCAGGAAACGGCGGAATTGCTGCTGGGATTACTGCGCAGCAGCAATGTCTACCAGGAACAAACAGCGGTTGGGGGCATTTACCAGCAAAACCTGAATTCCAAACGGGGCATCCAGCTGATCCAGGTAAAGGTGGAAGCGGCATCCCTGCTCTATGCGGAAATCAGCGGCAGCAAGCACCGGTTCTGCATCCGCTTTCTGGAGAGCAGCCAGTGGGAGCACCCACAGCAAACCGAACAAGATGTCCCTTTTGCGCTCAAGACCTGTGCGATCTGAACCACACGCACCAGAAAAAGCGCCGGCAACCGTCTCCTGCCCCAGCTGCGGCCAGCCGGTGAAATGGGAGAAGACCTCCATCTGGCGGCCATTTTGCAGCAGGCGCTGCCAACTCATCGATTTGAATGAATGGCTCAGCGATGAGGAAGAAGAGCCACAGAACCCAGATTGATCAGGCTACAAAACCGGCCACAATCCGCGAATGCCGGCAATCCCCTGCGCCCCCTGCGCCCAGCTCTGCTCCAACAAATCCGCCGACATGCCACCCAGGGCATAGACGGGAACGGAAATCTCCGCACACAACTCCCGGAACCTCTCCCAACCCAGCACCTCGGCGTCCGGGTGGCTCATTGTGGGCAACACGGGGGACAGCACTGCAAAATCCACTCCCAAATGCTCCACCCACCTCAGCTCCCGGGCATTGTGGCAAGATGCCGACAAAAGCAAATCCGCATACTCCTCCCGGCTGCGTAACGACAGCAGGCGGCGCCGATCCAGGTGCAGACCATGCGCGCCGATTTTCCGCGCCAGGGCCAAGGAACCGTTCAACATCATGCGCGCGCCGTGCTCACTGCACAACAGGCAAGCTTCCCGGGCCAGCTGTTCCAACCGACCAGCCTCCAGGCCGAACACGCGAAACTGCAGCAGGGATATGCCGGATTTCAACGCTTCTTCCAACTGCCCCAGGAAGCGCTCCTGGTTCTCGATCCCTGGCGGGGTGATCAGATAAGTATCGGGCAGGCGCAGGGCATTCAGGATGGGCTTGTCCGCAGCCGGCATGGGCCAGCGATACAGCTCATGAGACGGCACCCAGGACAGGGGCTGGCCTTCCTTTCCCTGGGGTTCACCCCGCCATCGGCTGACCAGCCAGGTATTCAGCACCACCTTGCGATCTGCATAGCAATGGGAGACGCGAATCAAGGGCCGGCACTCCTCCACCCCCACGCCCAGCTCTTCCTCCAGCTCCCGCAGCAGCGCCTGCCGCGCTGTCTCGCCCGGCTCGATCTTGCCGCCGGGGAACTCCCACAAACCGCCCTGATGGCTGTCCGGGGAACGCCGGGCCAGCAAGATTTCCCCTTTCGGGTTCTTCAGTACACCCGCCGCCACATGAATCTCCGCCACTTCAGCTGCGGTATTCGGCATTGATTTTTACATAGTCGTAAGACAGGTCACAGGTGAGGATACGGGTGCGGGCCTGCCCTTTTCCCAAGGCAACGCGAATGGCAAAGCCCGGTTGATTCATGACCGATTGACCGGCTTCTTCCGTATACCCGGCATCTCTTTTTCCCTGGCTGACGATGCAGACATCATCCAGCCAGATACGGACTTTGCTGATGTCGAGGTTGCTGACTCCGGCCCTGCCCACAGCGGCGAGGATGCGCCCCCAGTTGGGGTCGGCGGCAAACAATGCGGTTTTTACCAGCGGCGAATGAGCAACGGTATAGGCCACGCCCCTTGCCTCGGCTTCCGAGCCGGCTTCTTCCACGACGATTTCCACCAGTTTGGTTGCCCCTTCCCCATCCAGCACGATGGCACGGGCCAGCTCCATGCAGACTTCATTCACCGCCTGGCGGAATGCCCGCCCGGAAGCAGTGGCTTCAGCATCCACCTCCACGCCGGCTGCGCCGCTGGCAACCAGCACACAAGCATCGTTGGTGGAAGTGTCCCCGTCTACGGTAATGGAATTGAAAGAGGGACCGACTGCCGCTTCCAGCACCGGTTGCAGCCTGGAGGAAGAGATCAGCGCATCCGTAGCGACAAACGCCAGCATGGTCGCCATATCGGGGCGGATCATGCCGGAACCCTTGCTCATGCCGGTAACTGTTACGGTTTTCCCTTCAACCTGAAAGCGGCGGCTGGCCAGCTTGGGCACCGTATCCGTGGTCATAATGGCGCGGGCAGCGGGCAACCAGTTGTCTTCCCCCAGAGAGGAAAGCAGGTCGGGCGCTGCGCGGGCAAAGGGATCTGTAGGCAAATCCTCGCCAATGACGCCGGTAGAAAATGGCAGCACCTGATTCGGGGCGACGCCAGCGGCAGCGGCCAGCAGACGGCAGCTTTCCCTGCTGGCCGCCATTCCCGCTTCTCCCGTGCCTGCGTTGGCGTTGCCGGAGTTGATCAGCAGATAACGCGGATCCGCCTGGTCAAGGTGGCGGCGGGCCAGGATCACCGGGGCCGCGCAAAATGCATTGCGGGTGAACACGGCGGCGGCGGCACTGCCGTCCGCCAGTTCCATGAGCGCCAGGTCGTCCCGGCCCTGGTAGCGAATCCCTGCAGCCACCGCCGCCAGACGAACGCCGGCGACCGGGAATACCTCAGTACGCACGGCTACTGCAGCTTGCCATGGCACTGTTTGTATTTTTTCCCGGAACCACAGGGACAGGGTTCGTTGCGGCCGATCTTGCGGTCGGGGCGCACATAGGGTTGCTGGGGCGCTTCCGCCGCCGCAGCTTGCGCCTGCTCTTCTTCCGGCAGGCCGCCGAAGGCTTCATGCTTGAATTCAAACTCGCTGATCTGGGGTTCGGCTTCCAGGGTGGGCGCATCCGCCAGCTGCATCTTGCTGAGGATCTCCACCACTTCGACCTTGATCGCATCCAGCATACTGGAAAACAGCTCGAAAGCCTCGCGTTTGAATTCCTGCTTGGGATTCTTGGCCGCATAGCCGCGTAAATGTATGCCCTGGCGCAGATAGTCCATCGCCGCCAGATGCTCCTTCCAGTGGGTATCCAGGGTTTGCAGCATCACGGCTTTTTCGATATAGCGCATCTGCTCTTCACCCGCAACCGCCACCTTGTCCGCATAGGCCTGCTCCAGGGATTCCAGCAGGCGCTGGCGCAGGGTTTCCTCATGCAGGGAATCGTCTTCGTCCAGCCACTGTTGCAGGGGCAGATCCAGATCGAAACGCTCCTTCAGCGCAGCGGTGAGACCGGGAATATCCCACTGCTCTTCAATGCTTTGCGGCGGAATATAGGCATCGATGACATCATTGAGCACATCCGCGCGCAGACTGGCGATGGTGTCGGAGATATCATCCACATCCATGAGTTCATTGCGCTGCTCATAGACCACCTTGCGCTGATCGTTGGCGACGTCATCGTATTCCAGCAACTGTTTGCGGATGTCGAAATTGCGGCCTTCCACCTTGCGCTGGGCGTTCTCGATGGCCTTGTTCACCCAGGGATGCTCGATGGCCTCGCCTTCCTGCATGCCCAGCTTCTGCATCAGCTTGCCGACACGCTCGGAAGCGAAGATGCGCATCAGGCTGTCTTCCAGGGAAAGATAGAAACGGCTGGAACCGGGATCGCCCTGACGGCCGGAGCGGCCGCGCAACTGATTGTCGATACGACGGGACTCATGACGTTCCGTGCCGATCACCCGCAGGCCGCCTGCGTCCAGCACCTGCTGGTGCCGCTGCTCCCATGCTTCCTGCAACGCCTTCCGTTGCTCCTCGGTGGCTTCCGGCCCCAGGTTTTCGATTTCCACATCGACATTGCCGCCCAGCACGATATCGGTGCCGCGACCCGCCATATTGGTGGCGATGGTCACCGCACCAGGCAGCCCGGCTTCCGCAACGATGCGGGCTTCGCGTTCATGCTGTTTGGCGTTGAGCACTTCATGCTTGATGTTCGCCTTGTCCAGCAGCCCCGACACCAGCTCGGAAACCTCGATGGAAGCAGTGCCCACCAGCACGGGCTGGCCGCGTTCCACGCAATCACGGATATCCTCGACGATTGCATCGAATTTTTCCTGTGGCGTGAGGTACACCAGGTCCGTCTGGTCATCACGCTGCATGGGTTTGTTGGTGGGTATGACCACCACCTCCAGGCCATAGATCTGCTGAAACTCGAAGGCTTCCGTATCCGCCGTGCCGGTCATGCCGGAGAGCTTGTCGTACAGACGGAAGAAATTCTGGAAAGTGATGGAGGCCAGGGTCTGGTTTTCCTGCTGGATCTCCACTCCCTCCTTGGCTTCCACGGCCTGGTGCAGACCTTCGGACCAACGCCGGCCCGGCATGGTGCGCCCGGTAAATTCATCAACGATGATGATCTGGCCATCGCGCACGATATAATCCACATTGCGCTGAAAGATCACATGCGCCCGCAAGGCGGCCATCACATGATGCATGAGGGTGATATTGCCGGTATCGTACAAACTGGCGTCCTCATCCAGGAGTCCGGCCTCGATAAGCATGTTCTCTACATGCTCATGCCCTTCATCGCTGAGAAAGACCTGCTTGCTCTTCTCGTCCACGGAATAGTCGCCCGGACCGAAATCCGGCTTGCCTTCCTCATTGGTGATGGGATCCTGGCGCGTCAGATGAGGTATGATTTTGTTGATCTTGCGATACAACTCGGAGCTGTCTTCCGCCGGCCCGGAAATGATCAGGGGTGTTCTGGCCTCATCAATGAGAATGGAATCCACTTCGTCCACCACCGCGTAATGAAGACGCTGCACCCGCTGGGCGGCTTCGAAAGCCATGTTGTCGCGCAGATAGTCGAAACCGTATTCGTTGTTGGTGCCGTAGGTGATATCGCAGTCATAGGCTTCCTTGCGGCTGACATTGCGCAAAAACCGGTGGCCGCTCCCGGCGCCATCGTATTCCGGATCGAAAAGATAGGAGCTGGAATCCGGCCCGGCACCGCCGGAGGAATTGATGATGCCGGTGCTCATGCCGAGAAAATGATAGAGCTTGCCCATCCAGGCGGCATCCCGGCGCGCCAGATAGTCGTTCACCGTCACCACATGCACCCCTTTGCCTTCCAGGGCGTTCAGGTACACCGCCAGGGTGGCCACCAGGGTCTTGCCTTCCCCCGTGCGCATTTCCGCGATTTTTCCCTGGTGCAAGACCATGCCGCCAATCAACTGCACATCGAAATGGCGCATGCCCAGGGTTCGCATGCTCGCCTCCCGCACCACGGCAAACGCCTCCGGCAGGAGCTTGTCCAGGGATTCCCCATCTTCCAGGCGCTGGCGAAACTCGGCAGTCTTGCCCCGCAATTCCTCATCGGACAGGCGTTTTACCGAGTCTTCCAGGGCATTGATCTTTTCTACTTCCTTGAACATGCGTTTGACCACCCGCTCATTGCGGCTGCCAAATACTTTTTTTGCGATTTTATTGAACATGTAGCGCGGGACCTTTCAGGGTCTGAAACAATAACGGCTGCAAACCATGCAATCACAAGGTTTTTTCAGCCAGGAACGAAGGGGAAATGATACCGCAAAAGCGGTGTGTTTACTGAAGGAATATGAAGAGATGGAAGGAAGCTCAACCACCTTTGATGAAACGGGCGGGATTGATGATCTTTCCATTTCGGCGCACTTCGAAATGCACATGGGGGCCGCTGGAACGTCCCGTGGAACCCAGCATGGCGATGGGCTCGCCTTTTTCCACGCGATCTCCTTCTTTCACCAGGTTTTCCTGGTTGTGCGCGTAGCGGGTGACATAGCCATCCGCGTGGCGAATTTCCACTACATTGCCATAACCGCCGGTGCGTTCGGACTTGGTGACGACACCGGCGGCCACCGCCAGCACTTCACTGCCGCGCTTGCCGACGAAATCAACGCCTTTGTGGTATTTCTTCTTGCCGGTGAAAGGATCGGTGCGGCGGCCAAAAGTCGAGCTGATAAAACCATGCTTGAGGGGCCGCCCGGAAGGAATCACCTGTTCCCGCACGTCACGCTTGGACAGCATCTCTTCCAGCAGGATCAGCTTGTGCTCCCGGTCGGCGAACGCCGCCGAAAGGCGTTGCAGCTCGCTTTCCAGCTCCATCATGCCTACGGATTCGGCATCCGCCTGATCCATGCCGCCCTGCGCGGGTTCGGCCGCGAAATCAAATTCCTGGGAATCCAGATTGCCGACGCTGACCAGGCGCTCCCCCAGGGCATTCAAGCGCAACAAATGGGCGCGCAGGCTGCCAATGCGCAGGGCCAGGGCGTCCAGCTCCGCTTCCATGCTGTTTCGCATGGCATCCAGCTCGCGTCGTTCTTCCGCCATGGCCTGCAGGGTGGCCTGCATGGCCTCATCTTCGGCAATCTGCACGGCCTGCAGCTTGCCATACTGATATCCCCCCAATAGCGCGGCGCCAGTGAGCAAAACCGTCAGCAGCAAGTATTTGCCTGACCGACCGGAAGCATCATTCCTGATTCCATGACTGGAAGACATCGTATAATCAATCCGCTATGACAAAAAAACCACGCACAGTATCGAACGTAGTCACCAATAGTGAACAGCTGGGGCACCTGGCCCGCATGCTGCAACAGCAACAATCGCTGCTGGAGCAAATCCGCCGGCTGCTGCCTGCGCCCCTGGGACAACATTGCATCCATGCCCGCATCAGCGGCGCGCGGCTCATCCTGCATACCGACTCCCCGGTTTGGGGAACGCGCCTGCGCTTCCATGCGCCGCAGATTCTTCAGGCCGCCAGGGATCAGGCGCCAAACCTGAGCAAACTGGATGTCCGCATCCATTTATCCAGCAACATTAGACCCGCAAGAAAGCCATTGGGTTCCCTGCCGGAGAAAACCGCTACACTGGTCAGTCAACTGGCGGATTCCATCGACGATGAGGCCATCCGCGCAGCCTTGAAGCGACTGAGCGGGACTTCCAATCGTTGAATCTACCAGAATTTTTCTTCAGGAAGCGTGAACCGGCGCGATATAGGAGATTGGCGCCAGGCCGTCTCCCTCATCGAAAGTCACTTCTTCCCAGGCTTCCGGGGTGGCAATCAGCTTGTTCAGCAATTTGTTGTTCAAGGCATGGCCGGACTTGTAGCCACGGAAAGAACCGATCAGGCTGTGCCCCAGAAGATACAGATCGCCAATGGCGTCCAGGATCTTGTGTTTGACGAACTCGTCGTCATAACGCAAGCCATCGCTATTCAGCACGCGGTAATCATCCACCACGATGGCGTTGTCCATACTGCCGCCCAGGGCCAGATTCTTTTCCCGCAACATTTCGATTTCCCGCAGAAAACCAAAGGTGCGCGCGCGGCTGACTTCTTTTACGAAAGAGGTGGAGGAGAAATCGATGCTGGAAAACTGGGTGTCATCGGTAAACACCGGATGATCGAAATCAATGCCAAAACTGACCTTGAAGCCTTCGAAGGGCTCGAAGCGGGCAAACTTGTCGCCATCCTTGACTTCGACCACATCCTTGATGCGTATAAACTTTTTCAGGGCGTTCTGCTCTTCCACACCGGCAGATTGAATGAGGAAGACAAAAGGACCGGCGCTGCCATCCATGATGGGAACCTCCGGCGCGCTCACATCCACATAGGCATTGTCTATGCCCAGGCCGGCAAAGGCGGACAGCAAATGCTCCACGGTGGAAATCTCCACCCCGTCTTTTTCCAGGGTGGTGGAAAGCTGGGTGCTGCCGACATTTTCTGCCGTGGCCGGAATATCCATGGGCCGGGGAAGATCGACCCGGCGGAAAACGATGCCCGTATCCACAGCGGCGGGACGCAGGGTAAGAAAAACCTTTTCGCCAGTATGCAGGCCAACTCCCGTGGCTCTTATGACATTCTTCAGTGTACGTTGCCTTATCATCAGCGTTTTCTCTCCGCCTGCGGCCAAATGCCGAAAAATACAGAATTGCCCCTAGGAATATCATAGGGGCAAATCAGGGATTTCCCTAATGTACCCTTTTTCAACCCCGAATGCAAACGCCCGGCATCCGGCTCAATCCGCCTGGCGGCGCAGAAAAGCAGGGATATCCAGGTAGTCCATATCCTGCTTGTCCAGAGGCTGGGCGGCGGCCTTTTGCTCCTGGCGACGGCGAATGGCCGTGGGAACCTCCAGGTTCTCGTAGGAGCGGGCGGCATTTCTCTGCACCTGCGGTTCTTCGTACTGACTGGCGCCGTCCGTCTCGGGAATCACCGCCTTGGGCGCGGGGACCACCTCCATTTCCGGCCGGGCGATCTCTACTTCCTCTTCCTCGCCAAGACCTGTGGCGACCACGGTCACCCGCAATTCGTCATGCATTTCCGGATCGATGACCGTACCGACCACGACCGTGGCGTCTTCCCGGGCAAACTCCTTGACGGTAGTGCCCACTTCGTCAAACTCACCAATTCCCAGATCCAGGCCGGCGGTAATATTCACCAGTACGCCCTTGGCCCCGGTAAGATGGAAATCATCCAGCAGGGGACAGTTGACCGCGGCTTCCGCCGCCTTGCGCGCCCGCTCTTCACCCGAAGCACTGCCAGAACCCATCATCGCCATGCCCATTTCCCCCATCACCGTGCGCACATCGGCAAAATCCACGTTGATCAGGCCGGGACGGGTGATCAGTTCGGCAATGCCCTGCACCGCATTCAGCAATACATCATTGGCCGCCTTGAACGCATCCAGCAGACTGGTGCTCTTGCCCAGCACCGCCAGCAGCTTTTCATTGGGAATGGTAATCAGGGAATCCACATGCTTGCCGAGTTCCTCGATACCCATTTCCGCAACTTTCATGCGTTTTTCGCCCTCGAAAGGAAAGGGCTTGGTGACCACGGCAACGGTCAGGATACCCTGCTCCTTCGCCACCTCGGCAACCACGGGGGCGGCGCCGGTGCCGGTGCCGCCACCCATGCCGGCGGTAATGAAGATCATGTCCGAACCCTTGATGGCCTCGGCAATGCGATCCTTGTCCTCCATGGCCGCCTGATGGCCGATCTGGGGGTTGGCGCCCGCGCCCAGCCCCTTGGTCAGACCCGACCCGATCTGCAAGGTGGTATTCACCTCCGAGTTGTTGAGGGCCTGGGCATCTGTGTTGGCGCAGATAAAATCCACACCTTCGATATTGCCACGCAGCATATGCGTCACGGCGTTTCCACCACCGCCGCCAATGCCGATGACCTTGATGACCGCGTTCTGGCTGTCTACATCCACTAATTCAAACATTTCACCAATCTCCTAAACAATCTGCCTGTATGCTCCTGCCAGGGAGCTGCTTATACACGTTTTACCTAAATCTAGAAATTTCCCTGGAACCAGCTTTTCATCCGCTCCCAGGTTGCCCGCAACGCACCCTTGTTCTCATGAGGCACGTTGATTGAACTGTTTTGCTGTCCGAACAACAGCAAGCCAACGCCCGTCGCATGGATGGGGTTACGCACCACATCCACCAGACCGGTCACATACTGGGGCACCCCGAGGCGCACCGGCATGTGGAATACTTCTTCGGCCAGATCCACCAGCCCTTCCATTTTCGAACTGCCGCCGGTGAGCACGATGCCGCCGGCGACCAGATGCTCGAACCCGGAGCGGCGCAGCTCTTCATGCACCAGGGTGAGCAGCTCTTCGTAACGGGGTTCGACCACTTCCGCCAGGGTCTGGCGGGACATGCGCCGCGGCGCGCGGTCGCCGATGCTCGGCACCTCGATGGTTTCATCCGCCGAGGGAAGCTTGCTCAGGGCGCAGGCGTACTTCAGCTTGATCTCCTCCGCAAAATGGGTGGGCGTGCGCAGGGCCACTGCAATATCGTTGGTCACCTGGTCGCCGGCGATGGGAATCACCGCGGTGTGGCGAATGGAGCCGCCGGTAAACACGGCAATATCCGTGGTGCCGCCACCAATGTCCACCAGGCACACCCCCAGGTCTTTTTCTTCCTCATCCAGCACGGAATGGCTGGAGGCGATCTGCTCCAGGATCAGATCCTGCACATCCAGCCCGCAGCGGCGTACGCATTTGATGATATTCTGCGCCGCGCTGACCGCGCCGGTGACCATATGCACCTGGGCCTCCAGGCGCACGCCACACATGCCCACGGGTTCGTGGATGCCCTCCTGGTTGTCGATGATGAATTCCTGGGGAAGAATGTGCAGAATGCGCTGATCCGCCGGAATGGGCACCGCCCGCGCCGCATCGATGACACGCTCCACGTCGCTGGCGCTAACTTCCCCATCATTGATGCCCACAATGCCATGGGAGTTGAGGCTGGATACATGACTGCCGGCAATGCCCGCATAGACGGATTCGATCTCCACGCCGGACATCAGCTCCGCCTCTTCCACCGCCCGTTGTATGGACTGCACCGTGGATTCGATATTGACCACCACGCCTTTTTTCAAACCATGGGAAGGGTTGCTGCCGATACCGATGATTTCGATTTCATCGTCTTCCGTCACTTCCCCGACAATGGCCACCACCTTGGAAGTGCCGATATCCAGACCCACGATGATTCTTTTGCCAGCTTTTCTCATCAGCCTTTTTCCTCTGCCCGCCAACTCACGGCGAAACCCTGCTCATAGCGCAAATCCACGCGCAGGGGCTTTTTTTCCGCCTGTTCCAGCACTGCATACACGCCCAGCAAACGTCGTATTCGCTTGTCCATCTGTTCCTTGCCCACCACAATAGTCGTGCCATCCGTCAGTTTCAGCCGCCATTCACCGCGCTTGTCCAGATCCACTTCACGGATGGACATGCCATGCTCCCGGAACACCTTTTGTTCCGTGATAAAAAAGTCCAGCATCAGCGCCGCCTTGTCCTCATCGCCGTTGAAACGCAGGGACAGCGGCTTGTCCGGTTTTCGTTGCGGACGGAACACTTCGCCGCTGGCGTTCAGCAAGGCGTCCTCGCCCCAGTTGGCAATGGGCCTCTGCTCCACCACTTCCACCACCAGTTTGTCCGGCCAGACTCTCGTGACCCGCGCTTCCGCCACCCAGGCGGCGCTCAGGGCGGCTTCACGCAGCTTGTGCAAATCCACGCTGAAAAAACCGCCGTCAATCGCCTTGAGCAAAGCCTGCTGCAGGCTGACCTTGTCCAGATTACGAAATTCATTCTTGATTTGTATGCTGCGTATGGGCAATACCTGGGGATTCATCAGGTATCCGGCCAGGGCATAAAGGCCCGCCGCGCCCGCCAGCGCAAAGCCGCCCAGCGCCCACAAGCGCCAGCGCCGAAACAGGGAATTCATCTTTCTCCCCTTCATTGCCCGTTCTCCAGCGAGCCGCACAAAATCCGCCATACCAATTCGGGGAAATCCATTCCCGCTGCCGCCGCCGCCATGGGAACCAGGCTGTGGTCCGTCATTCCCGGCACGGTATTGACCTCCACCAGCCAGGGTTGCCCCTGGGCATCCACCATGAAGTCCACGCGCCCCCAGCCACTGGCGCCAACAGCATGAAACGCTTGTAGCGCCAGCTCCTGCATGCGGCTTTCCGCCGCCGCCGGCAGGCCGCTGGGAATGAAATACCCCGTGGTATCCGTTTCGTACTTGGCGGCGTAATCATAGATTTCATGGGGTGTTTCCAGGCGGATCACGGGCAACGCCTTGGCATCCAAAACAGCGACCGTGTATTCCTTGCCCGCGATCCAGCGCTCCGCCAGCACCACGGAATCGAACCCGCGCGCCAGCGCCCAGGCCGGTTGCAAGGCGGCGGCATCCTCCACCTTGCTGATGCCGATACTGGAGCCTTCATGCACCGGCTTGACCATCAGCGGAAACCCCAGCGCCTCGACAACATCATCAAAATCCTCTTCTCCGCGAATTTGCCTGTAGGCTGGCGTGGGCAGTCCCAGGGCTGACCACAGCTGCTTGCTGCGCATCTTGTCCATGGCCAGAGCCGAGCCCAGTACGCCGCTGCCCGTATAGGGCAGCCCCAGGGTTTCCAGCAGGCCCTGAATCACGCCGTCCTCCCCGCCACGGCCATGGAGCATGACGAACACCCGGTCGAAGCCGCCTTTCCTCAGCACTTCGCAAATATCCCGGCCAGTATCGACGCCATGGGCATCCACGCCCTTTTCACGCAAACCGGCGAGCACCGCGGCGCCGCTCTTGAGGGACACCGCCCTTTCCGCAGACCAGCCACCCATGAGCACCGCCACCTTGCCGAAATCCGCCGCCTGAA
The DNA here is from genome assembly GCA_027068795.1 of Sedimenticola sp. Classification (GTDB taxonomy): domain Bacteria; phylum Pseudomonadota; class Gammaproteobacteria; order Chromatiales; family Chromatiaceae; genus Thiolapillus. The sequence goes on along the minus strand of JAMOMB010000189.1, from coordinate 47,369 downwards.
TGCTCACCCAGGCTCCCCCACGATATGCACTTCGGTTTGCAGGCGGATCCCCGCGTCCTGTTCCACCACTCGCTGCACATGCCGGATCAGCGCTTCGATATCCGCCGCTGTGGCGCTTCCCGTATTGACGATGAAATTGGCGTGCTTTTCCGATACCCTGGCGCCGCCGAGCTGGCATCCTTTCAGCCCCGCCGCCTCGATCAAACGCGCCGCATGATCCCCCGGCGGGTTGCGAAAGGTCGATCCCGCGCTGGGCTGGCCTACGGGCTGGGTGGCGTTGCGCCGGGCCAGCAGACGCTGCACCTCCCTGCGCTCCGCCTCCGCATCGCCAGGTTCCAGTTGCAGTTCGCAGCCGATGAACCATTCTTCTCCGGGCATTTCCACTTCCCGGTAGGCCACGCGGTACTCCAGGGGTGTACGCCTGTGCACCACGCCCCGCCGGTCGATGGTCTGCACATTGATCACCCGCTGCCAGGTCTCGCCGCCAAAGGCGCCGGCGTTCATTGCCAGGGCGCCACCCATGGTTCCGGGGATGCCCGCAAGAAACGCCGCCCCGCACAGGCCGGCGCGGGCTGCATGCCTGGCCACCAGGGCGCTGGGCGCGCCGGCGCCGATGCGCAGACGATTTCCGGCAATGGTTTCGATTTCGTTCAGCCGCCCGCAAACGGCGATTACGGTTCCGGCAAATCCACCATCACGCACCAGCAGATTGCTGCCCAGCCCCAGCCATAGAATCTGTTCCGCAGCCGGCAGCGAACGCAGAAAGTCCGACAGATCCCCCACATCCGCGGGCTGAAAGTAATAGCGCGCCAGACCACCTACCCGCCAGGTGGTGTGCTTCGCCATGGATTCATCAAAAAGCAACATCGTATGATGGCGCGTTGCTTCAGCGCTGCTCCTCATGGGGTTTCCTCCTTTTCTTTGCATCGGCAGACGGCACGGGCTGCAACTGCCTGGCCGCCGCAATCTCTTTCAAAGCCAAATCTCCCAGCTGGCGGGCAGCCAGCGATTCACCACATCCCATGTGCAAATACCTGATCATGCTCTGCTGTTTCATTTGCACCATTCCTCCGACAGCCTGGCTGCCATTTGTCCAATATCTCCCGCTCCCATCATGAGCAGAATGTCACCGGCATGCACCACGCCCCTGAGCACTTCCGGCAGATCCGTCAAGTCATCGACAAACACCGGGTCAGTCTGTCCCCGGGTCCGAATGGCCCGACTCAAGGCCCGGCCATCCGCATCCGGCAATGGTTTCTCACCCGCGGCGTACACCTCGGTCAGTACCAGCACATCCGCTCCGGACAAGACCTGCACGAAATCCTCAAACGCATCATGGGTGCGCGTATAGCGATGCGGCTGAAACACCAGCACCAGGCGCCGCGACCGCCAGCCTTCCCGCACGGCGCGGATGGTCGCCGCGATCTCCCGGGGATGGTGGCCATAATCATCCACCAGCATGAAGCCGCCGGCGCCAAAATCACAATGCTCATGCACCTGAAAGCGGCGGCCAATGCCGGCGAATCCCGCCAGCGCCTGGTGAATGGCCTTGGTATCCACTCCCATTTCCAGCGCCACGGCGATGGCGGCCAAAGCATTCATGACATTGTGTTCGCCCGGCAGGTTCAGGCTGATATCGAACATTTCCCGGCCTTTCATCTGCACCTGGAAATGGCTGGTCTGGCCTTGGTAGCGAATATTGACCGCGCGCAAGTCCGCTTCTTCCCGGGTGCCGTAGCTAAGCACCTGGCGGGTCACGCTGGGCAACAGTTTCCGCACCTCGGCATCGTCGATGCACAAAATGGCCAGGCCGTAGAAAGGCAGGTGATGGAGAAACTCGACGAAGGCGTCCCGCAAACGGCTGAAGTCCCCGCCATAGGTGCCCATATGATCCCTGTCCACATTGGTCACCACCGCCATCATGGGCAGCAGGTAGAGGAAAGAGGCATCGCTCTCGTCCGCCTCGGCGACCAGGATCTCTCCCGTACCCAGCCGGGCGTAACTGCCCGCGGCATTGAGTTGTCCGCCGATAACGAAGGTCGGATCCATATCCGCTTCGATAAGCAGGGTCGCAACAAGGCTGGTGGTGGTGGTTTTGCCATGGGTGCCTGCAATGGCGATGCCGTAGCGAAAGCGCATGATTTCCGCCAGCATTTCCGCCCTGGGCACCACGGGAATACGCGCTGCCCTGGCGGCAAGCACTTCGGGATTGTCTTCTGTTACCGCGCTGGAGATGATGACCGCATCCGCTCCCTGGACATGTTCCCGGGCATGTCCCTGGTAAATCACCGCACCCTGCTCCTGCAGGCGCCTGGTCGCGGCGTTTTCCGCCAGATCCGAACCACTGACCTGATAGCCGAGATTGAGCATCACCTGGGCGATACCGTTCATGCCGGAACCGCCAATGCCCACGAAATGCAGGCGGCGCATGCGTCCCATGGCTTCAGCGGCATGCACCCTGGGGGTGGCGTTCATGTCCTGGCTCCCTGTCATGATTTCACCTGCGCCTCGCAGCAGTCCGCCACCACGCGGGTGGCGTCCGGCCTGGCCAACGCCCTGGCCGCCTGCGCCATGTCCAGCAGTTTTTTCCTGTCTGCCAACAATGTCTGCAACTGTCGCACCAGCACCTCTGCATGCAATTCCGCTTGGGGCAGCAACCAGGCCGCGCCGGCATCCACCAGATAGCGGGCATTGCGGGTCTGGTGATCATCCACGGCATGGGGATAGGGCACCAGTACGGAGGCCACGCCTACGGCGGCCAGTTCGGAGACGGTCAAGGCGCCGGCGCGGCAGATCACCAGATCCGCCCAGGCAAGGGCTTCGGCCATATCTTCGATAAATTCCGTGACTTCCACCCAGGGCTGCTGCGCGTACAGGGCTTGCGTGGCCTCCACCTTGCCGCGCCCGGCCTGATGGCGAACGGCCAGGGGCTGGCGCAATTGCTTCAGCGCCGGCGGCAATTGCTGATTCAGGGCCAGCGCACCCAGAGAGCCGCCGAGGATCAGCACCCTGACAGTCGCGTCACGGTCGCGCATACGTTCGGCAGGTTCGGTAACAGCAGTGATCTCCGCCCGCAGGGGATTGCCGGTAACCACGGCGCCAGTGGTCTCCGGGAAGCTGTGCGGAAAAGCCTGCAACACCTGGGCGGCGATCCGCGCCAGCCAGCGATTGGTCAGTCCGGGAATGGTGTTCTGTTCGTGAATCACCAGGGGAATGCCCAGCAGCTTGCTCACCAGTCCGCCTGGCGCGGTAACGAAACCGCCCATGCCCAGCACCAGCTGCGGCCTGGCTCGGCGCAAAATCTTCCCCGCCTGGCCCATGGCCTTGAGCAGGCGGAACGGCGCCAGCAACAGCCCGGCCATACCCTGGCCACGCAACCTGTAGGCGGCAATGGTTTCCAGGGGAAAGCCATGGCCGGGCACGATGCGTGATTCGAAACTGTCCGGCGTCCCCATCCAGCTGACCTCCCAGCCGCGGGCGCGCATTTCCCTGGCCACGGCCAGGGCCGGAAAAACATGTCCGCCAGTACCGCCCGCCAGAATAATTATGCGCGCCACGGCATACCTCCCGCACGTTCATCTCCGGTGCGGTTTTCCCAATGGATGCGCAGCAGCACGGCAACCGCCACGCAGCTGATGATCATGCTGTTGCTGCCATAACTGACAAAGGGCAGGGTCAGCCCCTTGGTGGGCAGCAAACCCACATTCACGCCGATGTTGATGAATGCCTGCAATCCCAGCCACAAACCTATGCCATAGGCGACATAGGCGGCGAAGCGGCGTTGCAGGGATTCCGCGGCGGCGCCGATACTGAATGCCCGCCACACCAGAACGCTGAACAGGGCGATGACGGCAAGAGTGCCCACCAGGCCGAATTCCTCGCCAATCACCGCCATGATGAAATCCGTATGCGCTTCCGGCAGATAGAATTGCTTCTGAATGCCGTTGCCCAGTCCCACGCCCGTCCATTCTCCCCGCCCGAAGGCGATGAGCGCCTGGGAAAGCTGGTAACCGGAATCCAGGGGATCCGCCCAGGGATCGAGGAAAGAGGTCACGCGCTCCTGACGATAGGATGAAGTCATCACCAGCGCCGCGCCGCCCAGGATGGCCAGCACCAACAGCAGGCCAAACTGCCACAAGGACGCACCGCCGAGGAACAGCAAGCCCAGCGCCGTGGCCAGGAGCACCACCGTGGTGCCAAAATCCGGTTGCGCCATGAGCAGTACCGCCGCCAGGAACAGCAGCAGCAACGGTTTCACCACCCCCCACGTCGAATGCGCAACCTCCACCTGCCGCCGCACCAGATACCCGGCCATGTAGAAAATCAGGAACAGCTTCATGAACTCGGAGGTCTGCAGGTTGATCCCTCCCAGCTCCACCCAGCGGGTCGAGCCATTTACGGTTTTTCCCAGACCGGGAACCAGCACCACCACCAGCAAGGCCAGCCCCAGAAAATACAGCCAGGTACTGCCCCGCTCCCACCAGTTGCTGGGTATCTGCAACACCAGCAAAGCCGCGGCCGCCCCCAGGCCCAGGGCAAGCAAATGCTTGCTCAGATAGTGAAAGGAGTTGCCGCTGCCGGCGAGATGCAAGGACGCCGAACTCACCATTACAATGCCCAGACCGATGAGGGAGAGCACAGCCAGCAGCAGCATCCAGTCCAGAGACTGGCTGGATGCGGGCGCCATGGCGCGGGGGCGGGCGATTGCGCTCATGGGCGCAGCCTCCCCACGCAGTCCTTGAAAACAGCGCCGCGGTGCTCGAACCCATGGAACATGTCAAAACTGGCGCAGGCCGGAGAAAGCAGCACCCGATCCCCCGGCAACGCCAGTTCCGCCGCCCTGGCGACGGCTTCTTCCATGTCCACGGCATCGACAATGGGGATTCCGACCTCCAGCGCTTGGCGTATCTGCCGGCGATCCCGGCCAATGAGCACCACCGCCCGGGCGGTTTTCCCGATCATCCGGGCCAGGGCGGAAAAATCCGCCTGCTTGCAGTCGCCTCCGGCAATCAGTACCGTGCGGCTGTCATCCCCCATATGCAATCCCTGCAGGGCTGCCACGGTTGCGCCCGGGTTGGTGCCCTTGGAATCGTTGTACCACTTTACGCCCGCGCAGGTGCGGACATATTCAGTGCGGTGCGCCAGGCCGGGAAACGTCCGCAATACCTGGAGCATGTCCTGCATGGGCAACGCCAGCGCAGTTCCCATGGCCAGGGCCGCCAGGGCATTGGCCAGGTTGTGTCGCCCCGGCAGCGGCAATTCCGTTGCTGGCAGCAAGGGCTTGTCACCCCGGCACAGCCAGGCCCGCCCATCGCTGGTGCGGATGCCAAAACAATCTGCGCCCCGGGGCTCGCCCAGGGTGAAGAACAGCCTCCTGGGGGTGCGCGGCATGCGCATCACCCGGGGATCATCCAGGTTGTAGACGCCTGTCGCCGCCTGTTCATAGACCCGGGACTTGACCTGCGCATACGCTTCCAGGCTGGCGTAACGATCCATATGATCCGCGGAAACATTCAGCACCACCGCCACTTCCGGCGCCAGACTCGCAGTGGTTTCCAGCTGAAAGCTGGACAACTCCAGCACATACAGCGCAGCCTCGTCTTCCAGCAAGTCCAGCACCGGCTTGCCCAGGTTGCCGCCGGTCACAGCGCCCTTGCCCGCCGCCATGAGGCCGAGCAAGGTAGTGACCGTGCTTTTGCCGTTGGAGCCGGTGATTGCCGCCACCTTTCCCTGCACCTGCCTGGCAAACAGCTCCACATCCCCTACCACGGGCACGCCCTGCTGCAGGGCATGCTGGATTTCCGCTGTGGCCAGGGCGACGCCGGGGCTGACGACCAGCATTTCCGCCCCGGCAAAGAGGCTGCGGTCGAAATTCCCCAGAAACAGTTCCACATCCGGCAGTTGGCGGCGCAGCGCATCCAGCCCCGGAGGTTGTTCCCGGCTGTCGGCAACCAGCAATTGCGGCACGCCCAGGCCATGCAGATAGCGCGCGCAGGACAAACCGGTCACCCCCAGGCCCACGATCAGCACCCGCTGTGGCAAATCATCAATGTGCAATGCTGCGGCCATATTCTTCATCACCGGATCTTCAGGCTCGCCAGCCCCACCAGCACCAGAATGACGGTTACGATCCAGAAACGCACGATCACCCGCGGCTCCGGCCAGCCCTTCAGTTCAAAATGATGATGCAGGGGCGCCATGCGGAATATTCTGCGGCCGGTGAGCTTGTAGGAAACCACCTGCAAAATCACCGATACGGTCTCCACCACGAACACGCCGCCCATGATGAACAGCACCAGTTCCTGCCGCACCGCCACCGCCACCACGCCCAGGGCGGCGCCCAGAGCCAGGGCGCCCACGTCTCCCATGAATACCTGGGCGGGATAGGCGTTGAACCAGAGAAAACCCAGGCCGGCGCCCACCAGGGCGCCACAAAATATCGCCAGCTCCCCCGCCCCGGGGACATAGGGAATCAACAGATACTTCGACAAATACAAATGCCCGGACACATAGGCGAACACGCCCAGCGCCCCCGCCACCAGTACGGTCGGCAGAATCGCCAGGCCATCGAGACCATCGGTGAGATTCACCGCATTCGAGGAACCCACGATCACCAGATAGGCCAGCAGGATGAAAGCCGGCCCCAGATCCAGCACCACATCCTTGAAGAAAGGAACGATGAGCTGGGTTTCCGCGGGAACGGCGGCGGTAACATACAGCGCCACCGCCGCCGCCAGGCCGAATAGCGACTGCCACAGATATTTCCAGCGGGCGGGCAGCCCCCGGGAATCCTTGAGCACCAGCTTGCGGTAATCATCGACAAGGCCGACCACGCCAAAACTCAGGGTGGTGAACAGTACGATCCATATGTATCGGTTACTCAGATCCGCCCACAGCAATACGGCGATGGACACCGCCACAAGAATCAGCGCGCCTCCCATGGTGGGGGTGCCGGCCTTGGAAAAATGACTTTCCGGGCCGTCGTTACGCACCATCTGGCCGATCTTGTACTGGCTCAGGCGGCGAATCATCACCGGCCCCACGACGAAGGAGATCACCAGGGCGGTGAGCACCCCCAAAATCGCCCGCAGGGTAATGTAGCGAAACACGTTGAAGGCCGGATCGAACTGGGCCAGATAGTCTGTGAGCCAGATCAGCATCAGTCCTCCCCCCCGCAAAGCGCCGCCACCGTCTGCTCCATGGCGGCCGAGCGGGAGCCTTTCACCAGCACCGCATCCCCCGCTTTCAATTCATCTTGCAGGCAGGCGAGAAGGGCCTCCTGATGCGGGAAGTGCTTCGCCCCCGCACCAAAGGCCAGGCTGGCATTTTCACTCAGCCGGCCACAGGTGAACAGCAGGTCGATCCCCTTGCCCGCCGCCCGCTCTCCCAGCTCCCCATGCAATGCGGCCGCATCATTGCCCAGCTCGCCCAAATCCCCCAGCACCAGCAGCTTGCGGCCGGGAAACTGGCAGAGTACATCCATGGCCCTATTCACCGATTCCGGGTTGGCGTTGTAGCTGTCATCGATGACCCACTCCGCCACCGCGCCCTTTCGCGGGCACAGGCGGCCGGGAACCGGCTGCAGAGACGCCAGGCCGGCTTCTATTTCCTCCCGGCCGGCATCCAGCACCAGGGCCGCGGCAATCGCCGCCAGGGCGTTCATGCGGTTGTGCTCGCCGGCGAGGCGCAAGCGGATTCGCAACTCGCCGGCCGGGATTTGCACCGTAAATTCACTGTGAAAGCCTTCTGCATCCCAAACCAGTTGCAGGGAATCCGCAGGACTGCTGACGTCAGCAGCCCGGGAAACGCCAAAACTCAGCTTCTGGCGGGATTGCGCCAACTGCCGCCACAAATCCGCATAGGCGTCATCCGCATTGAACACGAACACGCCATCCGCGGCGAGTCCATTGATGATTTCCGCCTTGGACACGGCCACTCCACGAAGACTGCCGAAGCCCTGGAGGTGGGCGCGGCCGGCATTGTTCAGCACAGCGACATCGGGGCTTGCCATGTGGCTCAGGTAATCGATCTCACCAGGGTGATTGGCTCCCATTTCCACCACTGCATAGGCTTCATCCTGCAGCCTGCACAGCGTCAGGGGCAGGCCGATTTCGTTGTTGAGATTGCCTCTGGTAGCCAGGGTTTTTCCCCTGCGGGAGAGGATGGCCGCGAGCATTTCCTTGACCGTGGTCTTGCCGTTGCTGCCGGTAATGGCCACGACTTTGGCCCTGGCGCGCTCACGCCAGGCCGCCGCCAGCTGTCCCAGGCCCCGGCGCGTATCCGCCACCCGCACACAAGGCAGGGGCGCTTCAGCGGCGGCGCTGACCAATGCGGCGGCTGCCCCCTTCCGGGCAGCGTCCTGGAGAAAATCATGCCCGTCGAACCTCGGGCCGGGCAGCGCCACATACAGATCCCCCGGACGCAGCTTGCGGCTGTCTGTGCTCACGGAGCGGATTACCGCATCTTCGCCCTTCAATTCGCCATGCAGCCTTTCTGCAATCTCCGACAAGCGAAAAGCAATCATGAGCGCCCTCCCAGACAGCGCCGCACCTGTTCGATATCGCTGAACAGGTGACGCTGATTGCCGACCAACTGGTAAGTCTCATGTCCCTTCCCCGCAACCAGAACAATATCGCCCGCCTGGGCCTGGTGAATCGCGGCGGCAATGGCTTCGGCCCGGTCCGGAATCACCTGCGCCTTACGCGGCGCCTCCATGCCTTCCAGAATATCGGCGAGTATGGCCGCCGATGATTCGTTTCTGGGATTGTCATCCGTAAGAATCGCCACATCCGCCAAGGCTTCGGCCAGGGTGCCCATTTGCGCGCGCTTGCCCCGGTCGCGATCACCGCCGCAACCAAACACGCAGAACAGACGCCCGGTTCCATGGGGGCGCAGGCTGGACAGCGCTTTCGCCAGGGCATCCGGCGTGTGCGCATAGTCCACCACCACCAGGGGTTGGTCGCCACCACCGAATTTCTGCATGCGTCCGGGCACCGTCTCCAGTTTTTCCAGGCCGCAGATCGCCTCTTCCAGGGGTACGCCCCAGCCGAGCAACACGGCCAGCACCAGGGTCAAATTGCCTGCGTTGAAATCACCGAGGAGACGGCTGTTGATTTCGCCCTTCCCCCAGGATGATGAAAAGCGCAGACGCAATCCCTGGGGGCGCGGCTCGATGCTGTCGATATGAATAAATTCATCGGCGCCCTGGGCATGCGCACCCTGATGACAGGCAATCGTCAATATCTTCCCTTTCAGGCCGGACAAAAGTTCCGCCCCGACGGCGTCATCGGTATTGATAACGGCCATTTCCAGCCCCGGGGTTTCAAACAAACGCCGCTTTGCAGCGGCATAGGCGCGCATGGAGCCGTGATAGTCCAGATGATCCCTGCTGAGATTGGTGAATACCGCCGTGTGGAAGGGCACCGCCGCCAGGCGCTGCTGATCCAGGGCATGGGAGGACACCTCCATGGCGACGGCCTTGGCGCCGGCCTGCTTCAGATCAAACAAAATTTGTTGCGCTTCCACGGCATCGGGCGTGGTGTGGCTTGCCGGCTGCAGACGACCGGGAAAGCCATTGCCCGTGGTGCCGGTCACGGCGCAACGCCATGCCCGGGGCAGCGCCTGGGCCAGAAACAGGCTGACGCTGGTTTTGCCGTTGGTGCCGGTGACTCCGGCAATACGCATGTCTTGGGCGGGAAAGGCATGGAAACGGGCGGCGATACCGCTGACGGCAGCACGCAAGTCGTCCATGACCAACAGGGGCGCAGACCGCGCCAGGCGGCGTATTCGGTGTTCAGGCCAATCCCTGGACGTCTCCGCAAGCACCAGGGACGCGCCTTCATCCAGGGCTTGCTGCAAATGCTCCAGCCCATGCCCCTGGCTTCCGGACAGGGCCAGAAACAAAGCGCCGGGTTCGGCCTTGCGGCTGTCCAGGGCCAGCGCGGAAATCGGCAGATGCTCCCAGGCGCCGGCCGGCAAACCAAGACCTGCAAGCAAATCACCGGCCAGCCAGCCGGCGTGCTGTTGCTGGGCGCCGGCCATCAAGGGCGCACCCCGGCCTGGGCAAGGCGCACGGCCTGGTTTCGATCCAGGGCATCCGGCGCCACATTGAGCAAACGCAGGGCGTCATCCATGACCGCCGCAAACACTGGCGCGGCCACCAGCCCGCCATAGTATTGTTTGCCTCTGGGCTCGTTGATCATCACCACAGCCACCAGCCGCGGGTTGCTGGCGGGCGCCATGCCGGCGAACAGGGAAAGATATTTGCGCTGGGAATAGCCGCCCACCCCTGCCTTCTTCACCGTCCCTGTCTTGCCGGCGATGCGGTACCCGGGAACAGCGGCGCGAGTAGCCGTACCGCCGGGAGCCACCACGGATTCCATCATGTGGCGCACCTGCAGGGCGGTTTTCTTGCTGAAAACCCGTATTCCCCGGGGCGCTTCATCCCTGCGCAGCAGACTGACAGGGCGGTAGACGCCGTCCGCCGCCAGCACTGCATAGGCCTGGGCCAGTTGCAGCACGGATACGGAAATGCCATACCCGTAGGAAAGCGTCGCCTGGTCGATCCGCGCCCAGTTGGCGGCCGGTCGCAACTGGCCGCCCGCCTCTCCGGGATAGCCGGAACCACTGCTTCTGCCGAATCCCAGGGCAACAAGATAATCCCGGAATTTTTCCCGGGGCAGGGACAGGGCGATCTTGCCCGCGCCCACGTTACTGGATTTCTTGATGATGGTTTCGATATCCACCACACCCAGATTGTCATGATCCTTGACGCTGAATTTCCCGAGCTTGAAGTATCCCGGGCTGGTATCGATGCGGGTGTTCGCCCGGATCACGCCCAGATCCAGACCTACGGCCACCGTCAGGGGCTTCATGGTGGAGCCAGGCTCGAATACATCCGTGACGGCGCGATTGCGCAAGCGCCCGCCGTGCATGCTGCGATCACCATTGGGGTTGTAGCCCGGCTGATTGACCATCACCAGCACTTCGCCGGTTTTCACATCCAGCATCACAATGGAGCCGGAAACCGCATTGTGCTTGGCGATGGCCGCCTTGAGCTCACGATAGGCGATGTATTGCAGGCGCTGATCCAGGCTGAGGGCCAGGTTCTTGCCCGGCTGGGGCATGCGCAGGCTTTCCACATCCGCCACCACCTGGCGGCGCCCGTCACGCAGTACGCGCTTCAGGCCAGGCTTGCCCGCCAGTTGTTCATTGAACGCATATTCCAGGCCCTCCTGACCGACATCATCGAGATTGGTAAAGCCGATCACATGGGCGAAAATCTCGCCGTCCGGATAATAACGCCGGTATTCCCGCGTGGTCTGCAAGCCGACGATATGATGCTTCTTCGCCACGTCCATGATTTCCTGTGCGGTCTCGGGAGGCAAGCGCCGCTTCAGGTACACGAAATGCTTGTGGCTGTAGCGCGCCAGCCGGCGGCGCAGATCATCCAGCCCCACGTCCAGCGCCCTTGCCAAAGGCTGCAGCGTCTGGGCGTCGGGGCGCAGCAGGCGCGGGTTCGCCGCAATGGAATCCACCGGCGTACTCATGGCCAGCACCGCGCCATTGCGATCCGTGATGGCGCCGCGATGGGCGGGCACCTCGACCTTGTCCAGATACCGGTGATCGCCTTCCGATTGCAGGAAATCCCTCTCGAATATCTGCTGATCCACGGCCCGCCAGATCAGGCCGCTTACGGCGATCATGAAAACCGTGAGCACAACCCGGCGCCGGCCCACATAGGCCTTGGGCAGCGCTTCCGCCCGCTTGTGCATCTTCGCCCGTTTTTCCCGTCTAGCCGCCATAATGTCCTTTGATAATGATTACTTCCTCTGCCCTGGGCATGCGCATTTTCAGCTTTTTCCTTGCGCTTGCTTCAATATGCGCCGGCGTTCCCCAGGCGCCGTGCTCGATCAGCAGCCGCTCCCATTCGATATCCACTGCATCCGCCTGCGCCTCCAGGCGCTGGAGTTCGCCAAACAGCACCCTTGAGCGGTATTTCGCATGCACGACCGCCACCGCAGAGGCCAGCACAACAATCCCCAGCACCATGAGCATCCATAGTTGCGGACGCCTCATGCCCGTTTTTCAGCAATGCGCATGATGGCGCTGCGGGCTCTGGGGTTTTGCTGAAGCTCCTCCTCAGCGGCCCGCACCGGCTTTCCCACGGCCCTCAATATTCCCGGCTTGCGGTGTTTTTCCATCACCGGCACCCCCTTGGGCAACAAATCTCCCCGCGACCTGTCCCGAATAAAGCGCTTCACGATCCGGTCTTCCAGGGAATGAAAGCTGATCACCACCAGTCTGCCGCCTGGGGCCAGCACGTCCACCGCCTGCCCGAGCCCTTCCCGGAGGTCGTCCAGCTCCCTGTTGATATAGATGCGAATGGCCTGGAAACTGCGCGTTGCCGGATGCTTGTGCCGCTCTTTCACCGGGCTGGCGCGGAAAATCAATTGCGCCAGTTGCGTGGTGGTCTGCAAGGGTTCGGCGCCACGCTGCTCGACGATGGCCCGAGCGATGCGCCGTGAAAAACGCTCTTCGCCGTATTCCCACAGCACAGCGGCGATTTCTGATTCTTCTGCCGTGGCCAGCCACTGGGCGGCGCTCATGCCACTGCTCTGATCCATGCGCATGTCCAGGGGACCATCCTGCTGAAAGCTGAATCCCCGCCCGGCATCGTCCAGTTGGGGCGATGACACGCCAAGATCCAGCAACACGGCGTCAATCCTGCCGGCCAGGCCATGTCGTTCCACCACTTCCCGCAGCCTGGAAAAGCTGCAATGATGCAAATACAGACGCGGCTCTGAGGAAAAATGCGCCTTGCCATAGGCGATAGCCTGGGCATCCTTGTCCAGGGCGATGAGGCGGCCCTGCTCTCCCAGACGGTCGAGAATCGCAGCACTGTGCCCACCCCGGCCAAAGGTGCCATCCACACAGCAGCTGTTTTGCTGGATATTCATCGCCTCTATCGCTTCCTCAAACAAAACCGGCTTGTGCAACACCGCGGCAGTCACCTACAGCGCCAGACTCGCCAGTTCTTCCGACATTTCGGATTCCGGCTGGTCAATATCCTCCAGCCACTCTTCCCTGTTTGCAAACCACTGTTGTTCATTCCAGATCTCGAACTTGCGGCCCTGGCCCACCAGGGCGACCTGCTTGCCCATGCCTGCATATTCACGCAGACTGCTGCTCAACAGAATCCGCCCCTGGCCATCGAGCTCCAGTTCCGACGCATGCCCCAGAAGCAACCGCTGCAAGTTCTTGTTGTGTTTCTTCAATGCCGGCAGGCGCATGACTTTTTGCGCCACCTCCTGCCATTCGCTCTCGGGATACAGCCACAGGCAGCGCTCATAGGGGTTAATGGTCACCACCACACTGGAACCATCGGACGCGCCCAGCTCTTTCCGGTACTTGACCGGAATCGCCAGGCGGCCTTTTACATCCAGATTCAGTGTGCTGACACCAAGAAACACAATTACCCCTTTTTCCCCACTATTCCCCACGTTGCATTGAATAATAGGCCCTAGTCCCCACAGGGTCAAGAAGGAAAGGAGGAAAAAGTCTTTATTCTCAATAGCTTACGAGAGGCGCACAAAGCTGGAAAAAATTGCATAAACAAGGGAGTGCATGGCGCACTTAAAGTGATTTATGAGGAATGCGGCGCAAGAAGAATTGCAAAAAATGAGAAGTAGGGAAGGAAGACGGTCTGTAAGCCGGGTTCTGTCAGCAAACTGAGCTGCTGTGATAGTCATTCATCTGGGTCGCCCGTCACCGGACGCCTCAAGCGACCTACCCGGAAGCAACTGCGGGCCGCAGCCTATGCTTCCCTATTTGGTCTTGCTCCAGCCGGGGTTTACCCTGCCACCACCGTTACCGGCGGCGCGGTGCGCTCTTACCGCACCTTTTCACCCTTACCCATATAGGGCGCCTCTAATCATTCGCGTTCGGCAGCTTCGCGCAAACAGAACTATGTAGAAGCGCCCTACAAGGCGGTATATTTTCTGTGGCACTTTCCGTAGGCTTGCGCCTCCCAGGCGTTACCTGGCGACCTGCCCTGTGGAGCCCGGACTTTCCTCCCTCGCAAACGCGACAGCGACTATCCGACCGTCTTCCTGTGACCAACATAATGACGAGACGGGAAAATTGCAAGCGCTACAGAATAATATTCCATACCAAATATTTGTGATATTGATCACAGGAACCCCGGGCGTGAATTGCCGCCACTATTCCTTCACTTCCCCAAACACGTTATGATGAGGTTCTGAACCAAAGGAAGTTTGTCTCTGTTCCAGGAGACCGAAACAACATATCCCAGCATGAGGCGACGATTTACCATGAAGCAAAATGACCAGAAAAACCAGCGTTGCAAGCACATCGCTCCTGCATTGGTAGCGGGAGCCGCAATCTTTGGCGTTACTGGCGCTGTTGCCGGGTTCAATGCGGTCATCAAGGATGACGGCAATTACATCACCTGCAATATTTCTGAATTGATCCAAGGTGACGACGGAACGGTTCAACTCGTGTTGGATCCCAGTGCGAATTGCGCAAATTACCTCAATGAAGGCACCTTGGCCGATTCGTTGAAGTTTGTTTCCAATGGTTATAATGGTACGCTTCAAGCCGGATGCACATTTAGCAAAACAGAACTGACCAGCGATGGCCAGCTTCTCATCAAGACAGAAGGGCAGTGCATTTCTACGGAAGGCGTCTACAATGTGGCGGACATCGATTACAACTGTTTTATCGACGAAAACAACGATGCCTTTGTATTGAACATCCCATCCTATGACAGCAACAATGTTTGTGACGAAACGCTGCCCGCTTCGATTACGGCAGGCAATGTGGCAGTGTCCGGCCCCAACCCGGTTGAAGTGGAATTTAGAACCCAGGGGACGATCCGGATACTTCCTCCGTTCAGCGTTGCAAACCAGCATGTCTTCATTGCCAAGACCGGCCAGATATCCGGCAACCCATAAGTCTGGTACAAGCCGAACCTCAATCAGCGCCAAGAAGCCTCAGGCTTTCGGCGAGTTGGCCTTGCCAAGAGCAAGCCGGTAAAGCCGGTTTTTCTTCTCCCCGGTAATCTTTGCCGTCAAAGCCGCCGCCTGCTTGACTGGCAGTTCCTCCAGAAGCAACTCCAGTATCCGCCGGGACTCCATTGGCAAGTCCTCTTCAGGCAGCGCATCCCTGGCAGCCACGACGATCACAAACTCCCCGCGCTGGCGCATGGGGTCGGCAGCCACGCTGGCGACAACCTCCTCCAGCTTTCCCTGCATTACGTCTTCATACTGCTTGGTCAGCTCCCTGGCGACACAGACTTCCCTTTCACCGCCCAGCACTTCGAGCATATCCTGCAGCGCATACAATATCCGGTGGGAGGATTCATAAAACACCAGCGTACTTGCCGCCGCCTGCAATTCCGCAAGCTTCGCCTTGCGCGCCGCGGATGTGCGGGGCAAAAAGCCATGAAAGCAGAAGGCGTCCACCGGCAGGCCGGATATACTCAATGCGGCAATCAAGGCGCTGGGGCCTGGCAGCGGAGAAACCGGAATGCCCTGTTCGCGGCAAGCCCGAATCAGGGGAAAGCCGGGATCGCTGATCAAGGGCGTGCCGGCATCGGAAATCAGCGCCAGGGACTTCCCTTCCCTGAGCATCTCCAGGATCCCCCCCATCACCTGCCGTTCATTGTGCTCATGGAGGGCCAGCATGGGGGTGTCTATGCCATGATGCCGCAGCAAGCGGCGGCTGTGGCGGGTGTCTTCGGCGGCAATGCGCTCCACCCGCCGCAATACCTCAATGGCCCGCAGGCTGATATCATCGAGATTCCCGATGGGGGTGGCCACCACATACAAAACAGCACCGGGATTTGACACTTCAGCCTTGCTCATATGATACTCTGCTGCTTCCTTAATTTGGGCAAATGGACGATGCGCAACAGAACTATCTCACAGCTCCTGTTTCCGGTCATGTTTCTGTTCCTGCTGGCTGGCTGCAACGCCATCCCGGTCAGGCCGGCAGCCCCCGTTGATCCCCAGGCGGTTCATGCGGCGCGCATGTTCGAGCAACAGCGCTACGAAGCGGCCGCTGATCTCTATCTGGATCTGGCGCAGCGCGCCGCGAACAACGCCCGCAACCTGTATCTGCTGTTTGCAGCCGACAGTCTGATCCATGACGGGCAGCTTGACAAGGCCGGGAGCATTCTCCAGCAGCTGGATGCCACAACCCTGCCCCGGGATCAACAGTTTCGGTACCGCTTGATCCGGGCCGACCTCGCCCTTGGACGCCGCCAGCCGGAAGAGGCGCTCGATCTGCTGGCGGCCATTCCCCCTTCCGCAAGCAATGATGAAATCATCCGCTTCCACACCACCCGCGCCGCCGCATTCCGGGAGCGCCAGGACGCAACCCGGTACATCACCGAACTCATCACCCTGGATCAACTGCTTCCCACCGATGAAGAGCGGCTGCAGGTGCAAACGGAAATCCTCTCGGTGCTGACCCGCCACAGCCCCCAGGCGCTGAAGACGCTATTCCCCTCTCCGGATGCCACCACCCGGGGCTGGCTGGAACTGGCTGGATTGTTGCGGGATTTTCCCAATGCGCCGGGGGAAATCATCGCGCCGTACCGGGAATGGCGGGATCTGTATCCCGACCACCCCGCCGTACCTGATTTGCTCACCAGCTACTACAGCCGCCAGCAGCAGCAAGCCCCGGTGGAAGTGAACCAGATCGCCGTGCTCCTGCCCCTGGAGGGGCGGTACGCCGCCCCTGCCCGCGCCATCCGCGACGGCCTGATGAGCGCCTGGTACAACGATCCCGATGAACACCGGCCCCGGATAAAATTCTATGACTCCAGCAACAGCGAACAGATCTGGCCGCTGCTGAACCAGGTCGCAGACGAGGGCGCGGACATTGTGATCGGCCCTCTTTCCAAGCAAGCCGTGGTGCAGCTTGCCCGGGCCGGGGGCCTGCCGCTGCCGGTGCTGGCGCTGAACCAGGTCAGTACGGACAGCGTCCCGCCACAGAATCTGTACCAGTATTCCCTTTCCCCCGAGGACGAAGCACGCCAGGTGGCGGTCTGGGCCGCATACCAGGGATACCGCGAACCCGCCCTGCTCTACCCCTCTTCCTCCCTGGGCCAGCGCATGGCAACGGCTTTCATGGAAACCTGGCGGGAACTGGGCGGCGGCAGCATGCGCTCCCAGGCCTATGACCCGGCCAGCAAGGACTTCTCCACCCCCGTCGCCCGACTGGTGATGTCCGCCCAACGCAAGGCGCAGCTGGAAGAACAGAAGAAAGCCAGGGAAGAAAACATGGAATATACCCTGCCCCCCAGGGGCATGGATTTCATCTTCGCCATTGGCAACAAACAGCAAATGCGTCAGATACGGCCCATGCTGCAATTCCATTTTGCGGAAGACCTGCCGGTGCTGAGCACCTCCAGGGCCTGGGACGGCCGGCTGAGAAATGACGAAAGCTTCGATCTGACCGGCATCATCCTGCCCGAAATGCCCTGGATGCTGGATACCAATGCCGACAACCCTCTTTCCCGGAAAAACCTGGAAGAATATCTGGCCCGAGGCGAAAGAAAATATCTGCGCCTGCTGCCCATGGGAATCGACGCCTACCAGGTATTGCCTCACCTTGGCAAACTGGAAACCGCCGGCCTGCCTCCCTTCAAGGGCAATACCGGCCTGCTGTACCTGGATGACAAACGCCAACTGCTGCGCCGCATGACCTGGATCTCCCTGCAGGCGCAACCCCGGATACTGGGGATCACGCCGCCCGCCAGCGCCGTAAGCGTACTTCCCGCGGCACCCCTGAACATTGATGAAAGCGCCACACCTGCGCAAAGGTGAGGCCGCCGAGGCCCTTGCCCGCCGCTGGCTGCAGGCGCAGGGGCTCACCTTCAACGAGCAGAACTACCGCTGCAAATCCGGAGAGATCGACCTCGTGATGCAGGACGGGGAAACCCTGGTATTCGTCGAGGTTCGTTACCGCAGCCGCCGGGAATTCGGCTCTGCAATCGACTCCATCACTCCCGCCAAGCAACAAAAGCTGTTACATGCGGCACAGCATTATCTGCAACGTTTCCGGCATACGCCGGCCTGCAGATTCGATATAATCGGCATTGACCGGGAACACCGGGTTCAATGGATCAGGAACGCCATTCAGTAGCCGGAACCCGGACATTGAGGTAGCTACCCAGGAAAAATCGTGGATCTTATCGAGCGCATCAACCGCCTTTTCACCGACAGCATCGAAACCAAGCAGGCCAGCCTGCCGCGTATCGCCACCCCAATCAAGGAAGCGGCGGAAATGATGGTCAACTGCCTGCTGGAAGGCGGCAAGATCCTCTGCTGCGGCAATGGCGGCTCCGCCGGCGACGCCCAGCATTTCTCCTCGGAAATGCTCAACCGCTTTGAGCGGGAGCGCCCCGGCCTGCCCGCCATAGCCCTCACCACAGACAGCTCCACCCTGACCTCCATCGCCAACGACTACGCCTACCAGGAGGTGTTCGCCAAGCAAATCAGCGCCCTGGGGCATCCGGGCGACATCCTTCTGGCGATCAGCACCAGTGGCAATTCCCTGAACATACTGCGCGCGGTGGAAACCGCCAAGGAACAGCAAATGAAGGTGGTCGCCCTCAGCGGCAAGGATGGCGGCAAACTCTCCAGCCTGTTGCATAAGGAAGACCGGGAAATCCGCATAGACAACCCCTCCACCGCCCGCATTCAGGAAGTGCATCTGCTGGCCATTCACTGCCTCTGCGACCTCATCGACACCCAGCTGCTTGGGGAGGAAAACTGAATTGCTGCTGTTGCGCAGCGCAAAAAACACAGTTTTTCACCATTGAAAAGGCAGCAACTGGAAATTCTCGAGGCACTCTTTCCGCAACCGGATCTGCTGATCCGCCCGGCAGACACCCTTGCCTACAGCTACGACAACAGCCAACAGCAATCCATTCCCGCCGCCGTGGTCTTTCCCCGCAACGAAGAACAAATCATGGCGCTGCTGCGCCATTGCAACCAGTGGCGACTGCCTCTCGCCTGCCGCGGCAAGGGCACGGGCACCACCGGCGCCTCCATCCCTCCGGCCGGGGGCATCGCCCTGTCCCTGGAACGCATGAACCGCATTCTGGACATCGACCCGGACAACCGCCTGGCCAGGGTGCAGCCTGGCGTAACCAACCAACAGTTGCAGCAGGCCGCCGCCGAACACGGCTTTTTCTGGCCCCCCGACCCCACCAGCGCCGCCGTATGCACCATTGGCGGCAATCTGGCCTGCAACGCGGCCGGCCCCAGGGCGGTAAAATACGGAACCTGCCGGGAAAACACCCTGGGATTGAGCGCCGTCACCGCTAGCGGCAGCCTTGTTCACACCGGCGTACGCACCACCAAGGGCGTGGTGGGCTATGACTTGACCCGCCTGCTCATCGGCTCGGAAGGCACCCTGGCGGTCATCACCGAGGCTACGCTCAAGCTCACCCCCCTGCCCGAAGCCCGGCGCACCCTGCAGGCCGTCTACCCGGACGTGGCGACCGCCGCAACCGCCGTATCCGCCATCATGGCCCAGCCCGTCATCCCTTCAGCACTGGAGTTCATGGATGGCCAGGCGCTGCACATGGTGAGAAATTATTCCGACCCCGGACTTGCAGATGGCGCAGGCGCCCTGCTGATGATTGAACTCGAGGAAAGCGCCGCCGCCATCGACGCCGCCAGCGAGCGAATCGCAGCAACAGCCAAGATCCCGGGCTGCCTATCGGTGGAAATCGCCAGCAGCCGGGAACAGGTGCAAAAACTCTGGCGCACCCGCAAGGCCCTGTCGCCGGCCCTGCGCAATATCGCGCCAAAAAAAATCAATGAAGACGTGGTGGTGCCGGTCTCCCGGATTCCCGACCTCATTCACGGATTGACCGAACTGGCGAAAAAACACGCCATCACCATCGTCAACTTCGGCCACGCAGGCAACGGCAACATCCACGTCAATCTGTTGATCGACCCTGACGACCCCCAGCAGCTCGCGCAGGCCGGGATTTGTCTGGATGAGGTGTTCCGCCTGGTTCTCGGGCTGGGCGGAACTCTTTCCGGCGAGCATGGCGTCGGCCTGGTCAAGCGCGAGTTTGTGCGCCGGGAGATCGACGATCCCAGCTTGGCGCTCATGCACCAGCTGAAAAACCTGTTTGACCCCAATGGCATCCTGAATCCGGGAAAAACCCTGCCCTGAACCGGCCTTATTTCGGTTAATATTAAGAAACCTTTGGCCGACAATAGCAGGAAAGCTCATGGTTTCATTGCGCGCGTTCACCTCTTTTCTTCTGGCCTGCTCAATCCTCCCGGCATCGCTTGACGCAGCAGAACTGGTATCCGGGATCGAAGACCAGACCGGACTCTTTATCACCATCTACAACAATGATCTGGCGTTGATCAAGGACAGGCGCAAGACCAAGCTGCCCGCCGGCAGCATCGATCTGGCGATTCGCGGCGTCAGCGCCCAAATGCACCCGGAAACCGCCCTGCTGCGCAACATCAACCACCCCGATACGCTGCTGGTGCTGGAACAGAATTTCAACTTCGATTTGCTGACCCCGGCAAAGATGCTGGAAAAATATGTCGGCCAGACCGTGGAAATCGTGCGCATGAACCCCGCCACCGGCAAGGAAACCGAGCAGCCTGCCACCATTCTCAGCACCAACCATGGCGTGGTGGCGAAAATCGCCGGACGCATTGAAACCAACCCCGAAGGCCATTACATCTTTCCCAACATCCCGGAAAACCTGCGGGACAAGCCCACCCTGGTGACAAGAATCAGCAACACCGCAGCAGGCGTACAGGAACTGGAGCTGTCCTATCTGTCCCGGGGGTTGAGCTGGAAAGCGGATTATGTAGCGGAACTGAACAGCGCAGATGACGCCCTGGATCTGGCCGGCTGGGTCACTCTCACCAACCACAGCGGCACCACCTATCCGAGAACCAGGCTGCAACTGGTCGCCGGGGACGTCAATCAGGTAGAAGAGCAAAAGCGCCCCAGAAGGGCCAAGGCGCTGGAAATGGCTATCGCAGAAGCCCCCGCCCCCATGCGGGAAGAAGCGCTGTTTGAATACCATTTGTATACCCTGGAGCATCCCACCACCATTGCCGACAAACAAACCAAGCAGGTTTCCTTGTTCAACGTCGGCAAGGTGCCCGTGGCCAAGGAACTGGTTTTCAAGGGGCAGGACTACTATTACCATGGCGCCTACCAATCTCTTGGCCGCCCCCTCAAAGCCGCCGTCTATATCCGGTTTGAGAACCAGGCCAGCCACGGCATGGGAATGCCCTTGCCCAAGGGCATCGTGCGGGTGTATAAGCGCGACAGCAGCGGCAACACCCAGTTCGTCGGCGAAGACCGCATCGACCATACCCCGAAAAATGCAACCATCCGCCTGAAACTGGGAGAAGCCTTCGACGTCACCGCCCGAAAAACCCAACTCGATTATGTAAAGGTGAATTTTGGCCATCCCTACCGCTATGCCGCGGAAAGCACGTACCGCATCGAATTAAAGAATGCCAAGGCTGTGCCGATAGAGGTCAAGGTAGAGGAGCCCATCCCGGGAGACTGGAAGATGATCCGCGAATCCGCACAGCACAACAAGGTTGCGGCCGGATTGGCCGAATGGCGGATCGAGATACCGGCGGAAAGCACCACGGTTCTGGAGTATAAAGTGCTGGTGCGCTATTGAAGCTCCCCTGACAAGGCCATGGGCTTGTATCTTGACCCCGGCTGGAGCGGAAATTCCTCAATGGAGCGCCCCGAAAAATGGACTCAACAACAAATTCAAAAGGTTACATTAGATGCTGAAAATACTTGCCGCCAGTTTGCTGCTGTTTGCACCGGGACAGGTGCTGGCGGCGGAAGAGATTCTCGTCAACCTCACCACCCACTGGGTGGGATTCGCTTCCCTGGGAGTTTTCTTCATTGCCTATCTGCTGGTAATGGCGGAAGAATTCACCCATTTGCGCAAATCCAAGCCGGTGATGCTGGCGGCGGGAATCATCTGGGCGATGATCGCCCTGGTGTACCAGTTCCAGGGTCTGGACCATGAAGTCGAAAACGCTGTCCGCCACAATCTGGAAGAATATGCGGAGCTGATGCTGTTTCTGCTGGTGGCCATGACCTACATAAACGCCATGGACGAACGCCTGGTGTTCGAGAGCCTGCGGGTGTGGCTGGTGCGCAAGGGACTGAGTTTCCGCTCCCTGTTCTGGGCCACGGGCCTGCTGGCGTTCTTCATCTCCCCCATCGCAGACAACCTCACCACCGCACTGCTGATGTGCGCCGTGGTCATGGCCGTGGGGGGCAGCAACACGAAATTCATTCTCCTCGCCTGCATCAATATCGTAATCGCGGCAAATGCGGGCGGCGCTTTCAGCCCCTTCGGCGACATCACCACCCTGATGGTCTGGCAAAAAGGCATACAGACCGCCCAGGGCGGGGTCGATTTCTGGTCTTTCTTTGCATTGTTTGTTCCCTCCCTGGTGAACTGGCTGATACCGGCGGCGATCATGAGCCTGTCCGTACCCAACGCCCACCCGGATCCCGTAGAAGAATCCACCACCGCCAAACGCGGCGCCAAACGCATCGTATTTCTGTTCCTGCTGACCATTGCCACCGCCGTACTGTTCCACAACTACCTGCAACTGCCGCCGGTCATCGGCATGCTCACAGGACTGGCCTATTTGCAGTTTTTCGGCTACTACCTGAAGAAATCCCGCACCCGCGACGAAAGCCGCCAGTCCGCCGAGGAAGCCGGACAAATCGGCGATCCCGTGGCATTCGATATTTTCAGCAGCGTGGCCCGGGCGGAGTGGGACACCCTGTTTTTCTTCTACGGCGTGGTGTTGTGCGTGGGGGGGCTGGGCTTCATTGGCTACCTTTCCATGGCATCCGAGGTCATGTACAGCCAATGGGGCGCCACCTATGCCAACATCGCCGTCGGGGTAATGTCCGCCATCGTGGACAATATTCCCGTAATGTTCGCCGTTCTCACCATGATGCCGGACATGTCCTCAGGACAATGGCTGCTGGTCACCCTCACTGCCGGGGTAGGCGGCTCCCTGTTGTCCATCGGATCCGCCGCCGGCGTTGCCCTCATGGGACAGGCAAGGGGGAAATACACCTTTTTCGGCCACCTGAAATGGACGCCGGTCATCGCCCTGGGCTACGCAGCCAGCATTTTTGTGCATATGTGGCTGAACCAGCACCTGTTCGCTCCGTGAAACAATAAGCCAACCCCCGGCAGGCACCCTCCTTGCGCCGCCGCAATTCGGGTCAATATGATATAGTTCATGCCTCGCATGGCTTTAGAGTCAAGCCACCAGCATAGATTCCGGCAGGTGGTTTTACTCTTGAACTATCCCATTTGACTATCTTTTCCGGAGGCTGACATGTCCAAGAAACACCCCGTAGTCGTTGTTACCGGTTCATCCGGTGCCGGGACCACTACCGTAAAACGCGCATTCGAGCACATCTTCACCCGCGAAGGCATCAATGCCGCCATCGTCGAAGGCGACAGCTTTCACCGTTACGACCGTGCTGCCATGCGGGACAAAATCGCGGAAGGCATGAGCCATTTCGGCCCGGAGGCCAACCTCTTCGACAAGATTGAAGAGTTGTTTCGTGTCTATGGCGAGACCGGTGGCGGCAAAAAGCGCTACTACCTGCACAGCGCCGAGGAAGCCGAAGAGCACAATGCGCGCCTGGGCTGCGACAAGAAACCGGGGGAATTCACTCCCTGGGAAGACATCCCCAGTGGCACCGATCTGCTGTTCTACGAGGGCCTGCACGGCATGGTGGTTACCGATGAAGTCGATGTCGCCAGCCGGGTGGATCTGGGCATTGGCGTGGTGCCAGTGGTCAACCTGGAGTGGATCCAGAAAATCCACCGCGACGCGAAAGAACGCGGCTATTCGGCGGAAGCAACCGTCGAGACCATCATGCGCCGCATGCCGGACTACATCAATCACATCACCCCGCAGTTCTCCCGCACGGACATCAACTTCCAGCGCGTTGCAACAGTGGACACCTCCAACCCTTTCATCGCCCGGGACATTCCCACGCCGGACGAAAGCTTTGTGGTCATCCGCTTCGCCAATCCGGAAAAATGCGACGTAAAATTCCCGGACCTGCTGAACATGATCCCGGACTCTTTCATGTCCCGCCGCAACACCATGGTGGTGCCTGGCGGAAAAATGGGTTTCGCCATGGAAATCATCCTCGGCCCCATCATCGACAAGATGATGGACGCCCGCAAGGACGGCTGATTTTCTCATTTCTGGCGGATTCTGAAGGGGTGGCATCATGCCATCCCTTCATTCCTGATCACGGAAACTGACAACCCCGTCCCAACAAGCGGTTCTACCAACATACGCATTGTGGCAGCCAAATCGGTTCCACACTATGTACATAGTATCCCTTATAGAAAACCGGCTACACCCATCCTATAATTCATGCAAACCAAACTGGAGAAATCTGCATGAATCCCATTAACGGTATTGGATCTTCGTCACTGAACAACTCCGCACTGAATAATGCAAGCGCGGAGCAACCCACAGAATTTGATGCTGCGGAATGGTTTTCTCCTGTACTCGCCGGCGGCAGCCATATGGTAACCGCGACGCCTGGTTTTGATGCTGGCACCCCAGTGGATCAAATCGCCCAGCAAGTTGTATCCCATATTTGCGATTTACCGGGAAACTGAACAGCTTTACATGCTGACAAAGAGAATTCATGGCTCTGATGCTGAAGCAACAGCCCGATTGGCATGCTGCCGCCCAAACGCTGGTGAGCGGCTGCTCTGCACTGCCCTCTTCAGAAGAAAGGATCCGTTTGATGGAGCGGGTTTGCAAACACCTTGGAGATAATCTGTACCCGGCTTTTTTACAGATTCTCTGTCAAATTGGCGACAATGGCGATGAACGTGCCAAACAACTCATAACCGGAACACTTGTTCATGCCCTGGTATCTGGCAGACTACCGTCAGGAAAACTTTCAGCCTGGGGCGCAGGCACCCTCAGTAGCAACAGTGCTTTTGGCCAGACTCGGAGCCTTGGGCCACTTGAATACCTCTGCTCCTGGTATGCTCAGCCCACGGGAAGAAGCCCGTTGACCCAATCCTCCTTCCAAAAGGCGGCTTCCTGCATCCTGAACCTGATCGCCACCAATGAAGAAGCCAGATCCCTTTACTGCATTAAATTGCTTGCTGATATTCAGGACCCCCTGAGCGGCTCTCTTTCCAGACGCACCCGGCTGGCGATGGAAGCGCTGGTGACAACATGGGAAAAAAATGCATCTACCGAAACAGTTATCAACAGCTACCTCAATGCCCTGCAGGATGATGGCCTATCTCGCCTAGCCAACCTGCAACCTTCATTTTCCCGACGCTGAAAGTTCGTGCTTTCCCTGCTGTACCTCAGCCCAGCAAACTGCGCAATCTATCCAGTAAGGCGCCGGAGTGCCCGTGCAGCTCTGAGATCAGCAAATCAATGAGTGACCCCATGGTAAGCATCAATACTGCAATCGCAGCCAGCATTTTCAATGACATGGAAATAAAAAACACATTGAATTGCTGCGCATAGCGATTGACCAATCCCATCACCACATCAATCAAGAACACCACCACCACAATCGGTGAAGCAATCAGCACCAATAGTTGAAAAAAGTAGGAAAACTCAGACTCGAACAAGACCACACCCGCCCGGGAAAAATCCGGCAACACTTGGTGTATTGGCCAAATCTGATAGGTTTCCATGGTCACCCCGGTAAGCAACATCAATCCACCTGCAATCATGAATATGTAATTGGCTAGCCGCCCGAGAAAGAGTCCAAGCAAGGATGTCTGGTGTCCGGAAAGGGGATCTAGCACTTGTGCTACGGAAGTACCAATTTGTGTGTCAGCCACCATTCCTGCCGCTTCAAATGCCCAAAGAAAAATACCAAAATACACACCAATGGCAATGCCGATCAATATTTCCTTGGCAAAAAGCAGTAGCCAGCCCTGCGCGCCCAGGCTATCAATTGTCAACACAGGGTGTACTATCATCGTGACCAACGCCAAAGCCACAAAGATTGCATTTCGTACCAACGCGGGCACCAATTCATTGGAAAAAATAGGCAAAATCTGAAAGGCAACGGCGATACGTGTAGTGGCCAATGCTACTGTTACGGCTTGGTTGGAAAACAGGGAAAAAATATCGCCCGCCTGGAGCGATCCCATGCTAACAACAGACAAGAACCGCCCCCAGCAAGATGCCTGCCGTTACATTGCACTTGATGCAAAATACATACAACGTAACAAAAACATCTTGTTTTTTAAACATCACGGTAAAATAGGCCTAATGATGCACCAAGGTCGGAAAATCACTCAATAGGCGATTTGCGAAATTGTAGATCGAACTGCCCAATAGTGAGGAGGTAATAAAGATGGTAAACACGATAGCAAAGAATTTTGCCGCATACTGAAAGGTTTGCTCTTGAAGCTGTGTTGCTGCCTGGATGAATGCAATGAGCAAGCCCACCAGGGCTGCGGCCACCACTGGCGGTCCGGCGAGAACCAGTATTAGCCACAATGCCTGCTGGGTAAGCTGAATAACTTCAGAATCATACATGCGCAATCTCTCACAAATAGGAAAGTACCAACCCATGGGTCAATTTTACCCAACCATCGACAAGTACAAATAACAGTAGCTTGAACGGCAACGAAATGACGGTTGGGGACAACATCATCATACCCATGGCCATAAGAATATTGGCAATCACCAAATCAATAACAATAAATGGCAAAAAAATCAGAAACCCTATTTCGAAAGCTGCCGTCAGCTCGCTGATGGTAAAAGCGGGCACAAGCACCACAAAGTCTTCGGACCCCACTTCCGCCGATTTGTCCTCTGGCAGCATCTTGCGTATGGTTTTGAGGAAAAAGCCCTGTTCCCGTGGCGATACATGATCCACTAGGAACTCTCTCAACGGCTCTTTGGCATTGTTTGCTGCTTCCAGCATGGTATTGGCATCCTTGCCAATGTCTTCCATCCCGGCAGTACGGTCAAGCATTTCCTGCCCCACTGGGTACATAACATATATGGAAAGCACCAGCGCCAGCCCGTTGATCACCAAGTTTGGAGGAACCTGCTGCAGGCCCAGCGCATTTCGCAACAGACTGAGCACCACCACAATCTTGGTAAAGGAGGTGACCATTACCGCCACAAATGGAGCCAATGCCAACAGTATGACGGTTATTAGAGCTGAAGATGGGGAAAACTGGGTCAGGTCCATTGCGCTGTGCCTTCAATTTTTTCAATGTAGACACCATACCCACGGGCAACTGGCAACAAACTGCCCTGGGCAATTCTGCCTTCCCCCTTCACCTCAATAACACTGCTGGAAATTGATTGCGACAGCATAAAACGTGGCATATCCGACCAGCCCAACAGCTGGTTTACAGGAATAGCGCAGGGTTCCAGGCAACGTATTTCCAGCATATTGGTTTTATCTACCACCCTAGCTTCTTCTGTTGCGGAAAAAAACTTGAGACAGGTTTCGCCCATATCCAAAAATAGAGGCCATTCCGGTGCGGATTCCATGCAAGGCTTGGCGGTACAGCGCCAGCGGGCTTCGAAAGAAGCTGGCATCAGCACAATGCTACCGGCTTCCAATGCAAGCAACTGCTGCTTGGGGACAGAAAAATGATCCAGTATCAACATGCATTCCAATGTTCCCCAAAACAATGTACAGGATGCCTCCAACGCTGCAGATGGGGGAGACAAACAATGCAACAGAGCAGGAGAAAGCACCAACAACACACCACGTTCTCCACCATCAACATTACTATCCTGCGGTGCAATAACGACATGGGCGGGGATCTTGGAAGGTGTTGTGACAGGCTCCAAATCTAGAGGACAATTTATCCATTCCTCAATCATTTCCAGCAGTTCCTCTTCTCGCCCAAGGGAAACAGCCGCATCCAGTAAATGCTCGTTCCTAGCCAATGTTCGTACTGCGGAAGAAAGTCGTTTCGATGGATAAAGGGCGACAAAAATCTTCCCCAGCGGCGTCTTGGCTCGATACCAATGCAGAAAGCCGGCATCTTCTACAGTGGCTGATATTCCCAAGGCCGCGGCATTCGCCTGCCATTTACCTCTTGCCTCAGACGAGCTATCCATTACCTGGCGTAAGGCATCTGTTGTCATAAGCTATTTCCATAAAAATGCATGTCAGGCTACTCGCCGGGTAAGCACCATTCTCACCAACGCTGCGGGGCATCCCGCCTGCATTTTTTTCATTACCCGGGAACGGTGTAATTCCACAGTCTTTACACTGATGCCAAGATCATAAGCAATGATCTTATTGAGTTTCCCGTCCACAATGCCCTGCAACACCTCACGTTCTCTGGGCGTCAGAAGCGCAAATCGCTCCAGATAACAAGCCTCACCTTCCCTGTCCTCGGCATGCTGGTTTGCATCCACCACAAAAGCCGCCTCCAGAGCTGACATAAGCGCCTCATCTTCCAGAGGTTTTTCCAGAAAAGTCAAGGCTCCTTTGCTCATCGCCTCCACTGCGAGGGGTACATCTCCATGCCCGGTCATGTAGATCACCGGAAGACGCAATCCGGAGCGATTCAGTTGATCATGCAGATCCAGCCCCGACATCTCCGGCATACGCACATCTAACAACAGGCAACTATGCTCTGCTACTGCATTGCTGGTGAGATATCGCATTGCCTGAGAGGGTTTCCCAAAGCTTTGCACCACATAGCCGGCACCTTCCAGCCACCAAGCGGTAGATTGCCGGAAATCCGCATTGTCATCGATCAGATAAACAGTTCTCTGCATTATGCTTCCTCCTAATTTCCAAGCAGGGGCAGCAACACATGTGAGGTACAGCCCCCCGCCTCATTTGAAGAGAGCCAGAGTCTTCCCTGATGGAGCTCAACGAATGATCGGCAGATATTCAAACCCACTCCCATGCCTGTAGGCTTACTTGAGACGAAGGGGACAAAAAGTTGGTTTTTTGCATCAGCTGTCAGGCCGACACCGTTATCTGCAATGGCGATTTCTACTTCCTCCTCTGCATCATTCTTGCGCAAGACAATACGAAGCTGACGGGAGGCAGGGTCAGTCCCACGCATTGCCTCAATTGCATTGCGCAAGAGATTGACGAACACTTGCTGCAACATGGTTTCATCGGCCGAAACCATCAGCAAATCATTCCCCAGATCCAGTTGCAAATCGATATTTTCCCTAACGAGTTCCCAGTCCAGCAACGAAGCGCAGGAACAAACGAGTTCCACCAATTCCAGAGTCTGATTGACGGGTTTGCGGGAGTGCGTATAGTCCCGTATCCTGGCGATGATATTGGCAGCGAAGCGTGTTTGGTCAACTGCCTGGTCAATGGCTGCGACGATTTCCGGCTGGGCATTTTCTCCATTTTCAAGCCGCAAGCGAATACCACATAGCAAACTGGTAACCGTACCTATGGGCTGATTGATCTCATGGGCCAGAGTAGTGGCCATTTCGCTGACCGATATGGTTCTGGAAGTAGAAAAAAGTTGTTCACGATCCTCCAGATATCGCTGTATTGCACTAGTACGCCTGGATATATCTTCCAGCTTCAGTGCAAGAAATTCTTTTTCCAGGAGAACCATAGTGGCCTCAAAACGACCTTCGCCACCCTGTTGCTGGCGAACACTGACGGTGTGCATCTGCTTCTGCCCTGTTTCAATACAAACACGGCACTGCTGCAATCCATCAAAGACAGCAATAAAATCCGCCAGAGTCGATTGCCTCCCCAAAGCCGGAAAACTCTCTATAAACCCCTGGGAGCACCAGATCATTTCTTCACTGGCAGCGTCCAGGATAACCAGGTGCTCACCGAAAGCTGCCAATGCAGCTCCGATCTGTTGTAACGAGACGTTTTCACCACTCCCGGAAGATGGCAAGGAAACCAATGGCATCACAAACCCACCCAGTAGCGGGCTGCGCCAGGCATATGCAGGCTCACATCGGCCCAGCTTCCAGCAAAAGCAGGGATATCACCCGTTGCCAGCGCAACACCAGCCAGCCGATCCCGAAACCCTTGGCCATGCAGTCGCCAGATGCCTGTTTCTGCTTCCTGCTCCAGATGCATAGCCACCCAGTCCGCAGCAAAATTGCACCGTCCCCACACCAACTGGCCGGGCAGCCTGCGCGCAAGTGGCTTGCCAGATACATCCAGCCAAACCAAGGTCGCATGCACCGGAACCTGTCGCCCCGGTTCATCCAGACCAGCCACCACAACCATTTGCCGAAGATCTTCACTCGCAGATGCACAAGTATGCTGCTTGTCCTGGTAAAGATTGACGATCAGAAAGTTACTGAACATCCCTTGCCGCTGAATCATCAGCGCCACCTGGATGATGGTTCGGCAGGCCTCAAACTCCATCCGGGATATCATTTTCTGTTCCTGGCCAGAACCTGTATCAGCGCCCGCTTCCTTGTCTTGTCGCCGCCGTTCTGACAGGCGTCTGGAAGTTTCATCGAATAATCCGGTTCCAGAACGCACAGAAGCCGCCTGCAAAGACCCCTGCTCCATTGGCAGCCTATGCAAGCCAGGGGTCACGCCTGCCAGGCTACTTCCAGCAATCTGGGTTGCATGTAATGCACTGGCTCCCAAGGTGGAAACAGGCTGCACACTTTCACCCTGTACCCGCCGTCCATCCATACCGGCAAGTTGATTGCTTTGCAATAACTGACTCATTCGCTCATCATGCCCATGAGACAGATGCGTCATCACCAACATAGGTATGCCAGCCACGGCAGTCACAGCTTGCCCCCCCGTGCATGCAGCCTTTTCGTTAATCGAGTTGAATCTGCGGATTTATACCTGGTGAAAGCATGCCGCATACGTTCCCTGCGAGACAAACTGCGCCAGGAAAACCAGTGCTCTTTCTCCAGACAATAGTGGAGTGCCGGCATGCCACAATAGTCCCGGATGCCCAGTTCAGAAAAACCCAGGGCGGCAACCACAAAACGAGCCGAACGGTGATCAACATGGCTCACTGCATAGACCCGTTCCCGCTCCAGCGTCTCGAAAGCATGATTTAGCAGCATTTCACCGCCTTCCATGGCAATCCCCGAGCCCCATACTTCAGGCTTGAGGCGGCTGCCAAGTTCCACCTCCCGTGGCTGATTGCTCATGGGCATCAGATTGAACCAGCCGGAAAATCTGGGGCGCAAAACCGCCGCTCTTCTCAGGGCTTCGTCAGACAGCGCCTCACGTACATCAGGGCGCTGCAGGTCTTTGTCGCTCAAAGCTGCTCGCATTTGCTCGGCCACCCAGATGCCCAAACCCGGGTGTTTTTCGTAAACATTCTGTACAAAACGGATAAAGGCAAGTGCTGTTTCAATCCTGTCCAGCGGCTCATCATCCACCAGCAGCTCCCGCACCCTGGGTTCCCGGTGCATCTGCACCAAGTTGTAACTGTCGTTCCAGACAAACTCGCGCAGCCGCAGCCTGCGGGAATGCAGCCAGGGCTCCGGATAGGGGCTACCATCGGTCACCGGGAACGCTCCCTAACAATTTCCACGCCTTCAATATTCTTGTTGAGTCTGGCCAGCTTGACTTGTAATTCATCTAGACGCCGGACCAGCGCTTCCCGATCAAGATTTCCGGAGGCTAGGGACAACGCCCAGCCACCACCCTGCAGACCTGTCAAGTTGAGCTGACTCAAAGGCATACGGGAATCCAAAAACGAGAAGTGCCATTCTTTGGTGCCGCCGGTTTCTGCATCCCCTGCCTGTTGTCGCAGCACATGGGAAAAATCCTGATAGCCGGAAGCCGCCACCGTACTGCTAACCGCTGGCATATGGCTACCTGCATTCATTCCGGCCATGGCGCCCGCAGCAGAAGCGCCAGACAAAGAAGAAGGAGCAGCCTCCTCTCTTTCCCTGCTTCCAGGGGCGCCAGCATTTGGCAGTATAGATTGCTGGTCGAAACCGCAAGCATTCATGCATGATGCAGGCATTTCTCTACTCCCGGCCGGTGATTTCCCAGCAGTTCCACCGGGTACAAGCTGTTGCGGTGGCCTAGTGGCTGTTTCGCTTTGGTTGAATGCCAGCGGTGCTTCACCCTGCTCTGCTTCTAGTGGAAACGCTTTCTCTTCCATCAATCGACGAAGACTTCGATCAAAGAGGTCAGTAGCCTCCAAGGGATCAACAGAGCGATATGGCAATTCTCTTCCAGTTGCCGGCATTCTTGTCATCAACTCTGTCTTGGTCATGATGGTAGCTTCCACAATTCGATCCACATGATTCAATCCCCTGTTTCCCTGCCTTCGATATCACGGGACACATCCCGCTGTAAGGCAATCCATTGCTGCTTTACAAGATCCTGATGCTTCTGCGCCCGTAACCACTCTTGTCGCGCTTGCGAAAGCTGAGACTCTGCCTCATTGAGATCCTGGCGATCCATCTCCAGATAGTATTCCTCTTTCTCCAAATCATATTCCAGCCAGAAACGACGATCATGCACCCGTTCCACACGAAGCGGTGTTTCCATCACTTCCTGCCGGTGCAGGTATTGAAACAGGCTGCTTCGCTCCGCCTTGCATTGACAAATGGTGGCCTCTCTTTCATTCAGGCTGCGGGCAGCTTCATCTCTTTTCCGCTTTGTTTCCAGATAGCGCATCTTGCACACCAGAATACGCACACGATGCAATTCCCGCAGGCCATCAAGCCTGGCCAATCGATTTCTCATGCTAGGCACTTCCAGCCACCTCCAGAAGCAAGGAAACCGCCTGCTCCAGATCTGATGATTCCTCGGGATGCTGGCGGCACAATTGCTCTATGGCGGGCCGTTTGGCAATGGCTTCATCTGCCAGCATATCCGCACCTTCCCGATATTCACCCACCTGGAGGAGCAATTCGATTTCATCGTACTTCGCCAACAGGGACCGTAATTTATGTGCAGCTTCCTGCTGTTCTCTGGACGCTACCGTGGAGAACAGCCGGCTGGCGCTTGCCAATACATCAATGGGGGGATAATGGCCTCTGCGAGCCAGCTCGCGAGTGAGCACGATATGCCCATCAAGAATGGAACGAACCTCTTCAGCAATGGGGTCTTCTCCATGTTCATCCTCGGTAAGGACAGTAAAGAAAGCAGTGATGGAACCACGATGATCATTCCCACTGCGTTCAAATAACCGTGGAAGTTCAGCAAACACAGATGGCGGATAGCCGCGGCGAACAGCTGGCTCCCCCACCGACAGTCCAATCTCTCGTAGCGCCCGGGCAAAACGGGTTACCGAATCCATTAGCAACAACACCTGCTTGCCCTGTTCCCTGAAACCCTCTGCAATGGCCATGGCCGCATGCGCCGCCCGCACCCTTTCCATTGCCGGCCGATCAGAAGTCGAGACCACCACCACAGATCGACACAACCCGGATTTCCCCAGGTTCTGTTCAATAAATTCATGCACTTCCCGGCCTCGCTCACCGATCAGCCCAATTACGATCACATCTGTGCTGGCCTGCTTCGCCAACATCGCCAGCAAGGTGGACTTCCCCCCTCCCGCCATGGCGAATACCCCCAAGCGTTGACCAACACCCGTGGTAAGCATGGCATCGATGGCGCGCACACCGGTCGAAAATTGCTCCCGTATGGGTTGCCGTTGCAATGGCGCGGGCGCTTCTGCATGTAGTGGGCGCATACTCAGGCCCTCGGGCAAGGGGCGCCCATCCAAAGGCTGCCCCAACCCATCTAGAATTCGACCCAGCAAGGCATCACCAAAAACCACCTGAGACTGCTCTTGCAACAGCTCCACATCCGCATGCGCCGCGATTCCCTGTAGATTGCCCAAAGGCAACAGGATCGCCTGCCCGTCTTCCAATCCCACCACATCCGCCACTACACGATATCCACTCTGGCGATCCGTAATCAGGCATTGCTGGCCAATGCGGGCATGTAACCCACTCACTCTGACCGTGGTACCGTATGCCTGTACCACGCGCCCTTTGCGCACCAGGGGTTGCGCATGACGGAGTGCCGAAAAAATATCCCCTTGGACTGTCATTGATGGCGCCACGTTCTGCATAGAACCGGTTCGACGGCAGATTTTTCACCTGCCTCTTCCAGCACTCTCTGTAGGTTCTCCAGCTGGGCATCCAACCCGGCAACGACGCTACCGCTTTTCGTATGCAAAACACAATCAAACGGATCCAGAGCATCATCTGCCTGCACCTCTAGACGCTGGTACCCCGCCTTGCCCGTCGGCATCCGTAACTGCTCAACAACTGTTTCCAGCATCTTGGGGTGTACTGCCACAACAATTCTTTCCGTGGAAACCAACTCCCTGGCTGCAGTTTGCGCCAAGGAGACAACCATCTCTCTGGCGCCCACTTCTACTGCAATTTTCCGTACAATCTCTATCGCAAGCCTGGCTACAGAGCGTTGCAATTCATCTTCTCGCCGATCCATTTTCTCGGAAAGGGCTTTCAATCCCGTAGAGAGGTCGTCCAGCGCCTGCCGTAATCCTTCTTCCCTGCCTCGCTCGTAGCCATTTTCAAAACCATCCCGTTCTGCGGCCTCAATACGGTGTTTTTCCTCATTCAAAAGACGCGCCAAATTACTTGCCAGGTCTACCGCATCCAGCACTGCTGGGAGTTCCGTTGCGGGAATCACCAGCTTGTCACTGGCAAGACTGAGCATTGGATCTTGGATCAACGTCACATAAGTCATTCTTTGCGCCCCGGTGCGCCATCATCAACATCTTTGTCTTGCTGCACTTTTTGCTGTACAGCCATCGCTTCATTGGCAAGCAGCGTTGCAACAGGCTGCGGTATCATGTCGGCATTCTTTCCCAAAATAAACCTACAATGGTGTTGCAATGAGGGCTCCAGGCTGGATAACAACACAGACTCACCAGCAGAAGAAAATATGCTCTCCAGACACTCTTCTTTCGGCACCCGGAGCAGATCTTTTGGCGCCACTTCACTTGCCAATATCGCTTCAAAAGCCGCCTCTCCAAGGAGTATTCTGGCTTGCCTGATCCGGTCGGCATCAATCCACAAACGCATGGCTGGAGAGACAAACAACGCCCCGGCAACAAGAACCAAGTGTTTTCGTCGGGGTTCTTCCCAAAAACACCACTCAGGCACCATCAACAATTGTGGCCAAGACAGTGGTATCTCATCTTCTTCAGGATGCAATTCCAACAGCAAGGCGGCTGCCCGGGCGCGGGCTAGCCTGGCCCGTCGAATCTCTTCAACAGTTTCTACCGGGACAGATACCTCCATCACTCCCCTCTATGCTCCATCGGCAGGCTGCCGGCATCTTTGCGTCGGCGCAGGAACAGCCAGGTCCCCAGCCCACCCAGCATGGCTGTAACGCCCCCCAAGGCAACAGCCGGGATAGGTACAGCTTCCAGATCCAATGGCTTGACCGGCGGGGAAGCAACTGGCTTTCTCGCCGGCATGGGCGCAGCAGGAAACAGCGCTACAGTGACATTGTCATAGGGCAAACCTTCAACACTATTGACCACCATTGCCTTGATTTGCCCCACATGTTTGGAAAAGTCCATTCCACGTCTGTACTTGATAAATACAGACGCCGAGGATGGCTGAACCTTCTCGCTGAGTGGATCCGCCTCGGGCACAGCCAAATGCACTCGCGCCAGAATCACCCCGTCGATGCTTTCAATGGTTTTGGTCAACTCCTGCGACTGCGCATAGTTGAGCCTCGCCCGTTCCTCGAGAGGTGAGGAAACAAAGCCTTCCTTCTTGAATACCTCACCCAAACTGACAAAGCGGTTGCGTGGATAACCGTTACTCCGTAACAGCTCCACAGCACGGGAAAAATGATCCCGCACCGTGGATACTGCAAAAGTATCGTCTTTTGAAGAGATTTTTCGGGCTTCAATACCCGCGTTGTACAGTAGCGCCACCATCTCGTTGGCTTCCTGCTCCGAAAGCTGGGAATAGAGGGTTTCGCTATTGCAGCCTGTCAGCAACAACAGCACCAGCACCATACAGATTGCCTGTTTCATCGGCGTATCCTAATTCTGCTGCCGGAACAATTGCTGCAACCCTTCAGCGGTACGATTGGCCACATTTGCTGTCAACTGGGCGTGGAACATGAACTCATGACTGCGTGCTGTCAGCAGCACAATCTCACTGGGGGTAAGTTCTTTTCCACTCGCAACCGCTGATTTGGCATAGTCAAGCAACTCTGCGGCCTCGGTATTGATAAAACCCAGTGGTTTCAATACAGCCGTTACGGCTTCATTTGAAGCCTGTACCTTGCTCGCTTGACTGGCACGATCCAGGCTTTGCTGAAACGAAGAAATATCCGAAAGCGATGCACCATACCCCATGTTTACCTGCTGGGCGGGCTGCATCTGGGTAGCGGCAACCGACGCCACCTGCATGGGCAGCATATCGTTTATCATGAGAAACTCCCCTCTCCTATTGCTTTCTGGCCATGGTTTCCAGCGCCGACCCGGCACTGGTCAGGGCCGTGTGCGAACTATTGGACATAAAGGACATGGTCAGGGATTCTGCAGTCAGCTTGGTTATATCAGCCGGGGAGCTCGCTCCATCTCCAATGGCATTGGACATCTCCTCGATACGCGCAGCCTGCTTGTCCAGCGCCTTTCCCCAGGCTTCCGCCATGGCTTCAAACCAACTCGCATCAGAAGATTTTCCGCTACCGGAAACAGAAGCATTGGCACCCAGAATGGCATTCATGTTCGTTGTCGTCATTGTTCTTACCTCTATCAATATGAAGTGAAATAATGCATTACACCTGCTTGGGTTTTGCAAACCCGGGGTTGCTTGTTGCCTGGGCATGTCCCAGGTGTTTTTCACCGTTACGGTTTCAAAAATTTAAAGTGATCCAGGCACCCTCTTTTTCCAGCAGAACGGCAGCACCCGTAATGGCGGCTATCCTGTGCCCGGTGGGCAGCAATGAACCAATAAAATACCGCGCCTGATCCGTGGTTACTACATAGGCGGGATCACCAGCTACGACCATGGTCACCGCCTCTCCCGGATCCAGCTTCCTCTTCACCACTACTGCTTCGGGCGGCGCTTCCGGCGGTTCGTTGTAAGCCACGATGTCCTCAAGTCCAGCATCCCTGATGGCAATCGCCCTGACCTCCTGCAAATGCCCGACATCCTCTTCCCGCGTCATAACCTTTACTTGCTTTGAACCCAAGGCTTCAACTTCAGCGCTGATCCCCTGTACACGATAGATATCCTTTACCTCAGCTGCCAGTTTTTCACCAACCCGAACCTCGAGTGAAGCAGCCACCTCATGCTTCTCCAGCAATGCTTCCAACATGGCATAATGCCTTGTTTCTTTCAGGTAACCACGAATCACTAGCACCGCCTCCTCTTCAACTTGAACCTTCAGCTCTGCAAACCCCAATTGCTGAATCTGTTCCCGCAAGATTTGGACTTGTTGCGCCATATCGATCCGTGGGGCCTTTTCCCGACCACCACCAAATAAAGCCAGCAATAGGGCAGAGCCAATGAACAGCCACAGGAACAAGCCACCGTGACGCTGCATAACAGGCTGCTGCCGGGAAACAGGAGTCGTAGTGGCGCTAGCGACTTCCGGCAGTTTTTCATCTGTAGATTGAAGTTTGGCGAGGAGCTCCCCCCAATGAGCACTGCCCGATTCACCGCAGGCAATCACGCTGTTGCCAATATGTAACGTGGTATAGAGCGGCATTCGAGTTACATCACCGGCAACCAGTCTTTCACCAGCCAGATCAGCTTCTCCCGATGCAATGGACAGAATTAGCACATCCTGGTTTAGCTCAAGTAAAATTTGAGTATCAGATAAACCAGAATCCCGCAAGACGACATCGTTGTCCAAGGTGGCCCCCACGGTCAACCTGCAACCTGATCTGATCACCGTGCTTGCTCCAGCTTGTTCTCCTTCGACAACGACCAGTTCCAGTGATCTTGCATCATTCATCGCTTGCTCCCGTTCGCCTTTCCGGCCCTTGCAGCAGCGCTTTTTCCGTACCAAGAAAAGTACACGCAAAAGAAAAAGGCTGTTTACAGTTCAATGTTTTCCCGTTCCCAATGCTGGAAACTCTTTCCCGCTCCTCGCCCCTCCATGTACGTTTCCTCGGGCTGTTTTGCCGGCAGCGGTACCGGCGCTTTACTCCATTCCCGTATCTGCTTTTGTTCAAGCCGGTCTATCAGCGTTTTCCCCTCCCTCTCCATGCCGCCGGAACGGAAGCGACCCAAGGCAGCATCCGTCGCCGATGGATAGCTGGCCAAGTGTTGGTTTCTTGGCACCAATCTCGGGGAAATAAGGAACAGGCGCTCAACCCGTTCTCCGCTGCGTTTATTGGTCTTGAACAGATTACCCAGCAACGGCAAGTCACCCACAAACGGCACTTTGTCCTCGGAGTCACTGCTAACCTCCCTTACCAGTCCCCCGATCAGAATGCTGTCTTTCGAACCAATCAACGCCTGGGTGTTGATACTGGAGGTTTCAATTACCGGTATGCGATCCACCGTCTGGTCTCGTTGTTTCCCGTCCTCGACGGTAATCAGCAACTTGATTCTGGTCTCACCATCGTCCTTGAATACATGCGGTGTAACCCGCAACGAGGTGCCTACCGAAATGTTGTACAGATCCACCTCATAGTTGCCTTCCACACGCACAAAGAAGGTAGAACTGGTATCGAAGATCGCTTCCACATTGGACAACGTAAGCACATGGGGACTGGTGACGATACGCGCCGCACCCTTCGCCTCAAGGGCATTGATTCGGCCTATGAATTTTGCTTTATCGCCCAGCACAAAAGAGACAAATCCCCCTCGCCCCATGGGCGTGACGGGACGACCAGGGCGCAGCAACAAATCTGAGCCGTCACCGGTGCCAAACAACACCTCATCATCACCATTCATCCAGCGCCAGTTTATCCCCAGCTCCAGCATCCGATCCTGATATATATCGATGATAGTCGCTTCAATCTCCAGCATCTGTGGCTCTACATCCAGCGCCTTGATCAATTCCTTGTACCGGGAAATCCGGTTGGGCGCATCGCGCACAATAATCGCATTCAGGCGTGGATCAGCTTCTATACGCACCTGGCTTTTGGTGCTTTGTGAGTAATAGATCTGCCCAAAACTGTCCGGCGTTCCAGAATGGGGGGTATCTGGAGAAGATCGCGCATCATTTCTTGCTTCCGCATTTGAATCAGGCAAACCCAGCCGCCCTTCTTTGCCAATTGATGCCAGCCCCTGCCCCCGCATACCAGGCAATGACGGTGAAATGAGGGTTTCCCGGTAAACAGAGTGGGCAGCCGCACTCGATGTATCGCTAACCAGTCGGCGCAGAGTGCTGGCTACACCGGGCACAACCACCTGGCGGCCGCCAAAGCGCAGCACCACATCCTGAGCCCAGGCATACTTTAGGTAAAATACACGAAAGCTGAAGGGGGGTTCATAACTCTGCAGGTTACTTTGTGCGGCATACACCATTTCCTCTATCAGCTCCAGGAAACGCTTGGTGCCAGTCACCACCAAACCACCATCACGCGAGGCGCGCAAACGATTCTGCTCATCGATGAGGCGCAGGTCAGTGGCATTCTTCATTACCCGCCGGGTGATGTGGTCGGGAACCGCGAGTATACGGCGTGACACATCCTTGCCTGTATAGATGAAGACAACTGCTCCATCATAGAACATCACCAATCCGAAGGAACGGGCGATATCGTTGAAGACTTGGCGAACTGCAACGCCGGTAAAATTACCGTTGACCTTTCCTTCTACCTGCGCATCCACAATGGTTGGCATCCCGATCTGCCCAAAAAGATCTCCCAGGAAGGAAGCAAGCGGCTGTTCTCGCGCCACCAGGTTAACGCTTTTATCAAAGTTGGGTGGATCCCCGGCTTGTACAGACAGCGAAACAAGCAGCAGCAAACCTGCTGCCAGCTTGGCAATAGCAAAAAATGAGTTCTTGTTTTTTTTCATATCCTTATGCATGACTCGCATCAGTTTTTTGTAATCAATTCAGTGGCGCCCATATACTCCTGTATGCCTTCGGCCTGCTGTGCACCGCCTTACCCCGCTGCAGTCAATTGATAGGTGCCGGGCAGCCCCACGCGGGAAACCACCTCCAGCTTCGTTTCAGGGGTAAGTTCATTGTGTGACAGCACCGGCGTAGAGAAACAATCACGCTCTATGAGTCGACGAATATGCCGCCGCAGTTGTACCGAGACCACCACAGCCTGCGGCTGATGCTCCCTGACAGCATTCACCAGCATTTCCATAACCTTTTCTGCATCCTGTGGATCAAGGGATAGCTGGGCCATGCCGCCACCAACCCGAATCGCCTGCAATAGCTTGTCTTCAAGCTCCGGCACCAAAATCACTGCTCGCAGCAACCCATCTGGGGCAACGCGATAGCTGATCTGGCGCCGCAAGGCAATACGCGCATACTCAGTCAGATTGTGAACATCCTTTTCCTGTTGCCCGGCCTCAATCAGCGCCTCAAGAATCAGGCGCAAGTTGCGAATTGGAACCTGCTCCTCAACAAGATTCCTCAGGATTGCCGCGATATGCTGCATCGGCACCACACGCAGCACCTCCTTGACTACATCGGGATTATCCGTGGAAGCCTGGGAAAGCAGAAAACTGGCCTCCTGCAGCCCCATGAACAGATTGATGTGACGTTGCAATGCAATATGTATCTGGGCAGCCAGCTCTGCGATTTCCGCCTGCACGGGCGGGCCTTTGACAATGGGAACCTCATAAGCAAGCAGTTGCCAACCATCACGGCTACCGCGATACCACCGGATGTCGATTCTCGGCAGCTGCACACCAAGATCCACCTTGAAATCACGCAGCACATCTTCCAACTCCCGAGCCAGCTCTTCCTCCCGGCCACCACCAGCCCAATTGCGCGGCAATTCGAGCTGCAAGGGAGCTGCCGGCGATACCTCTGGGACCT
This sequence comes from Sedimenticola sp., assembly GCA_027068795.1. Taxonomy (GTDB): domain Bacteria; phylum Pseudomonadota; class Gammaproteobacteria; order Chromatiales; family Chromatiaceae; genus Thiolapillus. Next base: position 6,389 of record JAMOMB010000189.1, on the reverse strand, counting down.
GGCTTGCCTGCAGCCGGGGCTGGCCCAACTCCTTTTTTCGCATCACGACCTCAAAAGCAGGCTGCGAAACCCGCTGCACCCGATTCTTCCAGGCAGGTATCAGCAAAGCCCCGGAAATCAAAAACAGTATGCCCAGAACAACAAACACATCACTGGGAAACCCGGGCACAAGAGCCAGCAACAGGGAAATCCCACCAGTGATAAGGATCACCCTGGGAATCGAAGTCAGCTGCTTGTGTATAGAATCCCCGAGATGCCGGTCGCTTTGTTCATCTGTTGCACGGGTGACAATCAGGCCTGCAGACATCGCTGCCAGCAATGCCGGAATCTGGGCCACCATGCCATCCCCTACGGTGAGAATAGAATATTTCGCCATGGCATCGCTCATATCCATATCAAGCTGCATTACCCCAATGGCAAGACCACCCAGCAAGTTGATAAGAATGATGACGATGCCTGCGATAGCATCTCCCTTGACAAACTTCATGGCGCCATCCATGCTGCCATTGAACTTGCTTTCCAGCTCGATCTCCCGGCGTTTGCGCTTTGCCTCATTCTTATCAATGAGGCCGCTACGCAGATCCGAATCAATGGAAAGCTGCTTTCCGGGCATGGCATCCAGGGAAAAGCGCGCTGCCACTTCTGCAACCCGCTCTGCCCCTTTGGCAATTACGATGAACTGCACCAGGGTAATGATGAGAAACACCACCAAACCCACCACCAGATTACCCCCCGCCACCATATTGCCGAAGGTGTCGATGATATTGCCAGCATCCCCATGCAGCAAAATCATGCGCGTAGTGGCAACCGACAACGCCAGTCGATAGAGGGTGCTCAGTAACAATACGCTGGGAAAAACCGAGAACTGGAGTGGCGTAGAGACATAAACGGACATCAGCACCAACACCAAGCCAAAGACAATGCTTATGGCCACCAGCGCATCCAGCATCAACAGCGGCAGTGGCAGCACCATCAAAGCAATGATAGCAACCACTCCAAGGGCAAGTATTAAATCGCTGGAGCGCGCCAGTAACCCGGCGGGGGGGTTGGCCACAGCTGAGTAGGCTGACGTATTCATTGCTTGATCAAGCGCTTCTCAATTGCAGATAGTAGTCCATAACCTTGCGTACATATTCCCTCGTTTCCCGATAGGGAGGCATCTTGCGTCCGTGCCGGATGACAGCATTCTCCCCAGCATTGTAGGCCGCCAGGATCAGCGTCAGATCATTGCCAAAGTGACGATAAAGTACGCGCAGATACAGCGAGCTGACCAGCAAATTGTCCATGGGATCGAACAGCCGGGTTTCAGGGTTCTCCAGACCAAACCGAAGCGCCGTTGCAGGCATGACCTGCATCAGGCCAATTGCGCCAGCGGGTGAAACCGCTTGCGGATTGTACCGGGACTCTACATGAGCGATGGCATGGAGCAACAAGGGGTCGATATTGAAGAGATCTGATACGAACTGAATTTGGCGAGAGAACTGCAATGATCGGTGGTTCGTGCGAGCAATTCCCTGCATTGAACCAGGCTGAACCACGATATGGGGCTCTTCCCTACCTGGTCTTTGATCCTGGGCTGCAGAAAACCTTGGAAATCGTGATTCCCCATTTCCCGTGGGCAATGAAGAAACAGTCGATTCCTCTTCGCATCTCTTGACTAGATGGTGATATTTGCCTGCCGCTTCATCACTGGCCAAAAAGAGATGGCCTTCGAAAGTCTGGCAAACAGCGCCATGCCCCTGGCCCACAACAAACATGGCCAACATGCCCGAGAAGAACAGCCGCCCTGCCGTCAACATGCTGTACCTCCCTCGTCTCTTCCAATATGAAACCCGATCTCCATAGCACGCTCCCTATCCAGCATGAACTCGTTCACAACAATGGGAAAAGACATCTCCCAAAACGTGACATACTGACTATGTGCGACAAGAACATTACAGCACCAGTTCTCATTTTTCTTACTGCCCCGACCAGTTTGTGAGCCAGTTCTCATTTTGCTTGGCATTCAATATTTTGCTTGATAAATGGATATTTTTTTCAGCCTCACACCAAGACATTCGGCGGCATTCAACCATCACCTTACCTAGGGCCTGCTAGCACGAATGCAATAGGCGCTGTTGCGCCGGAAAAAGCGCCAATCAAGGCGCAAGGAGAGAAGTTTGCTTGTTCCAAATGAACGTCGAGCAACGCCGAGTAGTACTTTTTCAGGCGTAACCCGTAAGGCCGAGGGGGGCAACATCGTGAGTTACCGGTTAACAACAAGCCCTAGGGAAATCACCAGTAGCAACCGGACACCTAACGGTGGTAGCCTCGACAAAGCAAATTTCCTTGAAATCAAGGTTGACCAAAAGAGGGACATAGCATGGCAACCACCACCTCCGGCAACAACGGGGATTTGTCTGCAGTCGCTTTTGCATCCGCCTGTGTTGCATGACCAGGCATTGTAGAACCCGGTAAGACACGATGGCCGACAAGAACGATGGCGGTGACAAGACAGAAAAACCCACGCCCAAAAGGCTGAAAGACGCCCGCAAGAAGGGCAATGTTCCTAAAAGCAAGGATGTAACCAATACCGTCGTGCTGATTCTCTGGATCGCCATGTTCGCACTGGGCTTGGGCTTTGCTGCGGATCGGTTTGCCGCGCTGTTCGACACCGCCCTGATCGCACCTGGCACAGAAGGCGATTTTACTCATCGTCTTCTTACGGTTGGCGAGGCGGCCCTGGACGTGTTCCTGATACTGAGTGCATCAATCCTGATCCCCGTGGCCTTGTTCGGCACCCTGGTGGAATTCCTTCAGACCGGGCCGGTGCTGAGCTTTGAAAAGCTCAAACCAAAGATGGAAAATCTGAACCCCGCCTCCGGACTCAAACGCATGTTCAGCATGGATAACCTCGTCGAGCTGTTCAAGTACGTCATCAATACAAGCATTCTTTTCCTCATTGCCTGGCTGGTATTCAAGGCATTCAGCGCCGACATCGCCCTGCTACCCCAGGCCACCCCTGGCGCCATGAGCAACGGACTCTGGGAGGTCTTGCTTCGGGTACTGCTATGGACGGTGGGCATCTTTACCCTGGTGGCGATACTCGACGCTGCCTATCAGAAATACTCTTACACCAAAAAGCTGCGCATGAGCAGGCGCGACATCAAACAAGAACTCAAGGATTCAGAAGGCGACCCGATGATCAAGCAAAAACGGCGCGAAGCACACCAGGAGTGGTCACAACAAAGTGCCATGCAAGCCGCACGGGATGCCAATGTCTTGATAGTGAACCCAACTCATGTCGCTATCGCGCTCGATTATGATCGGGAATTGTCACCCGTACCCATTGTTTCCGCCAAAGGCGAAGATCATGTGGCCCGGGCCATGCGCGAGGCCGCCGAAGAAGAAGCCGTGCCCATCCTGCGCAACGTGGATCTGGCGCGTGAATTACTGGCGAACGCGGAGGAAGGAGACTTGATCCCGCAGGATCTTTTCGACATCATAGCGGAAGTCATCCTATGGGCACAGGAGGTTCAGGCAACCGTGGAAAAGCAAAAGCAGGGCGAGGAAGAGTCCGCAGCACAAGGACGCTTTACCCCCCCGGGCGAAGATCTCACCAACTACCCTGCCGAATCACCGTAACTCCATGGCGGATTATGCTACCCAACTGCTGTTCATGCTGCTGGCGCTGGCCATCGTGCTGGCGCTGGCATGGTTGGTATTGCGCGCCATCCGCGCTATCCACCCGGGGAAGTTTCGGGATGACCGCCTCAAGCTCCTGTTGTCACTCCCGGTGGGCACCCGGGAGCGGCTGATAGTCATCCGCTACCGGAAACAGGACTATCTGCTGGGCGTCACAGGCGCCAGCATCGACCTGCTTGACAAGCAGCCAGCAACAGACGATCAGAACCAGGAAGAGGTAGGTAGTAACCCTAGCTAGGAGAAGTCCTTATGGCAAGGCCAAACCGCCTTGTGTTACTTTGGGTCAAGCCAAAAGACCTGACGAGGGAGGGCAAAGAACATGGACATCTCTGCAAGCGGCGGCCCTGCGCCGGGGAAGGGTTTCGGCGGATCGGGGTCTGCTGCCAGCAATACATTCCCAGTCGAAACGGCGGTTCGCGCCATTGAGGGCCGTCTGGACGAGCGGGGCCTGTTCAACGATGTCACCCACAGCGAACTGCGGGAAATCAGCAACACCCTGAAGCAACTCTCTGCGGATCAGACCAACGAAGTCATCTCGCGGCTTTCCGATGCCAGCCTGGGCACATGGACGAACGAAATTGCCAGCAACGGCTGGTTCGGCACCGGCGGATTGAGCACCGACGAAAGAAGCACGCTGCTCGATGATTTGGCATCCAAGCTGGAACCGGAGCAAATGGCGCGCATCTACAATGCCATTGGCGACAAGGAACTCCGTGCTGAACTGATCGAAACAGTAAGCCAGCGCTGGACAACGGATGGCATCGAAACTGCAGCGAAAAGCCGCCTGGCCACCCTGCCCGCAGGCACCGGCAGAACCGAACTGCAGGAGGCGGCAACCAGGGTGGATCAATTGCAGAATCACGCCCTCATGGCCAGGCTTTCCAGTGACGTTTACCTCTCCTATGCGGAATCCGTCACCGCATCCCTGGCGGGCAATCGGTTGCCCCAGGGCGTGACCCGGATGAGTCCGGGAGAACTCCGGGCGGAACTGAACATAAAACAAGATCAGCTGATTGACGACGAATCCGGTTTCCATGCCGCGGTCTACAAGATCGAACAGCAGGGCACTACCAGTTATGTGATTGCCTTCCGAGGTACGGAAGATGGCAAAGACTGGAAGACCAATGCCGACAGCCTTTACGCTCTTACCGACCAGGAAAAATTGGCGGGCAAACTGGTCAACGCTGTACTTGACGGAAAACGGGACCAGGACAGCGTCAGCGTCACCGGCCACTCCCTGGGCGGCGGCTTGGCCAACTTCGCCGGCCTGCTTCACAACGTACCCTCCATCGCCTTCAACGCCAAGGGCATTACCAACCCGGAAATCCTGGCGATTCGGCGCGCTCAGCCGGCAGTAGATGTTGCTGACCAGGCCAACAAACTCATTACCAACTATCAGGTGGACGGAGAAGCGCTGACAAGCGCCCAGCGTCACGCCCCGCTCATTGGCGGCGCAGCAGGCACCTTGCTTGGCGGCCCTGTATTGGGGGGCATTGGGGCGGTGCAAACGGGCAAAATTGTACATGAAGCGCCCGGCGCAGCCATCGAGACCCCGGCCATCCGCCCGGATGGAAAGGAGGGCAACATGTTCCTGGAGGCAGGCGCAAAGGTCGCCACCCTCACCAGTCCGGTGGCCCGTGTGGTGCTGGGAACAGTCGACATTTCCGGGCCGGTGGACCGGCATGGCATGGACTATGTGCTGCGGGGCATGGAGCACATGAATAACGAATCCGGCCAACAACTGCTGCAAACCCTGTTCGACAGCTATCTCACCGGCAACAATGGTTCACCCGGAAAGAACAAATTGAACTGGATCGCGCCCTGAGAGACAATCGGGCCATGGACAACACGACCCGCCAGCAAACCGCACTGGAGAAAAGGTGACCAGTGCCTTCTTCTCTTGGGAAGAATGCCGGAACGAGGCGCTTGGCCGGATGCTTGATCACCGCCCTGCTCCTGCCGGCGTTGATCATCACGCCCTGTCTTTTCACGCCGGTTTGCAACTATCCCCTCAAGGCGCTGGAGCGATTGATGGCTCCTTTCCCCTTGTGCCAGCTCGTCCCCATTTGCGACAGCAGTACTAGAAAAATGCCCGACGCCAGCGAATTCTTCTTAGATCCCCAGGCCCTGAAAATGGCCCGCGCCATCGAGGCCGAAGATACCGCCACCATCGAATCCCTGGCAAAGCATCTGGACATCAACGCCCGCCATCACCGCGGCATGACCTTCCTCATGTGGTCCCTGGCGCAACTCAAATTTGCCGCCTTTAAAAAACTCCTGGCCCTGGGTGCCGACTACAACATGGCAGTCGAGAAGAATTCCGTCTACGGCCTCACCATGCTGGTGTCAGACCCGGATCCTGCAAATCCTGCCATGGTAAACCCCCGGTGGATCAAGGCACTGATGGAAGCCGGCTGGGATCCCAACCAGCGCAACGAGGAGGAGACCCCGTTGTGGTGGGACGCCCTGTATCCTCACAAATCCCTTGTGCTGGATTACCTGATCGAACACGGCAACCTGGACGTCAACGCCAGGGACATCGTGGGCAATACGGCCACCATGGAACTGGCCAGTGTCGAGCAATACCGGCATATCATGAAACTGCTGGAGATGGGTGCGGAATTGAATCCAGAAACAAACAACCATGTGACTTTCGCATACAAGGTACAGAGCCATCCGGTGCCGCCGGACAGCCCCGAGTACCC
>JAMOMB010000188.1 GCA_027068795.1 Sedimenticola sp. | reverse complement strand
ACTGTAAATCAAACTGTCCGAAAGTTGGAGGACGAAGAGCCTCATGCCAGAATGACCCTTTCCTCCATCGACCAAAACAAAGCAAAGGGGCATCGGCATGAGGCAAACTGAAGATATCAACCAGGCACGGAAGAACAAGCATTTGAATTGGGAAGAACGCATTCAGATCGAGACCCTCCAAAGGGAGGGGTACTCGGAAAAAGATATCGGCGAGCGCATTGGCCGCCCGGCCCGTACGATCAACAGGGAACTTGTCCGCGGCTGGGTAACCCACCGCACGGGGCGATACCGCGCAGAGGAGCGCTATAGCGCCGACCGGGGCCAGACGGTCTACGAACGCCGGATGGGCGGCAGATCGCAGGCCAGGCCCGTGGATGAACGGCTGGCTGGATACCTCCAAATCCGCATTCTCAAGCATGGGGAATCCCCCGAGGTGGTTGCCGCCGGGATGAGACGGCAGTGCCTTGAATACGCGGTTTGCGCCAAGACGATCTACAACCTCATCGACCGCGGCATGGTTCCGGGGGTGGGCAACCAATCGCTTTGGGAGAAACGCAAGCGCAGGAAAGGCCGCAAGACCCTGTGCCGTCGGCGCAAGCAGGCGGTGCCGGCAGGGCGTAGCATCGAGAACCGCCCGGAGCACGTCGAGCAGCGGACGGAGGCGGGCCATTGGGAAATCGATCTCGTGGTCGGGGGGAGGGGCAAGGGATCGGCGGCATTGCTCACGCTCACCGAGCGCAAGACCCGCAAGCTGATCATCCGCAGGCTCAGGGACAAGACGCAGAAAGCCGTTGTCCGCGCCATCAACGGCATCGAGCGGCAGATGGGTGCGGAGGCCTTCCGCACCGTCTTCAAAAGCATCACGGCGGACAACGGCAGCGAGTTCCTCGGCCACGAAGCCCTTGAGCGTTCGGTGTCGGGCGGATCGCGCACCCACATCTACTACGCCCACCCCTATTCGTCCTGGGAGCGCGGAAGCAACGAGAACGCCAATAGAATCATCCGGCGTTTCATCCCCAAGGGATGCGACATCGCAAAGTTTACCCGAAAGCAGATCCAGGCAATCGAGGACTGGATCAACAACTACCCCCGGAAAATATTGGATTTTGAAACCGCGGAAGAACGGTTCATTCGGGAGTTGGCGGCATGAGGAACAAACAGTCCATGAAAAAAATCGGACAGTTTGATTTACAGTCTACCACCGTCGATTTTTCAGGCGGGAACATCACCTCCAACGGCGGAGTTCTGCTGTTGAAGCAGGCGGATGAAAAACTGG
>JAMOMB010000187.1 GCA_027068795.1 Sedimenticola sp. | reverse complement strand
GTCCACGGCCTTCATGCTGCGGTGGATGTTCAGCTCGCCCCGGGCGGCCTTTTCCTCGTAGTTGCAATAGGCGGCTTCGAAAGCCTTGCCGGTGAGGTCATGCAGATCCGGCGTCTCGTCGGGGGAAAACAGGGTCCAGTCGCCGTCTTCGGCGACGCGCTTCATGAACAGGTCGGGGATCCAGTTGGCGGTGTTCATGTCGTGGGTGCGGCGGCGCTCGTCGCCGGTGTTCTTGCGCAGGTCGAGGAACTCCTCGATGTCGATATGCCAGGTCTCCAGGTAGGCGCAGACGGCGCCCTTGCGCTTGCCACCCTGATTCACCGCCACGGCGGTGTCATTGGCCACCTTGAGGAAGGGCACCACGCCCTGGCTCTTGCCGTTGGTGCCCTTGATGTGGGAGCCCAGGCCGCGCACCGGGGTCCAGTCGTTGCCCAGGCCGCCGGCGAACTTGGACAGCAGGGCGTTGTCCTTGATGGCGGAATAGATGCCGTCGAGGTTGTCGGGTACGGTGGTCAGGTAGCAGCTGGACAGTTGGGGACGCAAGGTGCCGGAGTTGAACAGGGTGGGGGTGGAGCTCATGAAATCGAAGCTGGAGAGCAGGTTGTAGAACTCGATGGCCTTGCCTTCGCGGTCGATTTCGTTGATCGCCAGGCCCATGGATACGCGCATGAAAAACGCCTGGGGCAGCTCGAAGCGGGTGCCCTTGTCGTCATGGATGAAGTAGCGGTCGTACAGGGTTTGCAGGCCCAGGTAGGTGAAAGACAGATCGCGCCGGGGCTGCATGGCGGCGGTGATGCGCTCCATGTCGTACTGCGCCAGACGCGGATCCAGCAGTTCCAGCTCCACCGCGCGGTGGATGTAGTTGCGGAAATAGTCCGGATAGACATCCGCCATCTGTTGCTGGGTTTCCACCCGGGGCATGGCGAGGAAATCCAGGGCCTCGCGGCGCAGGATGTCCATGAGCAGACGGGCGGCGGCATGGGAATAGTTGGGTTCGGTCTCGATGAGGGTGCGGGCGCTCATCACCAGGGTCTGGGAAACGTCTTCCTCTTTCACCCCGTCGAACAGGTTGCGGCAGCTGTCGTCCAGAATGGCCTGGGGGTCGGTTTCTTCCAGTCCGCTGCAGGCTTCTTCTATCAGGGTGCGCAGGCGCTGCACGTTCAGGGGCTGCCTGCTGCCGTCGGCGAGGACGATGTTGACCAGGTGCTTCTCTTCACCGGCTTCCTTGCGGGCCTGTTCCCGCTCCCGGGCGCGGGCCTCGCGGTAGAGCACATAATCCCGGGCCACCTTGTGTTCGCCGGCGCGCATCAGGGCCAGTTCCACCTGATCCTGTATGTCCTCGATGTGGACCGTGCCGCCATCCGGGTTGCGCCGCACCAGGGCGTCCGTGACCTGCTTGGTGATGTTCCTGACCACATCATGCACCCGGGCGGAAGCCGCGGCGCTGCCGCCTTCCACGGCAAGGAAAGCCTTGGTGACGGCAACGGTGATCTTGTTGGCGTCGAAGGCGGTGACCTTGCCGTTACGGCGGATGACGCGCAGCTCTCCCCAGGTTTCTTCTTTACCGGCGCTGGTGGTCTGGCTGCTGCTGGCGGTAGGCGGTGCGGCGATGGTGTCGGTGCTGACAGGTGTTCCGGTGGTGGCCATGGTGGTGTTTCTCCCTGAAGATGTGTTTTGGTTGCCTGGGAAGTGAATCCCTGTGGCCCGTGCGTTGTAGGTATTGTTTGGGCCAGGTCAACAAGCATAATATGTGGGCATAATTTGCCTGTCAACCACAATATCTTGTGTATAAGCCTGTTGGTAACTGGTGGAAACTTGTGCGAAAGCCTGTGGATAAAATGGGGGGAAGAAGAATAAATTCGTAGATTCAGCAGCTTGGAGCGCATGGGATATCGGTAACGCGGATGGGCAATCCGGCAGTCGTCATTCTGGCGCTGGCGGAAAGCCAATCCGGAGACGGGCGGCGCCTGGGGCGCGCAGCAATCGTTCCACTGCATGCCGGGTTTTGTGTGAAGCGTGCTGATGCACCCGGGGGCAAATCGGTACAATACCGGACAACGATGGGAAAGCAGGGGGCAGTTTGTCTCAAGAAGATTACATTCCGGGGCAGCGTTGGCTGAGTGATATGGATCCGGATCTTGGTCTGGGCATGGTTTCGGAACTGGCGCCTCGTCGCCTGACGATGGTGTTTCCGGCGGTTCAGGAAACCCGGGTGTACGCCTTGCCGAATGCGCCCCTGACCCGCCTGGCGCTGGAGCCGGGGGATCATTTTCAGGATGAGAGGGGACGGGAGTTCCTGGTGCTGGAAGTGCTGGAAAAGGCGGGTTTGTACTACTATCACTGCGAGGATGCGGAAGGCGGCAGGCGGGATGTCAGCGAGGTCGCCATCAGCCCCCATTTGCAGATGAACCGTCCGCGGGAAAAATTTCTTGCCGGGCGTATCGACCGTGATGCCTGGTTCGATTTGCGCTACCAGTCCTGGCGGCAGTTGGCGGCCCAGGCCCGGTCTGACGTACTCGGGTTGCTGGGGCCGCGCATCAGCCTGATCCCCCACCAGCTGTACATCGCCCACCAGTCCGCCCGGCGCCTGATACCCCGGGTGTTGCTGGCCGATGAAGTCGGGTTGGGCAAGACCATAGAGGCGGGGCTGGTTCTGCATCGTATGCTGCTTGCCGGCAGGGTGAAGCGGGTGCTGCTGCTGGTGCCCGAGTCCCTGCTGCACCAGTGGCTGGTGGAAATGCTGCGCCGTTTCAACCTGGGCTTTTCCCTGTTCGACCAGGCGCGGTTTGCCGCCCTGGACTCGGACAACCCCTTTGCCGATGAACAACTGGTGCTGTGCAGCGTGGATTTTCTGCTGTCCTCGCCCAAAATTGCCCGCGCCGCCCTGGAGGGGGAATGGGATCTGCTCATCGTGGATGAAGCCCATCACCTGCACTGGACGGAAGAAGAATCCAGCCTGGAATATGATCTGGTGGAAGCCCTGGCGGAGCAGGCCCTGGGGGTGTTGCTGCTCAGCGCCACGCCGGAACAACTGGGTCGGGTGGGGCACTTCGGTCGCCTGCGTCTTCTCGATCCCCATCGTTACCCGGATTATGCCGCTTTTCTGGCCGGGGAACAGCGTTATCAGCAAGTGGCGGATCTCGCCGCCAGCCTGCTGGATGAACAGGATTTGAGTGCAGCGCAACAAAACCTGCTGGAAGAACTGCTGGGGGACGTGCAGAACCTGGATGCCCGGCAGATGGTGCGCCGCCTGGTTGACCGCCACGGGATCGGGCGGGTCATGTTCCGCAACACCCGCCATGCTGTGAAGGGTTTCCCCCGGCGGGAATTGCATGTCAGTCGTCTGGACTGGCCCGCCGCCTATGCAGCCATAGGCGACGCTCAGGCGGCGCTCACCCCCGAGCGGGAGGTGGAAGGCTGGCTGGATTTTGATCCGCGCCTGCCCTGGCTGGTGGATCTGCTGGAGAAGCTTGCGCCGCAAAAACTGCTGCTGATCTGCGCCCACAAGGAAACCGTACGGCAACTGCAAGCCTGGTTGCGTACCCGCCACGCTATTCATGCCGCGGTGTTTCATGAAGATATGGAAATCGTGGAGCGCGACCGGGCGGCGGCCTTTTTCGCCGATGCCGAAGAAGGCAGCCAGATTCTGTTGTGCTCGGAAATCGGCAGCGAGGGGCGAAATTTTCAGTTCGCCCGGCATTTGCTGCTGTTCGATCTGCCACTGCAGCCGGATTTGCTGGAACAGCGTATCGGACGCCTCGACCGCATCGGCCAGGGGCAGGTGATCGACCTGCATCTGCCAGTGTTTGCCGGCAGCCCTGTGGAAACCCTCTACCGCTGGTATCACCAGGGCGTAAACGCCTTTTCTCATCCGTCTGCCGTGGCGACAAGCCTCCATGAAGAGTATGAAATGCTGTTGCGGGAGGCGTTGGTGGAGCCGGCCATGACCCAGGCGCTGGTCAACAGGGTGGCGGCCAGAAGGCAGGAGCTGGAAGAGGCGCTGTCCCGGGGAAGGGATCGCCTGCTGGAGCTGCAATCCTGTGACCCGGAAGCGGCGGCGACGCTGGTGGAGCGTTTGCAGGCCCCGGAGCAAAGCGCTGGGGTAGCGGCCTATATGTGTAAATACTGGGATGCTTTCGGCGTGGAGTATGAGCCGGGGCCGGGCCAGTCCCTGGTGCTGCATCCGGGCGAGCATATGCGCCAGGAGCGTTTTCCCGGTTTGCCGGAGGAGGGGGCCACCGTCACTTTCTCCCGTGCGGATGCGTTGGCGCATGAAGACCGCCTGTTCCTCACCTGGGAACATCCCATGGTGCGCGGGGCGGTGGAAGAGCTGACCAGTAGTGATCTTGGCAGTGCGGCGTTCGTCGTACTCGATTCCGGCTCCCTGCCTTCGGGAAGCTTGCTGCTGGAGCTGATCTATGTGCTTGGTTGTACGGCTCCGGCAGCGCTGGAAGCCAGCCGCTATCTGCCGCCTACAGCGATTCGCCTGCTGCTGGATCGCAAGGGCAAGGACTACGCCCACGCCCTTCCTGCGGAAAAGCTGCAGGGCAAATCCCTGCATCGCGACCGGCAGACCGCCACCCAGGTGATCAAGTCGCAGGCGAATCGGTTGCGCCGGCTGCTGGCGTGCGGCGAGGAACTGGCGGCGGCAAAAGCGGAAACCCTGGTTGCCAAAGCCCTGGCGGCCATGCAGTCGGAATTGCAGGAGGAACAACAGCGTCTGCAGGCCTTGAGTGACGGGGCGGCGGCGGAAGAGCTGCAGCTACTGGGCAAGCGGCAGTCGTTGTTGCAGGAATATCTGCCCCGCACCCATTTGCGCCTGGATGCGGTGCGTATGATTGTGCGTACCTGAGGTTAGGGAATCATTTCTGTTTCCGCGCATCCTGGTAGCGCTGCACCAGCTCATGCACCAGGGGCGTACAGATGATCTTGATGGCAAGGTCCAGCTGGCCGCCGGGGATCACCATGGTGTTGCGCCGGGACATCCAGGAACCGTCGATCTGCCGCAGCAGATGCGGAAAATAGAAGCGTTTGGGCTCCCGGAAGCGGATCACCACGATGCTCTCATCCAGGCTGGGGATTTCCCGCAGCTCAAAAGGGTTGGAGGTGTCTGACAGGGGCACGCGCTGGAAATTGATATCGGTAAGAGAAAACTGTGGCGTAATGTAGGTAATGTAGTCCGACATGCGCCGCATGATGGTGTGGGTGATGGATTCCGGGGAATGATGTTTCTGGTGCGTATCGCGGTGAATCTTCTGTATCCATTCCAGGTTCACCACCGGCACCACGCCGATGAGCAGATCCACCCACTGGGCGATGTCGACGCCGCGCACCTTGCGGCTTTTCATCTTCTTGCGCCGCTTGATGATCACCGGGTTGTGGGATGCGGACATTTGCCGCTGGCTCCAGGAATTCTCCGCGCAGCCGCCATGCATGCCGTCATAGAACAACAGGTCGGTGCCGGTGGGTATTTCCTGCCAGGGAGTGAAAGAACCCACGGGTACGCCATAGGCTTCTGCCAGCTCCTCGTTTTCTGCATAGCGACGGCACAGGCCGGTGCCGGAGCGGGAATACTCGCGAAACAGGCCTTCCAGTCGGTCGAGAAAATTGGCTTCCGGGGAAAAATGGCTCAGGCACTTGCCCTGTTCGATGGATTGGGCGACAAAATGGCGCATGCCCTTGCGGTCGTATCGCCGGAAGCTGTTGCCATCGATGCGGAAGGCGGTAATGCCTTCATTCTGAAAAATGGTATCGAATATGCGCCGGAAAGTGGTCGTGCCCGCCCCGGATGAGCCTGTAACTGCAATGATCGGGTGTTTGTGTGACATGGCGTTGATACCGTTGTTTGCAAAGCCGGATTGTATATATAGCACACCTACAAAACCATGCCAAAAAACAGGGATTTCCCTTCAGGGCTTATTCACCCGGCATCTATTGTTGCTGGGTTTGTTGCCGGGTTAATAACAAGTCCCAGGCGCTACTTGGCAAACCTGACAAGCGTCACAGTATGGGTGGAGTAGATACTGCGAGAATCAGCGGTTATCTTGACATGGACGAGACCAATACGAATGCACAACCCGCCAATTGCTTTGGAGAAAGCAGTGGACTGCCTGTTTTGCCGCTGTTTTATTGGTGACGACCATTCCATGTTCCTTCACCGCTATGACGAAAACCGAATTATTTGAGGTGCCCATATGTCGTCACATTTCAGAAAGTTGTTGCTGGGGGCGTTTCTCCTGGCGTTTTCCACAAATGCTTTTTGCGTGCTCGGCGGCTCTATACAGCTTCGGGACATACAGGAACATTTTTCCAAGGCGCGCAATCAGGGCGAGGTGTTGCCGGATGTCGTGAATCAGCATCCGGGCCAGGCCGGGGCCTATGAAGAAGAAGTCAAGATACCCTCATATGACGAGAACGACAGTACGCATGTCTTGATTACGCAAAGCAATGGAAATTGGAATTCCACGGTTCTGAATGACCCCGGAAAAAAACACTTTTATATTGCTCCTGGCTATTACGAAACGAGGATAAACCTGACGGCGAGTGGTACGGAAGAGGATAGAAGAACGCTGAGTCTTTACAATGGAAACGATGAGCATCCTGCATCATTGCCCGATAGCCAGGTGGCAAACGTG
>JAMOMB010000186.1 GCA_027068795.1 Sedimenticola sp. | reverse complement strand
ACCAGTCGTTGGTGGTGTCGTAGCCCATTTTGATCAACAAGTCACCGATGGCCTCCTTGAAGAGGAATTTGTTCTCTGGGGTAAATTTCTCTTTCCAGCGTCCGATGCCACCCACATGAAAGGTGCGGGTGCCGCCAAAAACCTTCCCGCAGATTTCTTCTGCAGACAATTCCCGTTTGCCTATAAGTTCTAGAATCCTGTGGATGTTCTGTAGTTGCTTTTTTTCCGAGCCCCCACCCTCTGGCCCTATTAGGTCTTCGAAGCGGAGGAATAACACTTCACTATTCTCCTTCCATGGGAGAAATGCGCGCCAAGCTTGTGCCCAGCTACGATCTTCGGTGGGTTGCACTTTTGTTGTATGAATGGAAGAGTACCCTAATATTGACTGTTTGAGGCACTTATTCCAGGACTTGCCATGGTACAGCGGATGCTCGTGCTTCATTAAGTATTCGGAGAGGGAAACCACCACATCGCGAGGATCACGAATAATGGTAATTATCTGTATCTCCTCTTGCTTCAAGAGACTGGAAAGTGCGGTGGTGTGTGTGCAATGGCCATTGAAAACATGAAAGGGCGGGATGCTTCTCAACACTTGGCGAAGTAGAAGGTCATGTATCGGCTTGGGCTGCAGAGTTCCGATCTCTACAGCAGGGCCGAATACAGCTTCAGAACTCTTGTCCCAAGTGATGATTGCCTGATCCGCATGGTAGGCTGCCAAAGTAAAGGGATGCTGTTGCATGCCGGCAAGATGCAGAATTTTTTTAGCCAGGTGCGTACCTGTTTTTGGCAGGCCGTTTATTAGAAAGCGTTTTCCTGGGGGGGGATTTCTAGGAGGTGATTTTTTGTGTCGGGACAATAACATGAGCTATGGTACATTTGAATGTAA
Organism: Sedimenticola sp.; assembly: GCA_027068795.1. Lineage (GTDB taxonomy): Bacteria > Pseudomonadota > Gammaproteobacteria > Chromatiales > Chromatiaceae > Thiolapillus. The sequence continues at coordinate 5,767 of JAMOMB010000186.1, read as the reverse complement.
AATCAAATCTTGATAGTGTAGCATTTAGGCGTTAAAGGGCGCCCTTTGCAGAAGGCTGCATCATATGTGATGGTTAATGCGTATGCAAAAATATATTGCTATTCAATCCGTTGATTTTGATATTGCCGAACAAGAGCAGCTGCTGCGCTTGGGAAATTCCCATATTGGTGCGATAGTGAGCTTTCTTGGACTTATGCGGGATATCAACGAGGATGACGAGATTTGTACCATGACTCGGAGCACTTCCGGGCATGACAGAAAAGGCCCTGGCGGCCATTGTGGAAGAGGCGCAGACGCGCTGGGAACTGGAAGGCATACGGGTGATCCATCGTGTAGGCGAACTGTTGCCGGAAGATCCCATTGTGCTGGTAATGGTGGCCAGCCGCCATCGGGGTGAAGCCTTCCGTGCCTGTGAATTCGTCATCGATTATCTGAAAACCCGTGCCCCTTTCTGGAAAGAGGAAAAGACCGCAGACGGCGAACGTTGGGTGGAGGCCCGCCACAGCGACAGGGATGCGGAGGCAAAATGGTAGATGTAGAATAACTACAACAAGCAGAAATGGGTGCATCCCCTGCGGGTTATCCGCAGCGACAGATACAAATACGTCGATCATCTGGTGGGAATGGATGAGCTCTATGATTTGCAACAAGATCCCGACGAGATCCATAACCTCATCGACGATCCAGGGTACGGCCAGGTGCGGGAACAGCTTTCCCGCCGGCTGGGCGCATGGATCGAGAAACATTCCGACCCGTTTTACCAGTTGCAGGCCACCAATCTGGCGGGGGCGCCGGTGACGCCCTGAGGCGAAGCCCCCTCCGGTATTTCCTGTAGAATGACGGCGGCGTTTCACGCCCTGTTTCAAGGGCGGGTGCGCAGCAATGCGAGGCAGCTCTTCAGGTTGCCGGTTCAATATACATGGAGGGATACAATGGCGATAGATGCAATGAAAATACTTGGCAGCCTGCTCAACAGTGGCGCGCTTTCCCGGGGTTCCGGTTCCAATGTGCTGGGCGCGGTACTGGGTTCGGTGCTGGGCGGCGGCCAGTCCGGCGCTTCGGCGGGTAGCGGACTGGGGGGCATGCTTGGGGGATTGCTGGGAGGCGGTTCTTCTTCGGGCGGCGGCGTGGCGGATGTGCTGGGTGGTTTGCTCGGCGGCGGCGCCGGCAGCGCATCTGGGGGTGGCCTGGGCGATCTGTTGGGCGCAGCGATGAAGCAGTTTGGCAGTGCGCCCCAAGGCATGGGGCTGGTGAATTTTGAACCCGCCATCGAGCCGCAACAGGCAAACGAGCAGGCGGCCATCATGATCCGCGCCATGATCAATGCCGCCAAGGCGGATGGCCGGGTGGACCAGGAAGAACAGCAGCATATCGTCGAGGGGCTGGGTGATGTGACGCCGGATGAAGTTGAATTCGTGAAAAAGGAAATGGCCCAACCCCTGGACGTGGAAGGCTTCGTGCGCAGCGTCCCCAGGGGCATGGAACGGCAGATCTACCTGGCCTCCCTGATGGCTATTGATCTGGACACCAATCCCGAGGCGCAGTATCTGCATCAGCTGGCGCAAGGGCTGGGGCTGGATGCGAATGAAGTGAACCAGCTGCACGAGCAGTTGCAGGTGCCCAAGCTGTATTCCTGATGCTGCCGGCGCTCCTTCGGGGGCGCTTTTTCTCAGGCAAGGACGATGCTTGCCTCCCCTGAGGATTTTTGCAGCATCACCAGGATTTCGCAGTATTCATTCTGTGCTTCCACGGGGCCGGGGTCATCGGCGCAGTTGCAACCGGAGACGATGCCGGTATAGAACAGGCCGGCCTTGACGCTGAGGTGCGGGGTTGCTTCCGTTACCGTCAGAATGACTGCCTGGATATTCCCGTCCAGGGCGATGCTGCTGTGGGACAGCCCCTGCTGCAAGGGAAGCCCTTCTATGCCCAGGGCTTCCAGTTCTTTTTTCAGGATGGCCTGAAAATCCGGACTCCCCCAGGCTTCAAGGCTTTTCGGCAGGCGGGTTATTTCCACGGCAAAGAAAAAACGCTCCCGAGGGAGCGTTTCTGTTTTTCAGCCCAACGGCTTTTACAGGCTGTAATACATATCGAATTCCACCGGATGGGTGGTCATGCGCAGGCGCGTGACTTCTTCCATCTTCAGATCGATATAGCCGTCGATGAGGTCGTCGGTGAATACGCCGCCGGCGTTGAGGAAGCCGCGATCCGCATCCAGGGCCTCCAGGGCCTGATCCAGGCTGTGGCAGACGGTAGGAATGGCTGCCGCTTCTTCTGCAGGCAGGTCGTACAGATCCTTGTCCATGGCGTCACCGGGATGGATCTTGTTCTGGATGCCGTCCAGGCCGGCCATGAGCATGGCGGCGAAGGCCAGGTAGGAATTGGCGGTGGGATCGGGGAAGCGTACCTCGATGCGGCGCGCCTTGGGGCTGGATACCCAGGGGATGCGGATGGAGGCGGAGCGGTTACGGGCGGAGTAGGCCAGCATTACCGGCGCTTCGAAGCCGGGCACCAGGCGCTTGTAGCTGTTGGTGGAGGCGTTGGTGAAGGCGTTCAGGGCGCGGGCGTGCTTGATGATGCCGCCAATGTAGTACAGGGCGGTTTCGCTCAGGCCGCCGTACTGGTCGCCGGCGAAGACGTTCTCGCCATCCTTTGCCAGGGACTGGTGCACATGCATGCCGGAACCATTGTCGCCCACCAGGGGCTTGGGCATGAAGGTGACGGTCTTGCCGTAGGCATGGCCGACGTTCTGAATGACGTATTTCATGATCTGGTTCTGGTCGGCGCGCTTGACCAGGGTGTCGAACATGGTGCCGATTTCACACTGGCCGCCGGTGGCTACTTCGTGGTGATGCACTTCCACCTTGACGCCCATTTCTTCCAGGGCCAGGCACATGGCGGCGCGCAGGTCGTGCAGGGAATCCACGGGCGGCACGGGGAAGTAGCCGCCCTTGAGGCCGGGGCGGTGGCCGATATTGCCGTCTTCATAGACGCGTTCGGAGTTCCACTCGGCTTCTTCGGAATCCACCTTGTAGAAGGCGCCGGACATGTCCGCGCCCCAGCGGGCGTCATCGAGAATGAAGAATTCGGGTTCGGGGCCGAAGTAGGCGGTGTCGGCGATGCCGGTGCTCTTCAGATAGGCTTCGGCGCGCTTGGCCACGGAGCGGGGGTCACGCTCGTAGCCTTCCATGGTGGAGGGCTCGAGGATGTCGCAGCGCAGGTTGAGCATGGTTTCGTCAGCAAAAGGATCCAGCACCGCAGTTTCCGGATCCGGCATGAGAATCATGTCCGACTCGTTGATGCCCTTCCAGCCGGCGATGGAAGAACCGTCGAACATCTTGCCTTCGGTAAACAGGTCTTCATCGATGACGGTGGCGGGCACGGATACATGCTGCTCCTTGCCACGGGTATCGGTGAAACGGAAATCAACGAACTTGACATCGTTGTCTTTGATCATCTTGAGGACGTCTTTTGCGGACATTTGCCCCTCCGGTTTGGTGATTAAAAAATACTAGGCAGCAATATCCCGGCAAGTGTTCTTGGCGGGACAGGGCCACGGAAAGTCCTGTTTTTTAGAGCATGAACCATGCCACTCAAGGGGTGGGCAGGTCAAGGGAAAAAGCTTGATCGGTACATATATGGAGTATATTGGCGGGAGCCCGGCCTGGAGTGGGGAAGGCTGGCAAAAAATTGCACCAAAATCGTGCGGAGCATGTCGCCGCTTGCACTTTGTTTGTGCAAGTTCTAGCCGAAATACAGCCGGAGTTTGCCGAATTCCGGATGATCTTTCAGCGCCTGGGACATTTCCTCGTGAAGCTGCCCGGCGGCTGTTGCATCGCCATAACAATGCAGCGGGAAAAATACTTCCAGGTCGATTTTCCCGCCGAGATAATGCAGCAGAATATGCTCTTCCCAGGCCGGGCAGTTCAGATCCCTCCATGCTCCATGCAGTGTTTTCAGCACATCCTCGCGCAGGGGCAGGTTGCTGCAGGTAGGAGCGGTCTCGTCGTCTTCCGGGTCGATATGCACGGTAACGTCGGAGACTTCTTCGATATTCGCCTTGATCTGTTCTTCCACGGCTATACTGATCATGTGCCCTTCGGAGACGGAAATCCAGGGCGTGACCTGCACATGCACATCCACCATGGCCTCGTGCCCCTGGCGGCGGGTGCGCAGCATGTGCAGGGAGCTGACGCCGGGGATGCCGGCAATCAGATTGCGGATCTGCCCGACTTTCTCCTCTTCCAGGGATTCATCCACCAGCTCGCGCATGGCCCCCCAGCCCAGATCCCAGCCGATCTTGGCCACCATGAAGCCGACGATGAGGGCGGCAACCAGATCCAGCCACAGGACGCCGAGCATGGCGCCGCCCACGCCCGCCAACACCACGATGGAGGAAATGGCGTCGGTACGATGATGCCAGGCGTTGGCGCGCAACAGTTCCGACTTGATGTTCCGCGCCACAAGGATGGTGTACCAGTACAAGGCTTCGTTGGCCAGAATGGAGAACAGGGCTGCATACAGGGCGATGCTCTCCGGCGCCTGGGCGGCGCCGCCGTGCATCAGCCGCTCCGCCGAGTCCCACATGATGCCCCCGGCGATGAGCACCAGAAACGCCCCCAGGGCCAGGGTGGCGGCGGTTTCGAAGCGGCCGTGGCCGTAAGGATGGTTTTCGTCCGGGCCGTGAGAGGCGTGATGGGAGGCCACCAGCACCAGGATATCGGTGAGGAGATCGGACAGGGAGTGAATGCCATCCACGATGAGCGCCTGGGAATGGCCCAGGATGCCGGCTGCAATCTTGGCGACGCACAAAACCACATTGGTCAGGGCGCCGACCAAGGCCACTTTCGCGGATGCCTGGCGGCGCTGGTCCCGGTGCTCCTGGGAGCCGATTTGCGGCGTCTGCATCAAGCCGATTCTCCCTGTACCCGGATGCGGAGAACATATTCGTCATCCCGCGCCTGCTGATCCAGCAGCAGGTGGCCGTTGATGCGGCACCAGGCGGGGATATCCTGCAGGACGCCGGGGTCGGTGCAGACGACTTCCAGCTCATCGCCGGGGCGGAGTTCCGCCACTTTGTCCTGCACGCGGATTACGGGCATGGGGCAGAGCAGGCGGCGGCAGTCGAGTTGGAAACGGCGGTTCATACCACCCATTCCTCTTTCAGTTCATGAGGAGGCAGGGGCTGTACCCTGATGGTTCGGGTTTCGCCATTGGTGCGGCGAAACTCCAGTTCCACCTCCGGGTCGTTTTTCCCTTGGCTGTAGCGCGCCACGATGCGGGCGGCCAGCTCGATCTGCTCCTCGGTGAAATCCCCGTCGATGAGGCACAGGGGGCCGGGGTGGCTGATGGTTTTGAGGCTGGGATATTGCTTGCGATAGCCTTGCAGGAACTTGCCCTCGCCTTCCTCCCGGGAAATGATGAGCTTGTACTCCGGCGCCGGGCGGATGTGGCGGCCTACCTTGAGCAGCATGATGTCATCCATTTCATACTGCTTGGCGCCCCGGGCTTTCCACAGATCCTGCAGCTTGACCGAATACTGCGCATCGGTGAGAAAGCAGCAGCCGCCGGCGGGCTGGGCGTAGTCCTCGAAGCCGAATTGTTTCGCCAGTGCCATTTGCGGCTTGCGGCTGCGTCCGGAAAAGCCGTAGAGTTTTTCCCGGTTTACCCAGCCTTCCCGCTCGGGCAGGGTTTGCGGCAGGTTTTTTGCACATAAGGGGCGCAGCAGGCGATCTTCGATGCCGGAATCTTTCTGCACCACGGGCATGGT
>JAMOMB010000185.1 GCA_027068795.1 Sedimenticola sp. | reverse complement strand
GATCAGGTCCAGGGGGCGCAAGCAACCATACAACCCGGACAATATACGCAAATGCGCCTGGGCAAAATCCAGATCATCCTGGCCGTATTCTCCAACGGGAATGCCGCGATATACATCCCCCTTGAAAGCAAACAGCGCCGGACGGGCATTCTGCCTGGTGAAGGGCGTGGTGAAGGACTGGTAGCGTTCCACATTCAGCCTGGCGATATTCTCGCTTACCGACATCAGTTCGCGGAGCTGCCCGGCATCGTATTGGCGCAACTCCTCGATGAGTAGCAGGGAGTCCGCCAGCATCTGCGGCTGGGTGACACCTTTTACCGATACCGGTGTTTCAAAATCCTGCCCTTTGGACGGCGAAAGAGTGATGATCATGCTTTAGCGCTTCTCTATCAGATTCAAGGGGACAGCCCCCTATATTTCGATTAGAATACCACGCTTTTTTGCCTTCCCGCATGTTGTTGCTGCGGGAATCCCACCGCCCGGCCCGCGCCACCAGGGAAGACGCTCTATCCATGTTTGACATCATTTCAAAGCATTCTCCGCAGAATGCAAAAAACGACATCCTGTCCGGGTTGACCGTCGCCCTGGCGCTGGTGCCCGAAGCGGTCGCTTTCGCCTTCGTCGCCCATGTCGCCCCTTTGGTGGGCCTGTACGCAGCCTTCATCATGGGCCTGATTGCCGCCGTGATCGGCGGCCGGCCGGGCATGATCACCGGCGCTACCGGCGCCATTGCCGTGGTGATCGTATCCCTGGTGGTGGAACATGGCGTGGAGTATCTGTTCGCCGCCGTGGTGCTCGCGGGCGCCATCCAGATCCTGTTCGGGGTGCTGAAACTGGGCAAGTTCATCCGCCTGGTGCCCCATCCGGTGTTCCTCGGCTTCGTCAACGGGCTGGCCCTGGTGATCTTCTTCGCCCAACTGGATCAGTTCAAGCTTCGTGACGCCAACGGAAATATTCTTACCGATGCCGCCGGCAGCGCCCAGTGGATCAGCGGCGAGGCGTTGATGATCATGCTCGGGCTGATTGCCCTGACCATGGCGATCATTGAATTTCTCCCCCGGCTGACCAAGGCCGTGCCTTCCACCCTGGCGGCAATCATCACCGGCACCCTGGTTGCCCTCGGGCTTGGCCTGAACACGGCAACCGTGGGCGATATGGCGTCGATCCAGGGCAGCCTGCCCAGCTTCCATATTCCGGATATTCCCTTTGACCTGGAAACCCTGAAAATCGTATTTCCCTATGCCCTGATCATGGCTCTGGTGGGATTGATCGAAAGCCTGCTGACCCTGAACCTGGTGG
>JAMOMB010000184.1 GCA_027068795.1 Sedimenticola sp. | reverse complement strand
AGGGCCTGGTGAATGGCCAGGGTGACATTTTCCGTGGTGATCTCTGTGCCCGCAATGAATTGCAGCGCATCCGGCGGTCCCTGGTGGCGGATGCGGTTGCCATTGTTCAGGTGGAAGGTCAGGCGGTCGCCCTGGATCTCCAGGCCGGGAGCGTCCGCCGGCAACAGCAGGCGGTGGTCGAAACTGTCGTCGATGAGATTCTTGACCTGGCGTTTGACTTCGGAAAAATCCACCACCATGCCCTGCTCGTCCAGGCCGCCCTGTAACTCGATATCCACCTGCCAGCTTTCTCCCACCAGCCCCCGCGCAGCGTGCAGGTAGGAGAAGTCGAGGACAGTGAGTTGATTGACGAACAGGCGCATGGATGTATTATCGCCGAAGCGGGGCGGGGAAGACACTGTTTCGATGTCCTGGCCCAACTGCGGGATACTGCTGCTGTGCATCCATGTGCGTACAGTGTACGCCTATCCCGGTGCGAAAAAAGGCGCCCGAAGGCGCCTGTTCCGATAGGAGGCGGGAAGAGCGAATCAGCCGGCGATGCCGGGATTGCCTTCTACGCCGATGAGTTTCGGCGTATTGAGCTTTTTCACTTTGACCGTACCTTGTTCTTTCAGGTAGTCGGCAACCACTTCCCAAATCGGCCGGCCAGGAGACTTGGCGCCCACGGTAGCCCAGCCGGAGACCACATATTTCTTCTGTGGCTCGATCTTGCTGCCGTTGTCCAGGGTCATATTGGTAATGCGCTTGCCCATGGTCTGGGCGGGTTCGCACACATAGTCCAGCCCGCCGACCCGCACCATGTCACCGCCTTGCTGATAGTAGGGATCCGGGTTGAACAGGTTGTCGGCCACGTCTTCCAGGATGGCCTTGATCTCCTCGCCGCTCATTTCCCGGCGATAGGTTTCCGGGTAGGTGATGCAGGTCTGGTCCATGACGTGATCCATGGTGATGTCCTGACCGGGCAGCACGGTGGTGCCCCAGCGGAAGCCGGGAGACAGGGAGATCTGGGCGTCGTTGACCTTGTTCAGGGCGTCGCAGATGATCTGGTCGAAAGTGCCGTTGAAATTGCCGCGGCGGTAAAGGGTCTCGCCGGCCACGGCCAGTTTCTTCTCCAGCTTGTCCTTGTAGGGGGCGCGCACCTTGTCGATATAGGCTTGCATTTCCTGGTCTGCCTCGAGCAGATTGGAGAATACGGGCACCAGACGATAGCGATAGCCCTTGAGTTTGCCCTTGCGCACATCCATGTCCATGACGCCCAGGAATTTGCCGTTGGAGCCGGCGTTGGTCACCAGGGTCTTGCCGCCCTTGTTGCTGACTTCCACGGGGCGGGGTACGCCGTCGTGGGTGTGGCCGCCGAAAATGACGTCGATGCCGCTGACGCGGGAGGCCATTTTCAGATCCACATCCATGCCGTTGTGGGAAATCACCGCCACCAGATCCGGCTTTTCGGTTTCGCGCACCTGGTTGACCACGGACTGCATGCGCTCGTCCTGGATGCCGAAGGTCCAGTCGGGAATGAAACGCTGGGGGTTGGCGATGGGAGTGTAGGGAAAGGCCTGGCCGATGACCGCCACACGCAAGCCGTTGACGGATTTCATGGTGTAGGGCTTGAAGGCCTGACCGCTGTCTTCATCGAAGCCGGCAAAATCGGGGAAGCGATAGTCGAACAATGCATCCTCGTTCACACTGATGTTCTGGGCCACGAATTCACCCTTGAAATCCCCGATGTTGGAGATGACTTCCTTGTCCAGATAGGTGAATTCCCAGTGGCCGGTCATGACATCCACGCCCAGCAGGTTGCAGGCGCCGACCATGTCCTTGCCGCGGGTCCAGTAGGCCGTGCCCGAGCCCTGCCAGGTGTCGCCGCCATCCAGCAGCAGGCTGTTGCCGTCGCCGCGCTCGGCGCGCAGACGTTTTACCAGGGTGGCCAGGTGGGAAAAGCCGCCGACCTTGCCGTATTTCCTCGCTGCATTGTCGAAATCCAGGTAGGTGAAGGCATGGGATTCGATGCTGCCTGGAGCGATGTCGAAATGCTGCAGAAAATTCTTGCCCACAATATGGGGCGCCTTTCCCCGCGCGGGGCCGATGCCCAGATTGACGCTGGGCTCGCGGAAATACACCGGATTCAGCTGTGCATGGCAATCTGTTATATGCATCAGGCACAGGTTGCCGTATTTGGGTATTTCGTAGAGATCCGAGGGTTTTCTCGCCGCTGCAAAAGCTGATGTGGGGAGCAGGCCCGCAGCGCCCGCCAGCCCCATCAGCCTTACAAATTCTCGTCTTGATATGGTCATTGGGAGTATCCTGTGAGTGATCCTGAGCCGGGGGGGTCAGGAATAACAGAAAAATATGCCCTTCTCCGCAGGGGAAAAGGGCATAAGACGATCAAAGAGTAATCAGCGGATCTTGGCGCTTATGGAGTCGCCTTTGCCCTGGTTGTCTTTCCATGCAAGTTCAATGGTGTCGTCTTTGTTGCCACCTTTGAATTTGAACGCCAGGTAGGGGTTTTTGGAAACTGCGCCACCCCACTCGCAATTGATGACTTCCTTGCCGTTGTGCTTGCATACCACTTCCTGGATGAAGTGGGCAGGGATCATCTCGCCGGTCTTCTTGTTCTTGCGCAAGCCGGTTTCCATGGGGTGGGTGATCAATGCCTTGACCGTGGTGACGCCATTTTTGGCTTTTGCGCGAATCTTGATGGTTTTAGCCATTGTAATATGCCTCTTGGTTTGATCAGCCGCCGCAGCCGCCAATGGTGACTTTTACGCCTTTGCGTGCAGAAAACAGTTTGCCGTTTGCCTTGACCACGGCGATGACATCGCCGGTCTTGCCCATTTTTACGCGGGTGGAGACATCCGGCAGCGTACCTTCTTGCAGATGGAAGACGGCAGCCAGGGGGCTGGCGTTTTTTTCCACCAGCAGGGCGATGGTGTCTACGCCGTCCATGCTGGTGGCGACGGATACGGGCACCACGGCGCCATTTTCGGCAATATCCGGCGCCTTGATGGTAATGTCCTTGGATGGCGTGGTGACCGGATTGCCGCCGACGCTTGCGATGGCCTCATCGATGTGCTTGGAAGTGAAGGCGTTCTTGTTCCAGGCGGCGAGAACAGCGCCCGGGGTGAGCAGGCCGGCGGCTGCGCCCAGGGTTCCTGCTGCCAGCGATCCTTTGAGGAATACTCGGCGTTTTTGATTAAGACTCATAATAGCTTCTCCAGTTAATGATTGGGTCTTTTGATATCAGTGGATCAGAAGCGTGGACCAGCATTCTTCTGTTCCATGGCCTGCTTGTATCCGGCCTCGGCCTGGAATGTGGCAATTTCCAGGAGCTTGAGGGCCTTTTCGTAATCACCGGCCTCTGCGGCCTTGATGGCGCTGGGCAGATACCGTTTCTTGGATTTCTTCCAGCGGATGTCCCGCCATTCTCCGTCAACGGCGGCTGCTTTCTCCACTGCCGCCTGGGCGTTTTTCAGGGCCACCTCGTACTGGGCCTTGAGGCTGGCGGGTTTTTCCGGTGTGGTGGCGTTGCAACCTGCAATCAACAGGGTCAAGCCAAATGCTGCGATTAGTTTTTTCATTTGTTCGTCTCCCCGTTATTCACGGTAGCCCGGTGCGTTGATTTCCAGACCGTTGGACATATAGGTGTGGAAGAATTCCAAATTGCGGTATTGCCTGCTTTGCGCCTTGAAAGGGCGGGCGCGAACCTGCTTGTTGCAGCCGCCGTAACGGCGGTGCAGGGTGCCCATGCCGTCGCCATCGGGCGATGCTTTTTCCCATTTGGCGCGGAATACCGGAAAATGCGTGGTTTGACCCAGGCCGGTACTCAGCATCTGGCCGCGAACACGCTGGCCAGGGTACTGGACATGACAGTCTGCGCAGGCAAGATTCAGTTGACCGCGTTTGGCGTAGTAGAAGTGCTTGCCTTCTTCATAGGCCTCCAGCGCCTTGGGGTCGTCGGGGATGACCACGTTGATTTTCTGGCCCCGGGCTTCATAGCCGAGGAAAGCGCCCAGATGGGCGATTTTGCCTTTCTTCCAGCCGAAGGGTTTTTCACCGTTGTCTTTCAGGCATTTGTTGATGTCGCCTTCCAGGGTGACGACCTGCTGGGTCTTGCTGTCCCAGCGGGGGTATTTTACCCGTACCTTGGAAGGATCCTCGCCGAAACAGCTGGCGAAACTCTTGCCGTTCTTGAAGGGGGTTTCCCAAATTTCACGGCCCTTGTCCACATATTCCTCATAGGGAGGAAATTCTTCCATGGATTCCCATTGCATGCGCTTGTTGGCATCCAGGGCGTAGGGACCATTGCCGAAGTCGTCCAGCTGTATGCCGGGAAAGCGCTGCTCGTAGTACAGGCGGAATTTTTCCAGGTCTTCTTGGGGGCTGGATACGGCTTGCATTGCAGTTGTCATCAGGCCGGCGGAAAGCAGCAGGGTTAGGATTTTCTTCATGATTTCTGTCCTCTTGCGTCCGCTGTTACAGACTGTAGATGTAATCAGTCACCAGATCGATCTCCTTCTCGGAAAGGATCCTGTGGCGGCCCATGGGGGGCATGATGCTGTGGGGATTGATGGCCGTGGCGTCCCAGATCTGGGCGCGCAGCTTGGCCTTGTCCGGAAAACGGCTTTTCATGGCGATGAGGGGCGGGCCAATGTTGCCTGGCAGGGGCCCGCCTTCGATGTGGTGACAGGTCAGACAATTGCCCTTTGAGCGGTCAAAGGCGATTTTCTTGCCAGCTTCCAGGTCGTCCGCGCTGGCCTGTGCGGACAATACCAGTCCGATACACAGGGCCAGGGCAGTGGCTGCGGGGCCAAGCCTTTTGGTAGGTTTTGTCATTACATCCTCCAGGGATAAATTTGGACTAAGGTCACAGTAGGCTCCATTATTCGCTTGCCTGGCTTCAGGCGGAAGCCAGGGAGCTTCCTGTGGGTTGAACACAAGCATTTTTGAACCCGAAAGGCCAGATCAATGCCTGTATATCTGCCGGGGCGCTATCTTCTTGCATGGATATTTACACCGGCGTGGAGAAAGTATGCAGAGCCTTGAAGGGCAAGGGAATTGGCAGATACAGGAAAATTACTTGGGGTTTTCCCTAATGCGCCTGCTGATTTGCATGAACTGATCCACAGGAACGGGATTTACCCGGCGCCCCTGCTGTTGTCTTCCAGGGACAAGACCATGCGCATCAGATCAGAAAGGCTCTGCGCCTGCATCTTTTCCATGACCTTGGCGCGGTGCGCTTCTACGGTGGACTGGCTGACTGACAGCTCCAGGGCAATGTTCTTGTTGCGCTTGCCCGCCACCACCATTTTCATCACCTGCTGTTCCCTGGGCGTCAATGAGGCCAGCCGGGATTGCACTTCCGCGAGCTTGCTGGCCCGTCCGCGTTGTTTGGCATCGAGATCCAGGGCGCGATGAACACTGTCCAGCAGCGCCTGATCATTGAAAGGTTTTTCGATGAAATCCACGGCGCCGGCCTGTACCGCCCGTACTGCCATGGGAACGTCTCCATGGCCGGTAATGACGATCACGGGAGGATGCACGGCTTCGGCGGCGAGGCGCGCCTGCAACTCCAGGCCGCTCATGCCCGGCATGCGTACATCCAGTATCAGGCAGCCTGGCGCTTCCGGGTCGAATTGCTCCAGATAGGCGTCCGCCGAGGGATAGGTCTGCACCTTCAGGCCTACGGATTCCATGAGCAGGGCCAGGGCCTGGCGAACCTGGGTATCGTCATCGACGATGAAAACGGTGCTGGCGTTAGTGTTCATTTGCGGCCTCGCTTACCGGCAGCGTAAAGCGGAAGATCGCGCCCCTGGGCTTCTTCGCATCATAGTAGAGGTTTCCGTTGTGGGCGTTGATGATCGCCATGCTGATGGACAGTCCCAGTCCCATGCCGCGGGGTTTGCTGGTGACGAAGGGATCGAACAGCTTGTCGAGGAGTTCCTTGTCCGCTCCCGGCCCGCTGTCTTCTACGGATGTGATCACGGCGTTGCCGCCTGCGGAACGGGTTCTCAGGGTAAGGATGCGCTGGCCCTGATCGATTTCCGCCATGGCCTCGATGGCGTTGCGGATCAGGTTCAGTATTACCTGGTCGATCTGGATGTGCTGGGCCTGTACCGGGGGAATATCCGTATCCAGATCGCGCACCACGCGGATGCCGGCCTTGCGGATTTCCGGCTCCAGCAGCACCAGCACTTCCTCGATCAGTTGGTTGATTTGCACCAGGGTGTGGCGGGGTTCTTCCTTGCGCACGAACTGGCGCAGCTGCTGGATAATGCCACCGGCGCGCCGCGCCTGGGCGCTGATGGTTTCCAAGACGTCCATGATCCGGTCGGCGGGGGGCTTGCCTGATTCCAGCAGGCGCATGCAGGCATCGGCGCTGGTGGCGATGGCGGTCAGGGGTTGGTTCAATTCGTGGGCCATGCCGGAGGCCATTTCCCCCATGGTGCTCAGGCGCGCCACATGGGCCAGTTCCATCTGGTACTGGCGGTCGGCTTCCGCCGCCTGCTTTCTGGCGCTGATGTCGCGGAACACCACCACGGAACCCACGATATCGCCCTGTTCGTTGCGAATCGGGGTGCTGCTGTATTCCACCGGGATGCTGCTGCCGTCCTTTTTCCAGAACAGGTCTTCTTCCACATAGCGCGGCCTGCCTTCCCGGAAAGTGAGGTAAACCGGGCAT
>JAMOMB010000183.1 GCA_027068795.1 Sedimenticola sp. | reverse complement strand
CGGAGGATATCCGCAATAAGCTTCCCGATTTTCTCTGACTGCGGGGATTACAAACCGCCTGTCAATCCCGCCGGGAGCATTTTTCCACCACGGAAACCAGGCTGCCTTCCGCCAGGCGGGTATGAATGCGCATGCCGGGCGCTGTGTCGCTGCTGTGGGTAATGACTTTTCCGGTATCTGCGTCCGTGGTGATGGAATAGCCTCTTGCCAGGGTCTGCAGGGGACTGACGGCCTGCAGGCTGCGGGAAAGCCCGGAAAACCGCAGCTTTTTGCGTAGCAGAATCTGTTCCATGCTGTGTTGCAGTTGCTGCTGGTGACGCACCAGCCTTTCTTTGAGCATGGCCAGCTGGCGGGCGGGGGCGAGCAGTTGCAGCCGTGCGGCAAGCTGATCGCACTGCTGTTTTTTTTGCGCCAGTTGCCGGTGCGTATTCTGCTCCAGCCGCAGGCTGAGTTCATCCAGTAACTGTTGATTTTGCTGTAGTTGTCGCTGTGGATGCAGGATTTGCAGCTTGTGACGAATGTGGTGCAGATGCTGCCGGTGTTGTTCCATCCGCCGCTGGATGGCCCTGCCCAGACGTTGTCGCAGCTCTTGCAGGCGCGCCAGCAATTGCTCCTGGTTTCGGGTGGCGAGTTCTGCCGCCGCCGAAGGCGTGGGAGCGCGGCGGTCGGCGACGAAATCGGCGATGGTGAAGTCGGTCTCATGGCCCACGGCGGAAATGACGGGAGTATTCAGGCCGGCAATGGTGCGCGCCAGGGTTTCGTCGTTGAATGCCCACAGGTCTTCCAGGGAACCGCCGCCGCGGGTCAGGATCAACAGATCGCAATCCCCCCGCTGGTCAGCCAGCTTCAGCATGCGGGTGATTTCCTGCGCTGCGTTTTCTCCCTGCACCAGGGTAGGGTAGATGATCACCGGCAGGGCGGGGAAGCGGCGCTTGAGAATCTGCAGGATATCCCGCACTGCGGCGCCCGTGGCCGAGGTGACGATGCCGATGCAGCGTGGAAAGGCGGGCAGCGCCTTTTTGCGCTTGGCATCGAACAGGCCTTCGTGATCCAGTTTCGCCTTCAACGCTTCGAAGGCGCGTTGCAGGGCGCCCTCGCCGGCCGGCTCCATATGCTCGACGACGAGTTGAAAATCTCCCCGCGCCTCATACAGGCTGATGCGGGCGCGGATTAGCACCTTGTCCCCGTCTTTGGGCTGAAAGCGCAACAACTGGCGTTTGTTGCGGAACAGGGCGCAGCGTACCTGGGCGTGGGCGTCTTTCAGGGAAAAATAGCTGTGCCCGGATCTGGGGATGGCCAGGTTGGAAATCTCGCCTTCCACCCATAGCAGGGGAAAGCTGCCTTCCAGCACGGCGCGTATTTCGCCGTTGAGGCGGGAAACGGACCAGATATCCCTGGATGGAGTGGGTCGGGGCATGGTGCAAAGGGGGATGACAAATTTCGGTGCTTCAGTTTAGCGCGCATGCGGGAAATTTTATATAATTGTTCGATTAAGCAGAATTTCTGCTTTTCCACAATATTTGCCCGGATTGTTGATATGCGATTTTCCCAGACACAGGAAGCCCTCACTTTTGATGATGTACTGCTGGTTCCCGCCCGTTCGGAGGTGTTGCCCAAGGATGTTGCCCTGAACTCACGGCTTACCCGGGGAATTGGTCTGAATATTCCCCTGGTGTCCGCCGCCATGGATACGGTCACCGAGGCGCGCCTTGCCATCGCCATGGCCCTGTACGGCGGCATCGGCATCATCCACAAGAACATGAATGCCAAAGAACAGGCGGCCCAGGTGCGCAAGGTCAAGCGCTATGAAAGCGGCATTATCGTCGATCCCATCATCGTATCGCCGGAAACCAGCATTGCCGAGGTCATCGAGCTGACCCAGGCCAACAGGATATCCGGGGTGCCGGTGGTGGATGGCACGAATCTGGTGGGTATCGTCACCGCCCGCGACCTGCGCTTCGAAAACCGCCGCGCCGAGCCTGTATCATCCATCATGACGCCCAAGGAGCGGCTGGTGACAGTCAAGGAAGGCGCGCCAAGGGAAGAGGTGATCTCCAAGCTGGGCGAACACCGCATTGAAAAGCTCCTGGTAGTGAATGACGCCTTCGAGCTGCGCGGCATGATCACCGTAAAAGACATGCAAAAGGCCAAGGATTACCCTGAAGCCTGCCGTGATGACAAGGAACGTCTGCGGGTTGGCGCGGCCGTGGGCGTGGGCGAAGGCACCAGCGAGCGGATCGCCGCCCTGGTGGAGGCGGAAGTGGATGTGGTGGTGGTGGATACTGCGCACGGGCATTCCCGCGGTGTGCTGGACAGGGTAGCCTGGGTGAAACAGAACTACCCGCAGCTCCAGGTCATTGGCGGTAATATCGCCACCGGCGCAGCGGCGCTGGATCTGGTCAAAGCCGGGGCGGATGCAGTCAAAGTGGGCATTGGTCCTGGTTCCATCTGCACCACGCGCATCGTTGCCGGCGTGGGCATGCCTCAGGTGACGGCGGTCGCCAATGTCGTGGAAGCGCTGCAGGGCACGGGGGTGCCGGTCATCGCCGATGGTGGCTTGCGCTATTCCGGGGATATTGCCAAGGTGATCGCGGCCGGCGCTCATTCGGTGATGGTGGGCGGCCTGTTTGGCGGCACGGATGAATCCCCCGGCGAGGTGGAAATCTTCCAGGGGCGTTCCTACAAATCCTACCGGGGCATGGGGTCTTTGGGCGCCATGGCGTCCCAGCATGGCTCCAGCGACCGCTATTTTCAGGAAGACACCAAGGAAGCGGACAAACTGGTGCCGGAAGGCATCGAAGGCCGCGTGCCCTACAAGGGGCCGCTGGTGAATGTGATCACCCAGCTCATGGGCGGATTGCGCGCCAGCATGGGTTATACCGGCTGCGCGACTATCGAGGAAATGCGCACCAAGCCGGAATTCATCCGCGTAACCGGCGCCGGCATGCGCGAGTCCCATGTGCACGATGTACAGATCACCAAGGAAGCGCCCAACTACAGGCGGGATTGAACCGGGTAGCCCGGGTGCGGCGCAACGCAGCCGGGAGGATTTCCGGCATACACCCTGTTTCCTTCCTGTCACAGGGGTTTCGTAGCATATGTTCCATATACAGGCATCGCCATGACGCATAATATTCACGACCATCGCATCATCATCGTTGATTTTGGTTCCCAATACACCCAGCTCATCGCCCGTCGCGTGCGCGAAGCCGGCGTATACTGTGAAATCTGGCCCTGGGACAATTGCGAGGACGCCCTGCGGGAACAACAGCCCGCCGGCGTCATTCTTTCCGGCGGCCCGGAAACCGTAACGGCGGATGATCCTCCCCGCGCGCCCCGGCTGGTGTTCGAGATGGGGGTTCCCGTGCTGGGCATCTGCTACGGCATGCAAACCATGGCCGCCCAGTTGGGCGGCGAAGTGGCCAGTTCCGCCAAGCACGAGTACGGCTACGCCCAGGTGCGGGCGCGGGGACATAGCCGACTGCTGCGGGACATCGAGGATCATGTTACGGAAGAAGGCTATGGCCTGTTGGATGTGTGGATGAGTCATGGCGACCGGGTGGAATCCCTGCCGCCGGGGTTCAGCGTCATTGCCGAAACCGACAATGCGCCCCTGGCGGGGATCGCCGACGAGGATCGCCGCTTCTACGGTGTGCAGTTTCACCCCGAGGTGACCCATACCGCCCAGGGAAAACGCATCCTGAGCCGTTTTCTTCATGAGATCTGCGGCTGTGAATCCCTGTGGACGCCCGACAATATCATCGATGACAGCATCCAGGCCGTGCGGAAACAGGTAGGGGATGGCAAGGTGCTGCTGGGCCTGTCCGGTGGTGTGGATTCCTCCGTGGTTGCGGCCCTGCTGCACAAGGCCATTGGCGACAAGCTGACCTGCATCTTCGTGGACAACGGCCTGCTGCGCCTGCATGAAGGTGATCAGGTCATGGCGACATTCGCCAAACACATGGGCGTAAAGGTCATCCGCGTGGATGCAGAAGACCGTTTTCTCGATGCGCTCAAGGGTGAGGCCGACCCGGAAAAGAAGCGCAAGATTATCGGCAATATGTTTATCGACATCTTTGAGGAAGAAGCTGCAAAGATAAAAGATGTCGATTTTCTTGCCCAGGGCACCATCTATCCAGATGTGATCGAATCTGCAGGCGCCAAATCAGGCAAGGCTCATGTCATCAAATCCCATCACAATGTGGGCGGACTGCCGGACTACATGAAGCTCAAGCTGGTCGAGCCCTTACGGGAGCTGTTCAAGGATGAAGTGCGCGAAGTCGGCGTCAAGCTGGGCCTGCCCGCAGAAATGGTGTACCGCCATCCCTTCCCAGGCCCGGGCCTGGGGGTGCGCATTCTGGGCGAGGTGAAAAAGGAGTATGCGGATATTTTGCGCCAGGCGGACCATATCTACATCGAAGAGCTGTACAACTTCAGGCTCTATGATGAAGTCAGCCAGGCCTTTGCGGTATTCCTGCCGGTGAAATCCGTTGGCGTGGTGGGGGATGCGCGCCGCTATGAATATGTGATTACCCTGCGGGCGGTGAAAACCGTAGACTTTATGACCGCTCATATTGGCCATCTTCCCTGGGAATTTCTGGAAAAGGTTTCCAGCCGCATCATCAACGAAGTCAGCGGCGTTTCCCGGGTGGCTTATGATATTTCCTCCAAGCCGCCGGCGACCATCGAGTGGGAGTGACTGGTACTGGCAGGCAATGTCTGGCACTGGCGGGCAACAGCAGGCATTTAACTGATCGTTTTACGACCCCCACAGTGTAGACAGGGGGGCAGCCCATAGTTTGCTACCCAAGGGCATTGTTTCATCGCCATCGTATAGCAGCACGCCCGCTGTAAACTGATCTCCAGCCAGGTTGGCGAGTTTTTTCAATCCACGCAGATCGCGATCTTTGACGGTGGCAGAGGCTTTTACTTCAACGCCGACCAGTTGCCCTGCCGCGTTTTCAATCACGATATCAACCTCAAACTTGTCCGCATCCCGGTAGTACAGTAGCTGATAGTTGTCATCAGCTGTTGTTGTATGTTTGAGCAGTTCGCCGAACACAAAGCTCTCCAGAACATGTCCGTAGCGGCTTTTATCCATCTGAGCATCTTTAACGGTGACATCCATGAGCATGGCCAACAAACCGGAATCGATGAACTGAAGCTTGGGTGTTTTAACAACGCGTTTCAATCGATTGCGTGCCCACACATCGATACGTTTGAGCAGGTACATTTGTTCAAAGACACCGATGTAGCGAGAGACTGTTTTACCATCGAGGCCGACTTGACCGCCTAATTCGGAGTAGTTGCACATCTGGCCAGCGGTTTGCGCCAAAGCACGAAGAAAGCGTGGCAACTGTTCCAGTTTGTCAATTTCAGCGATGTCGCGGACATCACGCTGAATAATGGCATTGATGTATTGTCGAGTCCAGGCGATACGTCGTTTCACTGTGGG
This sequence comes from Sedimenticola sp., assembly GCA_027068795.1. Lineage (GTDB taxonomy): Bacteria > Pseudomonadota > Gammaproteobacteria > Chromatiales > Chromatiaceae > Thiolapillus. The sequence continues at coordinate 1,240 of JAMOMB010000183.1, read as the reverse complement.
ACGTGCAATCGCTTCCGGGTAACCACCGCGTAATACACGTTCGACCAGTTCGTTGCCCACTACAGGGGGATTCGCTGTCAGGATCTCTCCGGCAAAAACGCGCTCTATCCAGTTCGCCGGCCTGTTCTCGATTTCGCTCTGCGACAAAGGCAATAGCAACAGGGTTTCCATGCGCCCGGCCAGTGAATCCGCAACGGTGGGCAATGCCGTCAGGTTGGCCGAGCCAGTGATCAGAAACCGCCCGGGGCGACGATCCTCGTCCACGCTTTTTTTGATGGCCAGAAGTAATTGAGGTGCCCGCTGGATTTCATCGATGACGGCACGATCCAGATTGCGGATCATACCGACGGGATCTTCCCGTGCCGACAATAATGTCAGCTCATCATCCAGGGTCAGGTAGTGCAGCCCTCGTTCAGAAAACTGGCGTACGAGGGTTGTCTTGCCTGCCTGGCGTGGTCCTGCGAGCAGAACCACTGGCGTATCTAGCAAGGCTTCATCAATTCGTGGTTTAATCCAGCGGGGATACAGGGATGGCGAATTCACACCAGAACAATACCGTAAATTACGGAATGTAGCAACGTAAAATATGGAAAAAGCAGTCGAAAAATCAGGAGAATGATGGGCGGGGCGTAAGCCAGCTACAAGTAGGGGGAACCCTTGAAATCGTAATCAGGATGATGATTTTTGTGGCAATTACCAACAATTTCTGAACATGGTGTTTTTCATGGTATTAGTACTTGCCTCTGCAATTAAGCCATTGATATTAAATTGAAAAAATGGCTCATTTACAATGGAGTGGGAGTAGGCCTGATCTGGTACTGACAGGCACCTGCAGGCATCAAGACGCAGAAAGCTCACATATCCAATAACTTACCCACATTTCTGTTTGGCAACACCTGGCACTGACAGGCATTGGCAAGCAGTTATTAACATTTTTTCCATGGTATAGATCATGGTATCGCCGCACTCAAAATCAGTGCGGCGCACCTATACCATGCCATGCGTGTCGCGCCCGTCATGGTATTGGTGATCGAGTAGGAGCCACACTGGATCCAGTGCTCGTAGAACCATGAGCTCACCCGGATCATTTCCCTCTGGGCGGCATAGGCGTTTATTATCAGATTTCCAGCTTTCATGAATGAATTGAAGGTTTGCAAAGTGTACCAAATATGGTGCACTTTTCTGTATGGATGCCGATATGCCTCTTGAAGTGGTTTTTTACTGAACGGAGTCGGGAAAT
>JAMOMB010000182.1 GCA_027068795.1 Sedimenticola sp. | reverse complement strand
CATTTGGTCGAAAATCCGGCCCAGACCGTCACCAGCCGCGATTCATTGAAGCTATAGATGATCAGGATCAGCATTGGCAGGTAAAGAAAGGCAAAGCCCAGCGTCAGGGCCGTGGCGTTGAACCATGTAAAACGGCGCATTACAGACCCTCCTCGCGTTGCTTTTGTTCATTGCGCTGGAACAGGATGATCGGGATCACCAGTACCAGCAGCAAGATCACAGCCACGGCGGATGCCACCGGCCAGTCGCGGTTTGAGAAGAACTCCTCCCACAGCACTTTGCCGATCATCAGGGTTTGTGATCCGCCCAGCAGCGACGGGATGACAAATTCGCCAATCGCCGGAATGAACACCAGAAAACAGCCCGCAATGATGCCCGGTTTGGACAGCGGCATGGTGACCAGCCAAAAGGCCGACAGACGCGAGCAGCCCAGATCTTCGGCGGCTTCCAGCAGGGATTCATCCAGCTTTTCCAGCGTCGAATATATCGGCAGGATCATGAAGGGCAGATAGGTGTAAACAATGCCGATATAGACGGCGATATTGGTGTTCAGGATTTTCAGCGGCTCGTCGATCAGGCCCGACCACATCAGGATCTGGTTCAGATAGCCTTCGTTGCTAAGGATGCCCATCCACGCGTAAATCCGAATCAGAAAGCTGGTCCAGAACGGCAGGATCACCAGCATCATCAGGGTCGGACGCCATTCGGACGGGGCCTTGGCCATGCCATAGGCAATCGGGAAGCCGACCAGCAGGGTGATCAGGGTGGAAATCACCGCGATTTGCAGGCTGGACAGATAGGCCTTCCAGTACAGGGCGTCTTCGGTCAGAAAGACAAAGTTTTCAAAATCCAGCTGGCTAAAGAAATCCTTTAGCCCCTGCCAGCCCAGCGCAATATCCAGCGTCGGTGTATAGGGCGGGCGGGCGATGGCCGGATCGGACAGCGAGATTTTCAGCACGATCAGGAAGGGCACCAGAAACAGCGCCAGCAGCCACAGATATGGAACCGCAATCAGGAAAAGGCGTCTCATTATCCGCCCCCCTATTGCGTCAGAATGACACCGGCGGTGTCTGTCCATGACAGCCAAACCGTGTCTTCCCATGTGAAACTTCGTCGCGACAAACGGCGGTTGTTGGCGGCCTGCGCCTTGATGATCTGGCCGTTCTTCAGCTCGACATGATAGGTCGAAATATTGCCAAGATAGGCGATGTCATGCACCCGCCCCTGCACCGCATTGGCGTGGGTTTCAGGGCGTTCGCTGGAAATGGCCACCTTTTCGGGGCGGATGGCAAAATGGCACGCGGTGCCTTTGGCC
>JAMOMB010000181.1 GCA_027068795.1 Sedimenticola sp. | reverse complement strand
GGGTGTGTTCGAAAAGCGGGTGATGCCGGTAGTCCGCCAGTAATTGAATGGCATGGCGTAACGCCTTGCTGGGGATAGTGCCCCGGTGGGTGCAGTTTCCACCCAGTTGCAGGCCTTCTTCCACCACCGCGACGTTCTTCCCGGCCTTGGCCAGGCGCATGGCCGCACCCTCTCCGCCGGGGCCGCTGCCAATGACGACTACATCATATGCGCGCATCGATTTCCTTCTTTGGGAACTGGTAATTGATAATTGTTCTTGATTAGATGATTAGATATACATATATTGGCATAAGTTAGCTAATTATATAGAGAATTACCATGAATATTCGAGCAGCAGTCCTATCTTCAGGGTGGTTGTTACTCATGCTGTTGAGCATTCCGGCCCTCGGAAAAATCCAGACGGGTATGGTCGAGAAAGTAATGATCCCCCGGGTTTTTCGCCTGGACGGCATGATCGAGGCTGTGCACCAGTCTACCATTTCCGCGCAGACCAATGGGCAGGTGGAAGCCATCTACTACGATGTGGATGATGTGGTGGAGCAGGGCGCCTTGCTGGTCAAACTCAAGGATACGGAGCAGCAGGCGGCGCTTCGCAGGGCGGAGGCTGATTTGCGCGCAGCCCGGGCCGTGCTTGAGGATGCCAAGAAAAACTACAACAGAATAAAAGATTTGCATACAAAGAAGCTGGTGGCCAAATCCGATCTGGATAATGCGCAGGTGGAGCTGAATACCGCCAGGGCAAAACTCGATGTCGCCAGGGCGGCCCTGGAGCAGGCGCGAGAACAACTGGCGTACACCCGTATCACCGCGCCTTATACCGGGATCGTTACCGAACGCCATGTGCAGGTGGGGGAAGTCGCCCACCCCGGAACACCCTTGATGAGCGGTATTTCCCTGGAGGAGTTGCGGGCGACGGTGGATGTGCCGCAAAGCCTGATCGTGGCCATCCGGGAAAAAAGCAGGGCGCGGGTGGAGCTGCCCGGGGGCAACTGGATCGAGGTGCGGGATCTGACCATTTTCCCCTTTGCCGATCCCGCTTCCAATACGTTCAAGGTGCGCCTGAAGCTGCCGAAGAATCTTGATCGCCTGTTTCCCGGCATGTTGGTAAAGGCTGCTTTCGAAACCGGCGTGGCGCCGGCGCTGGTAGTGCCTGCCAGCGCCGTGGTGTACCGTTCCGAGGTCACGGGCGTATATGTGCGTGATGAAGATCAGCAGATACGCTTTCGTTATGTGCGTTTGGGCGATCCCCTCGGGGAGGAGGTGATCACTGTTCTGTCCGGCCTGCAGGAAGGCGATGAAGTGTATCTCGATCCCATTGCGGCGGGTGTGGAGCTGAAGCGCCAACGCCGCCAGGCGCGGGAGAGCCAGGGGCATGAGTAGCAACAAACTGGGCCTGTCCGGCTCCATTGCAAAAAAATTTCAGGCCACGCAAATCACGCCCTTGCTGGCCTTGCTGGGCATGTTGCTCGGCGTGTTCGCCGTAGCCATCACCCCCCGGGAGGAAGAGCCGCAAATCAATGTGACGTTCGCCAATGTGTTTATCCCCTTTCCCGGCGCTGCGGCGCAGGAGGTGGAAAGCCTGGTTTCCACGCCTGCGGAACAGGCGCTTTCCGAGATCGAGGGGATCAAGCATGTGTATTCCTCTTCCCTGCCGGGAATGGCGATTCTCACGGTGCAGTTCAAGGTGGGGGAAGACCGTACGGATGCCATCGTGCGTCTTTACAGCAAGATCTTTTCCAAGCAGGACTGGTTACCCCCCAATGCCGGGGTCGGGCAGCCCATCGTCAAACCCATGGGGATTGATGACGTGCCCATTGTCAGCGCCACTTTGTGGAGCAAGGATCCGCAAATGGGCGCCTATGAGCTTGGCCGCGTAGCCCATGCCATTGAATCCGAACTCAAGCGCGTGCCCGGCACCCGGGATATCTACACCATAGGCGCGCCGGAACGGGTGGTGAAGGTCACTATCGATCCCCAGGCGCTGGCGGGATCCGGAATCGACCTGAATGATTTGCGTCTGGCCCTGCAGGCCGGCAATGCCTCCCGGGACAACATCAAGGTAACGGCGGACAATCGGGAAATTCTGGTTCAGGCCGGGGTGTTTCTCAGCAGCCCGGCGGAAATCGCCGATCTGATTGTGGGCAGTGAAGACGGCAAGCCCGTGTTTCTGCGGGATGTGGCCTGGGTGGAGGAGGGGCCTGATCAACCCGTCAGCTATGTGTGGACGGGGCCTGGCGCAGCCGCTGCGGCCGCTGGCCTGGAGCTGGACGGGCAGTATCCCGCCGTGACCATCGCCGTGGCCAAAAAACCAGGCACCAACGCAGTAGAGATCGCTCAGCGGGTGATCAAACGCTTTCAGGAACTGGAGGGCATCTTCATTCCCGATGGGGTGGAGGTCAGCATCACCCGCAATTATGGCGCCACGGCGGACGCCAAGGCCAAGAAGCTGATTACCAAGCTGGTATTCGCCACTGCCTCGGTGATCCTGCTGGTGCTTATCGCCCTGGGTTGGCGCGAAGCAATTATCGTGGGCGCTGCGGTGGCGGTGACGCTGGCGATCACTCTGTTCGCATCCTGGGCCTGGGGATTTACCCTGAACCGGGTTTCCCTGTTTGCCCTCATTTTCTCCATCGGCATTCTGGTGGATGACGCCATTGTCGTGGTGGAGAACATTCACCGGCATCTGGCCATGGGGGGGAAAAAGCTGCTTGAGGCGATTCCCGTCGCCGTGGATGAGGTGGGCGGGCCAACCATACTGGCGACATTCACGGTGATTGCCGCCCTGCTGCCCATGGCTTTCGTTACCGGCTTGATGGGGCCGTATATGAGTCCCATCCCCATCAATGCTTCCATGGGAATGCTGATTTCCCTTGCAGTAGCGTTCATTTTTACGCCCTGGCTGACCAATGCCATGTTGGCCTCTGTCGCCCACAAGCACAGTGGCGGCGGCGCTGCCGGGCCGGGGAGGCTGGATCACTTTTTCGATGCCATCATGCGCCCGTTTTTGCACGAAAAGACCGGGCGACGCAATCGCTGGCTGTTGCTCTTGAGCATGTTGTTGCTCATCGGTGCTTCGGTTTCCCTGGTGGCGGGCAAGCAAGTGATCATGAAGATGCTGCCTTTCGACAACAAATCGGAGTTCCAGGTGGTGCTGGACATGCCCGAGGGCACCTCCCTGGAGCAGACCAGTCTGACCCTGAATGAAATCGCCAGTTATCTGGCCACGGTGCCGGAAGTGCAGGATTATCAGGTGTATGCCGGCACCGCGGCCCCCATCAGCTTCAACGGGCTGGTGCGCCAGTATTATCTGCGCGAGGGTGCGCATCTTGGCGACATCCAGGTGAATCTGGTGGACAAGCATGAACGTGACCGCAAGAGCCACGAAATCGCCCTGTCTGTGCGGGATCGGGTACAGGCAATCGCCAGTGGCTATGACGGCAATGCCAAGATCGTGGAAGTCCCGCCGGGGCCGCCGGTGCTCTCGCCTTTGGTGGCGGAAATCTATGGCATCGATTACGAGGGCCAGATCGAGATGGCGAAGAAGGTCAGGGATGTGTTCGAGGATACGCCGGATATCGTGGATGTGGACGATTCCGTGGAGTTCCCCTCGGACAAGGCCGTGGTGATCGTGGATCGGGTGCGGGCGGCGCGCCTGGGGTTGTCCCAGGCGGATGTCGCGCAGGCGCTTTCCGCGGTGCTGGAAGGTGAGGATATGGCCTATATTCATGGCACCAACCTCAAGTACGCCGTGCCCATACGGGTGCGTTTGAGGGAGGCGGCGCGAGCGGATCTGGATCAGGTGCTGGCGTTCAAGATTCGCAGCAGGAATGACGTGTTCGTGCCCTTGTCGGAAATCGTTTCCGTGGTTCCCTCCCAGCGGGAATACAGTATTCACCACAAGGACCTGTTGCCCGTGGTCTATGTTACCGGAGACATGGCGGGAAAGACGGACAGTCCCCTGTACGGGCTGTTCGATATTTCAGGGCGCCTGGACAAAGAGCAGGGGTTGGCGCAATGGTTTTTGGATCAACCGGAGAATCCGTATGATTTCAGTCTGAAATGGGATGGTGAATGGCAGGTTACCTATGAAACCTTCCGTGATATGGGGATTGCCTATTCCGTTGGCTTGTTGCTCATCTATCTGCTGGTGGTGGCCCAGTTCCGTTCCTACCTGGTTCCCCTGGTGATCATGGCGCCCATTCCCCTGACAGTGATCGGCATATTGCCCGGACATGCATTGCTGGGCGCGCAATTCACCGCCACTTCCATGATCGGCATGATTGCCCTGGCGGGCATCATCGTGCGCAATTCCATATTGCTCGTGGATTTCATCAATCAGGAATTGCGAGAGGGATCCAGCTTCGAGGCAGCGGTGGTGCGCTCCGCCGCGGTACGCGCCAAACCCATAGTGCTCACCGCCCTGGCGGCGATGATGGGGGCGTTTTTCATTCTCGATGATCCGATCTTCTCGGGGCTGGCGGTGGCGTTGATCTTTGGTCTGCTGGTGTCCACGGTGCTGACCCTGGTGGTGATACCCGTGGTCTACTACGGTGTGATGAAGAATCGCGTAGACAAATTGCTGGCGTAGGCCGGGGGGCTGAAGCGCCGCATCCTTGTGATGCGGCGTCTGGCTGCCGACCAATGGAATCAGGGAATGCGGTAGTTGTCCTGGGTCATCAAATCCACGCCGCATTCCAACTGTTCTATCCAACTGATGAATTCTGGAATTGCCTTGCCCTTGAATGCCCGGCCATGCTGGGGCACGATCATGGATATTTCAAGATCCCGAACCATGTTGGCCCAAAGGCGGCAGACTTTGTTGCAGTTGATGTAGCGTCTGTGAAACCCCTCCATATAGGGCAGGATTTCGGCAAGCCGTTTTACCGGTTTGTCCAGATCTTTCTCCGGTCCAAGGTTTGCTCCGAGATCGCCAGAGAACAGTATTTTGCTGATGGGGTCGTAAAACTGGAAATTTCCCTCTGCATGCATGAAGTGAGCGGGTAGCGCTTTCAGGTAAATGTCTCCCAGCCGGAGGTTGATGCCTTCGTCGGGCATGGGAATCAGCCGCCCATCGGTTTTTCCCGGTCGGGTGAAATGGGGTATGAACTTTTCCCACAAGGCGGGCACCGCTACCTTGCATTCAGTGCCCATCATCCACTTGTTGATGGAAGCAACGATATCGGGATCCTGATGGGAGGCGACCACATAATCCAGCGTTCTCACGTTGATGTATTCACTGAGCGCCATGAAAAGTGCGGTATAGGTTAGTTCGCCACCGGGATCGATGAGCGCCGCATGGTCATGATCATAGATGAAAAACTGGTTGGACTGTACGGCTTCGCCTTGTACCAGATCCCGAAATACCACACAGATGTGATCGCCGTCGTTATAGAGTTCCAAATGCCTTGCTCCTTGTTGTTTGGCTGAAATGCTGCGGAAGTAAGGGAAACCAAAAATGCGCGTTCAAACTGCCGGAATGATCACAGGTGGCGCATCATGTACTTCAGCAACGTGCTTTTGTTTTTGTCCGACACGTTTTTGAACGTGATGCCGGTCTTGGAAAAGCCTGAGGCTCCCATGCTTCCAACATACACGATCATACAGTCAAACAATAAACGATCCTCGCCCAGAACCAAGAGGATCTGTCCGTTTTCGAGAGCTTGATCCGATTTTAATTCGGGTGTGCTGGTTCTCAGCGAGGCGCCTCCCAAGCTGATATCTCCTGTTTCTCCGGTATATTGTTGCCCATTGAGTTGCAATTCGTATTCAATACTCAGACATACCCGCGCATTTTTCCTTAGTTCTGGTAGGGATATTGCCTTGTTCACTCCGTTTCTCCCTGATGACCCTGATGATACCGATGTCGGCATCCCGGGAGAGAACTTAACCCGGATGTTTCGCTCAGGAGTCTGATGATCGTGCGAGGCAAGCCGTGGCGTGGTGGTGCTTTGCACGCTATCTGCGTCATTCCGGCATAGCCCGGAATCCAACAGTATCAAGGCATTGAACCCCGGTTCCGGCAGCTGCCCGATCACTGCGCCTGCGTTGTTCTGCTAGGATATATCCCTGTATCTATCCTGCATTGCTTGTTCGGCGACAATAATCTTCACCCATCCATGGGCTTGTGCGCCGGAATGGCGCCTCGATCAGAGCCCTCTGAAGGCGCGGTTTCCTTCTCGCAGTGCGGCTTCGATGCGCACCAGCTCCATGATGTTGTCGATATTCACTATGCCCGCCAGCCGGTTGTTTTCCGTGACTGCGAGCAAGCGGCCGCCGCTGCTTTGCAGGCGTTTCATTACTGATTCCAGGGACTCATTGATATCCGCTTCCTCGACATTGGTCTGCATGTATTCGCCCACATTCGCCAAGGCTCCTTTTTCCTGCAGACCGCGCAGCAAGTCTTCCTGGGTGAGAACGCCGATGACTTCCCCGTTCTCGATTACCGGGAAGTCCTTTTGTACGCCGTCCAGGGTGAGTTTGATGACCCGGGCCAGGCTGTCGTAGGGTGAGAGGCTTTCAAAATGGGTGATGATGGCGTGGCTGAGGGTTGCGTCATGCAGCAAGGAACGTATTTCCTCGGTGCCCGCCTCGGCCATGGCGCCAATCCATACGAACAGGGCGATAAACAGCAGGAAGGGGTTATACAGCATACCCACCAGCCCCAGCCATAGGGCAAACGCCTGGCCGACGCTGGCGGCCCGGCGGGTGGCGGCGGTGCGATCCATACGCATGGCCAACAGGGCGCGCAGTACCCGCCCGCCATCCATGGGGAAGGCGGGCAGCAGGTTGAACCCGGCGAGGAACAGGTTGACCACCAGCAGCTGCTGCAACATGCTGCCCTGGAGCATGGACGACAGCTCGCCCGGCATCACTGCCTGCTGCAGGTTCAGCCATAGCCAGATCAATCCGGCAATGACGATGTTCACCGCGGGGCCAGCCAGGGCGACAAGGATTTCCTGCTTGGGATCGTCCGGCATTTTTTCCAATGAGGCCACGCCGCCAATGGGCAGCAAGGTGATGTCCCTGGTCTTGATGCCAAAGCGTCTGGCGGTAAGGGCGTGTCCCAGTTCATGCAATACCACGCAGGCGAACAGGGCCAGGATGAAACCCACGCCCTGGGCCACTGCCTGCAGGCTTTGTTCGCTGCGCCAGTAACTCAGGGCAATCCACAACAGCAGGATAAGGAAAGTGGCGTGCACATATACCGCGATGCCCGCCAGCGTACCCAGACGCATGGACCATTTCATGGAGGGTTGGTTTTTTTGCTTGCTATTCATGTGAGCTGCCTTTCGCTGTCAGGAAATAACGCAGAAACGCCAGCTTGTCGGCAGCTTCTTCGATGCGTTTGCTGGTGGGTTTGCCCGCTCCGTGCCCGGCGCGGGTTTCGATGCGGATGAGGATGGGATCGGAACCCGCCTGGGCGGCCTGAAGCGCAGCGGTAAACTTGAAGCTATGTGCGGGGTAGACGCGGTCGTCGTGGTCGGCGGTAATGACCAGGGTTGCGGGATAGCGGCGGCCGGGTTTGACATTGTGGTAGGGCGAATAGGCATACAGCGCCTTGAATTCCTCCTCGTTTTCCGCGGAGCCGTAGTCGGATTCCCAGGCCCAGCCGATGGTGAACTTGTTGAAGCGCAGCATGTCCAGTACGCCAACGGCAGGCACGGCGGCGGCGAAAAGATCGGGGCGCTGCAACAAAACCGCGGCGACCAGCAGGCCGCCGTTGCTGCCGCCACTGATGCCCAGGTGTTTCGGCGAGGTATAGCCGTTGCTGATGAGCCATTCGGCGGCGCCGATGAAATCATCGAACACGTTTTGTTTCTTGGTTTTGATGCCGGCGGCATGCCATTCCTGCCCATACTCCCCTCCGCCGCGCAAATTGGGCATGGCATAGATGCCTCCGGTTTCCATCCACACCAGGTTGGTCACGGAAAAATAGGGTGTCAAAGAGATATTGAATCCACCATAACCATAGAGCAGGGTCGGGTTTTTCCCATTGCGCTCGAGGTTGCGGTGATGGGTGAGGAACATGGGAATGCGGGTGCCGTCCCTGCTGCTGAAAAACACCTGGCGGGTAACATAATCTTCGGGGTTGAAGCGGATCTTCGGTTCCTTGAACAGGGTGGTTTTTCCATTGACGAGATCCAGGTGGTAGATGCGCGCCGGCGTGTTGAAGCTGGTCCAGGAAAAAAAGGTTTCCGTAGCATTTTGTTCGCCATAGAATCCCCCGGCGCTGCCGATGCCGGGCAGTTCCAGCGCATAGGCTTTTCCCGCAAGGGGTTTGATCAGGACTTTATGCCGGGCGTGGTGAAGATAGCGGATGATGAAGCTGTTGTTGACCATGCTGGCGGTTTCGATGGCGTCCTCCGATTCGGCCACTATTTCCTGCCAGTGTTTCCGCTCGGGGTTGTGGAGGTCGATTTCCACAATCCTGCCTCTTGGCGCCTTGTCATTGCTCAGGAACCAGAATTTTGTCCCCTGGTTGCCCAGATATTCATAGCTGGCCTGCCAGGTTTCGATGATGGGCCGTATGCCGTTTTGCGGCTGTTCCAGGTCCTGGTAGTAGAGCAGGTTCTTTTCCTCCGTGCCCCGGCCAATCTCGATCAGCAGATATCTTCCGTCTTCCGTGGCAATGCCGTTGAAGAACCAGTCCTTGTGGTCGGGGCGGTGATAAACGAGTTTGTCCTGCGCCTGCGAATCGCCCAAACGATGGTAATAGAGCTTGGGAAAGTAATTGATTTCCTTGAGCTTGTCCCCGTCTTTGGGCGCATCATAGCGGGAGTAATAGAAGCCCCGGCTGTCTGCGGTCCAGGAAACGCCGGAAAACTTGATCCATTGCAGATGGTCATCCAGGTCTTTTTTGCTGTCGATATCCCTGATGCGCCATTCGGTCCAGTCCGATCCGGCCTCGGCGATGGCATAGGCGTAGTATTTTCCGTTGGGGCTGACGGCAGCGCCTTTCAGCGCTATCGTGCCGTCTTTCGACAGCTTGTTGGGATCGATGAGGACTTCTGGCGGTTCTTCCAGACTGCGCTGGGTGTAGACGACGGACTGGTTCTGCAATCCGTCGTTGCGGCGGAAAAAATAACGTCCCGCCACCTTGTAGGGCACCGAGTAGCGCTCGTAATTCCATAACTCGGTCAAGCGCTTGCGGAGATGCTCCCGCTCGGGAAATTTTTTCAGCCAGGCGCTGGTGAGCCGGTTTTCCGCCTCGATCCAGGCCCTGGTTTCCGGTGAGTCCAGATTTTCCAGCCAGCGGTACGGGTCGTGAACCTGCACACCGTGATAGATATCGAATTGATCCGCCTTTCTGGCGCTCGGGTAGGGCTGTGGCGGGTTCTTCATGGATGACTGGCCTGTCGCAGCAAGGGCAAAGGCGATTCCAAAGGCAATTGTCTGCAGTAGCATGGCTTCATTGGATTTTTGAGTTAAAAAACATGATTATAGACCTACTGGGCGGATGGGCATGAATTCATTGGCGGAAAGGCCTTAGGCAAGGTAAAATCGCCTGCTTCACATATAAATGGTTGAACAATCATTTTTCAGGAACGCGCATTGGCCTCTGACAAACCCGTAAACCTGCTGGATCTGGATCGCAAGGCGATGGAGGACTACTTCACGAGCCTCGGCGCCAAGCCGTTTCACGGGCGCAATGTGCTGAAGTGGATTCACAAGCATGGCGTGACGGATTTCGGGCAGATGACCGATCTGTCCAAAAAGCTGCGCGCCAGCCTGCATGCGCAAGCCCAGGTGCGGTTGCCGGAAATCGTGCTTGAACAGCCCTCCCTGGACGGGACGGTCAAGTGGGTGATGGAGCTGGCGGACGGCCAGCGTATCGAAACCGTATATATTCCCGACGGGCATCGCAGCACGGTCTGTGTCTCTTCCCAGGTAGGCTGCGCCCTGGATTGCTCGTTTTGCTCCACGGCCCGGCAGGGCTTCAATCGCAACCTCAGCGTGGGAGAAATTATCGGCCAGGTCTGGCATGTCACCCGGCGGATGGGAAAGCCTCCTACCAATGTGGTGCTCATGGGCATGGGTGAGCCGCTGGCGAATTTCGCGCCGGTGGTCAGGGCCATGGATCTGATGCAGGACGACCTGGCCTATATGCTGTCCAAGTACCGGGTGACCATCAGCACCTCGGGCATCGTGCCCAATCTGTACCGGCTGCGGGAGGTTTCCGATGTGAGCCTGGCCGTTTCCCTGCATGCGCCGGACAATGAACTGCGCAACGAGTTGGTTCCCATCAACCGCAAATATCCCCTGGAAACCTTGATCCCCGCCTGCCGGGCGTTTGTCAGGAATGACAAGCGCCGCAAGGTTACCTGGGAATACGTCATGCTCGACGGGGTGAATGACAGTCTTGGCCACGCCAGGGCATTGATCCGCCTGCTCGAAGGCACGCCATCCAAAATGAATCTGATACCGTTCAACCCTTTTCCGGGGACGGATTACCGTACTTCGCCGCCGGAGCGCATTGAAGCCTTTCGCCAGAAATTGATGAAAGCGGGGATCATGGCCATATTGCGCAAGACCAGGGGAGATGATATCGACGCCGCCTGTGGTCAGCTGGTGGGCAAGGTGCAGGATCGCAGCGGGCGGACGATGGTGTCTCTGCGTCAACGACAGCTACAGGGGCTCTCTACATGAAACATATTTTGCTGGTATTGTTGCTGCCGTTGTTTTTGGCTGCTTGTAACTCCGGGCTGATCCGGGACGAGGAGGATCCCAATACCGGCAACCTGGGGAAGACGCAGAATTACAATTCCGCAGCGGATACTTATGTCAAGCTGGCCTACGAATACATGCGCCAGGGTGATTTCCGCACGGCCCTGAGCAAGGCCAAACAGGCGGTGGCGCGGGATTCCCGGAACGGCAATGCCCACCTGGTGCTGGCCCTGATCTACGAGATGCTGGGTGAAAGCGGCCCCGCCAATGCCGCCTACCAACGCGCCATGGAAGTGGATGACCGCAATCCCTACATTCTGAACGCCTATGGCGCCTACCTGTGCAAGCTGAACGAGTACTCCCGCGCCGCCCCCCTGTTTGACAAGGCGTTGCAAAACCCGCTGTACGAAACCCCCTGGGTAGCGCTTGCCAATGCTGGCTACTGCGCCAGAAAAGGAGGTGACGCCACCAGGGCGGAATCCTATCTGTTGCGCGCCCTGGAGCGGAATCCCGGCTACCCCATGGCATTGTTTCAAATGGCGCAGTTGCGTTACGAGCAGGGAAAATACATGTCCACCCGGGCCTATTTGCAGCGGTACCGGGAAGTGGCGAAACCAACGGCGCAGATGCTCTATCTGAGCATCCTTACCGAACAAAAACTGGAAAACCCGGATCAGGCGAGAAGCGATGAACTGCTGCTCAAGTCGGAATTTCCGGATTCCGAACAAGCGCAGAAGCTGGGTTACTGAGCACAGATCATGGCAGCGGTGAAGATACAGCGGCGTCATTCCCCAAAAAAGACAGAATCAGCATCGGATGCCCTGGCGCCTTCTCCCGGCAGACGCCTGAGGCAGGCCCGCGAAGCCATGGGTATGGAAGTGGCAACGGTGGCGGAGCAACTGCATCTGAGCAAGGCCATGGTTCAGGCCCTGGAGGAAGAGAACTATGAGGCCCTGCCCGCCAGGGTGTTTGTGCGTGGGTATTACCGGAATTTTGCCCGCCTGGTTGGCGTGCCGGAAGATATCGTGCTCGAGGAATTCGGGCAGCTTTGCCCGGAAGGAGAGGATTGCTCGGTGCCTCCCGCGGTTGCCCAGGGAATCCGCAAGGAAATTCACAGCAATCACGGCCTGGTGCGTCTTGCAACATGGCTGATCGTTATCGCCTTGCTTACCATGTTTGGCTTGTGGTGGAAATCCTATCTGGACAAGAAAGCGCCCGTGGACGCGCCGGTCGTGCAGACGGAGACAGCGCCGGCAGCGGAAATGGAGAAATCCCCCGCTGCTGCCGCGCCCTCTCCGGCGGTGGTGCAGGCGCCAAAGCCTGTTGTTCGGCCTGAAACCGTGGAAGAGCCGCAAGAGACTGTGGCGGATGCGCCCGCGGCGGAAGTAGCGAGCAGCGAGCCGCCCGTCGCAAGCCAGGCCTCATCTCCTCCGGAAGAGGCCGTCCAGCAGGTTGTAGCGCCGCCCCGGGTGCTGTTGTCTTTCCGCGGGGACTGCTGGGTTGATGTGCGCGACAGCAGCCGCAGCTTCAAGCTTGTGGGCCGGCGTCAGGCGGGAGATGTATTTGAACTCAAGGGGGAAGCGCCCTACAAAATGGTGCTGGGTAACGCCCGTAACGTCAGCATCACCATTGATGGCAGTCCTTTCGATCTTGCGCCCTACACCAAGGGCAATGTCGCCAAGTTAACTTTCAATCCGACGAGCAACTAAATGGCCAAGAAAATTCAGGCGGTTCGGGGAATGCACGATATTCTGCCGGATGAAACTCCCCGGTGGCAGTTCCTGGAGGACACCGTGCGCCGGGTGTTTCAGTCCTACGCATACCGGGAGTTGCGTACCCCGGTGCTGGAGATGACAGAGCTGTTCAAACGCTCCATTGGCGAAGTTACGGATATCGTGGAAAAGGAGATGTACAGCTTCGAGGACCGCAACGGAGACTCACTGACCCTGCGCCCGGAAGGCACCGCAGGCTGTGTGCGGGCCTGCATGGAAAACGGTTTGCTGCACAACCAACTTCAACGCCTGTGGTATCAGGGACCCATGTTTCGCCATGAACGTCCGCAAAAAGGGCGCTATCGCCAATTTCAGCAGATTGGCCTGGAAGCCTATGGCATGTCCGGGCCGGATATCGACCTGGAGGTCATCCTGATCAGCGCCAGGCTATGGCGGGAACTGGGTATTTCCGGGCTGGAGCTGCAGATCAACACCCTGGGTACGCCTGACGAACGCAAGGCCTACCGGGCGCGGCTGGTCGGGTACTTTCAGGAGCGGCGCGATCAGCTGGACGAGGACAGCCGGCGGCGGCTGAACAGCAATCCATTGCGTATTCTCGATTCAAAGAATCCGGATATGGCGGAACTTATTGCCGCGGCTCCCTCTCTCATGGATGACCTGGGAGAAGAATCCCGGGCGCATTTTTCCGCGATTACCGAAGGGCTGGATGCCGCCGGCATCGCCTATGTACTCAATCCGCGCCTGGTGCGCGGGCTGGATTACTATTCCCGCACGGTTTTCGAATGGGTGACGGATCTGCTGGGCGCCCAGGGTACGGTTTGCGCTGGTGGCCGCTATGACGGGCTGGTGGAGCAGCTGGGTGGCAAGGCAACCCCGGCGATTGGTTTCGCCATGGGCGTGGAGCGTCTGGTGGCGGTGCTGGAGGCCCTGGATCAGGCCCGCCCCGCTGCCGCCCTCCATGCCTATCTGGTGGTGGCGGGCAGTGCAGGCCAGGCGGGGTTGATACTGGCGGAATCCCTGCGCAACGCCTTGCCCGGCCTGCGGATGCAGGTAAACTGCGGTGGCGGAAGTTTCAAGTCCCAGTTCAAACGTGCGGATCGCAGCGGCGCCCAAGTGGCGCTGATTCTGGGTGATGATGAACTGGAAAACCACTGCGTTGGTGTAAAATGGTTGCGGCAGAACCGGGAGCAGATACGCGTCAACCATGATGCGTTGACAGGATTCCTGACGGAAATGATTGGAGAAGAATCGCGTGAGTAGCTATCAGACAGAAGAAGAACAGGTTGAAGCCATCAAGAAATGGTGGAAGGACAACGGAAAATCCGTTATCGGCGGTGTCGTCTTGGGGCTGGCCGTGGTAGGCGGCGGCAAGGGCTGGCTGGAATACCAGCGCGTTCAGGCGGAGAACGCATCGGCCAATTTCGAAGGCTTTTCCCAGGCCGCCTTCAGCGGTGATCTGGAAACCGCGGAGCAGCGGGGCAAGACCTTGCTCGACGAATACAAGGGTTCCGCCTATGCCATGTTCGCCGCCTTCGAGCTGGCGCAACTGCATTATCAGGCGGGAGACAAGGACAAGGCCAGGGTGAATTTGCAATGGGTGCTGGACAATGCCAGGCAGGAGGCCATCAGCCAGCTGGCGAAAATCCGCCTGGCCCGGCTGATGCTGGACATGGAGGCGTATGACGACGCCGCCAGACTGACTGCGAATCCCGCCGAAGATGCCTACCAGGGTGAATTTCTGAGCATTCAGGGCGAGGTGAAGCTTGCCCAGGGTGACCGGGAGGCGGCCAGAGCCGCTTTTGCCCGGGCGCTGGAAATAGGCGTGAGCAATCCTTCCCTGATCCGCATGAAACTGATGGAACTGGGTGGATAGTCAATGAAGTCGTTGCTTCGATTGCCGCTGCTGCTACTGGCTGGCGCCGCCTTGTCCGGTTGCGGCACCATGGCGGATCCGCGTGAATGGTTCGGCGCTGATGATCCCGCCCGGAAACCTGCGGAACTGGTGGATTTTACCGCTGTCATCCAGCCGCAGCAGCTGTGGAGCATGGATATTGGCGATGCTTCCGGCGACCTGAATCGTCTCAAGCCGGCGGTGGATGAAGGGATACTCTATGTCGCCAGTACGGATGGTGATCTGTTTGCCGTGGAAGCGGATACCGGCAAGGAAATCTGGCAGGTGGAAACCGGGCTGCCGGCATCGGCCGGTCCCGGCGTTGCGGAGGGTCTGCTCGCAATCGGTACTGCGGAAGGACAACTGGCGGCTTTTGATCCCCGTACGGGGGAAGCGCTTTGGCGCCGGGATCTGAGCAGTGAAATACTGGCTGTGCCCGCAATTGGCGGTGGCGTGGTCGTGGCCCATGCCGGTGACGGCAAACTGTTCGGACTGGACGCCGCCAGCGGAGAACAGCTGTGGCTGTATGATCACAAGGTGCCGGTGCTGACCTTGCGCGGCAGCAGCTCCCCGGTCATCAGCGGTGGCAGCGTGTATTGCGGCCTGGCTGGTGGAAAAATGATTTCCCTGTCCCTGGATACCGGCGCAATCGAATGGGAGAGCCATATCACCGTGCCCAGTGGCCGTTCGGATCTGGAGCGAATGGTGGATGTCGATACCGATCCCCTGATCTATAGCGGCACCGTGTATGGCGGCGCCTATCAGGGGGATGTGGCGGCGTTGGGAGAAGGCAGCGGCAAGATATTCTGGAAGCGCAAGATTTCCGTATATAACAACATGGCGGTGAACTGGCAGCAACTGGCCGTTACCGATGACCAGGGATATGTCTGGTCTCTGGATCCGGATACCGGCTCCGCCCGCTGGCGGCAAAAGGCCCTGGCGAACCGCGGCCTCAGCGCCCCCGTACTGCAAGGGGATTTTACCGTGGTTGGCGATTTCGAGGGTTATCTGCACTGGCTGTCTTCGGAGGATGGCTCCCTGGCGGCGCGTCAGCGTGTCGGCGATGCCATAGTCGCCGCCCCCCTGGTCGTTGATGACATACTCTATGTGCTCGCCCGCAACGGCAAACTTACAGCCCTGAGGCTGCCGGAATAACCCATGCTTCCCGTCATCGCCCTGGTGGGCAGGCCCAACGTAGGAAAATCCACGCTGTTCAATCGCCTGACCCGCAGCAGGGACGCCCTGGTGGCGGATCAGCCCGGGCTTACCCGGGACCGTCAGTACGGCGTGGGCCGCATTGGAACCCGTCCCTATGTAGTGGTGGACACCGGCGGCATCAGCGGTGAGCGGGAAGGTGTGGAAGTGCTCATGGACAAGCAAGTGCGTCTGGCCATCGAAGAAGCCGATCATATCTTCTATCTGGTGGACGCCCGCGAAGGGCTGGCCGGTGCGGATGAGCAGATTGCCGCCGAGCTGCGCAAAACCGGCAAGCCCATTACCGTGGTGGCGAACAAGGCGGAATCTCTCGACAGCGATATTGCCGGCGCCGAATTCCACGCCCTGGGTCTGGGCGATCCCGTCGCCATATCCTCGGCTCATGGCCGTGGCGTCAAGCCTCTCATCAACAAGGTGCTGGCATCCCTGCCGCCCGCCGAAGAAGATGAAGGCGCGGCGCGGCGGGGTACGCAAATCGCCGTGGTCGGCCGCCCCAATGTGGGCAAATCCACCCTCATCAACCGTCTGCTGGGTGAAGAACGCCTGGTGGCTTTCGATAAGCCAGGCACCACCCGCGACAGCATCCAAGTACCCTTCGAGCACCAGGGCAGGCAATACACCCTGGTGGATACCGCCGGCGTGCGGCGGCGCGCCCGGGTTGCCGAAGCCATAGAGAAGTTCAGCATCATCAAGACCCTGCAGGCCATGGAACAGGCGAATGTAGTGTTGCTGGTGCTCGACGCCCACCAGGGCATATCGGAGCAGGACGCCACCCTGGCGGGACATGTGGTGGACAGCGGCCGCGCCCTGGTGGTGGTGATCAACAAGTGGGATGGCCTGCACAGTGATGAACGGGATCGCATCAAATCCGAACTGGAGCGCAAGCTGCCTTTTCTGTCTTTCGCAGAAGTGCTGTTTATTTCCGCGTTGCACGGCACCGGCGTCGGGCATTTGATGAAGGCGGTGGACGCCGCCTACCGCGCCGCCACCCGGGATCTCAAGACATCCGACCTGACCCATATTCTGGAACAGGCAATCATGGAGCATCAGCCGCCACTGGTGCGCGGGCGGCGTATCAAGCTGCGTTATGCTCACCAGGGAGGGCAGAATCCACCCATCATCGTCATCCACGGCAATCAGACGGAGGCAGTGCCCCTCACATACCAGCGCTTCCTGGTGAACCGCTTCCGCAAGGCGTTCAAGCTCTGGGGCACGCCGGTGAGAATCGAATTCCGCACCGGCGAAAATCCCTTCAAGGGACGGCGCAACAAACTCAATGTCCGCCAGCAGCAAAAGCGCCGGCGCATGATGAAACACGTCAAACGCAAGTAAGCCATGCGTATCGGCCACGGATATGACGCCCATCGTTTCGGCCCCGGCGACCTTGTGCTGCTGGGAGGCGTGGCCATTCCCCATGAGCAGGGTCTGATCGCCCATTCGGATGGCGATGTGCTCATCCATGCGCTCTGCGACGCCTTGCTGGGCGCTGCGGGTCTGGGCGATATCGGCAGGCATTTTCCCGATACCGATCCGGCGTTCGAGGGTATCGACAGCCGGGTGTTGCTGCGCAAGGTGGTAGAGGAATTGCGGCAGCGGGGATTCAGGGCGGGTAATGTGGATGCCACGGTGATCGCCCAGCGACCGCGGTTGGGCGCGTATATTCCGGCGATGCAAGAGCGCCTGGCGGAGGATCTTGGCATCGGCGTCTCCCAGGTCAATATCAAGGCCACGACCACGGAAAAAATGGGCTTCACCGGCAGAGGCGAAGGCATTGCGGCCCATGCCGTGGTGTTGTTGCATGACTGATCCCGTTCAGGATCTGCCCCGCGCCTGGGGCGGGGCGGTGGGCACAGGGTTGCTGCGCAGTGCGCCGGAAGACTTTCAGGTGATTGAGAACTTGGGAGTGGAGGCCTCAGGTGCGGGTGAGCATGTGCTGCTGAAGATCCGCAAGCGCAACCTCAATACGCTGGAGGTCGCCACCCATATTGCCCGCCTGGCCAATGTTCGCGCCCGGGACATCAGCTATGCCGGGCTGAAAGACCGGGTGGCGGTGGCCACTCAGACCTTTTCCGTGCACTTGCCGGGAAAGGAAGCGCCGGACTGGAGCCGGCTGGAAGGGGAAAACCTGCGGGTGCTCGAAGCGCAACGTCACCACCGCAAACTGCGCCGGGGCAGTTTGCAGGGAAATACCTTCCGGCTGGTGATTCGCGGGTTTTCCGCTGACTCCGGGCTGTTGGAAGAATGTTTGCTGCGGATCGCACGGCACGGCGTACCCAACTACTTCGGTTCCCAGCGCTTCGGCCGGGAAGGCGGCAATTTGCGCCATGCCCGCGACTTGTTTGCCGGCAAGGTGAAAAGAGTGCGCCGGGACAAACGCAGCATCTGGTTGTCCGCCGCCCGTTCCTGGCTGTTCAACAAAGTGCTCGCGGCCCGGGTTGCCGCTGATAGCTGGAATCGGTTGCTGCCTGGTGATGTGATGCAGCTTGCGGGAGGCCGCGGGCAGTTCATGGCCGGGACGGATGATCCCGCGCTGGCCTCCCGTCTGGAAAGGCAACAGGTGCACGTCACCGGCCCCTTGTGCGGCAGGCCGGGGCGCTCCCTGCGCCCGGCAGCGGCGGCTGCCGCCTTGGAGCAGCAGGTTCTGCAACAGGAACAGGACTGGATCGAAGGCTTGCGGCGCTTTGGCCTGGAAGAAGACCGGCGGGCCCTGGGGCTGGCGGTAAACGGCCTGGAATGGCAGCAGAAAAACGATGTCCTGGAATTGCGCTTCTCTCTGCCTGGCGGCGCATATGCCACGGCGGTAGTGAGAGAATTGCTGTTATAGGGTTTCTCCCCATTTTCGGGACAGCAGCACATAGGCCGCGCCACTGCCGCCATCCCAGCCCGGGGCGGAGCAGAAAGCCAGCACCTCCTTTCGTTGGGGCAGCCACTGGTTGATCCTTTGTTTGAGCACGGGCTGCTGGTGGGAGCCGCGCCCCTTGCCGTGAATGATGCGTACGCAGCGATGCCTGGCCCTGAGGCTTTGATCGAGAAACCGGCTCAATGCCTGGCGGGCGTCGTTGGTGCGCATGCCGTGCAGATCCAGGGTGGCTTCCGGGCTCAACAGACCGCGCTGCAAATCGGAATACAGCCGGTGCTGAATGCCGGGGCGGCGAAACTCCAGGAAGTCCGGCGTTTCCGCCATGGTGTCTGCAAACTCGTGGCCGGGCTGTTCCTGATCGGGAAGCTCCAGGGGTAGCGGGCGCTTGCGCTGATGCCAGGGGGATATTTTGTCATGCTTCAAAGGCTCTACCCCTTGCATGGCTTCACGAAAGGCCTTGGATCCGCCATCTGAATTGTGGTCCTTGGAACTCATGGAGCCATTATACAATCAGAAGCCGCCAATCAGGATGTAGCCAACCGCAGTTTCGGTTAGAATTGCGCGATGCGTATCTTGTTGAGTAACGATGACGGCTACCAGGCTCCCGGGCTGAAAGCCCTGGCAACAGCATTGCAGACGACGCTTGATGTGGTGGTGGTTGCGCCGGATCGTGACCGCAGCGGCGCCAGCAATTCCCTGACCCTGGAAACGCCTATCCGTGCGCATACCATGGAAAACGGCTATATTCGCGTGGAAGGCACACCGACGGATTGCGTGCATCTGGCGATTACCGGCCTGCTGGAAGAAGAGCCGGACATGGTGGTCGCTGGTATCAATGCCGGCGCCAATATGGGCGATGACGTAATCTATTCCGGCACTGTGGCAGCGGCGACGGAAGGGCGTTTTCTGGGTTTTCCCGCCATGGCGATTTCCATTGCCTCCCATGCGCCCAGGCATTTCGACACAGCGGCCCAGATTGCGGTGCAGCTCATCGAGCGCCTGCAGCGCAGGCCCCTGGCCGGGGAGTCCATACTCAATGTCAATGTGCCGGATCTGCCCCTGGCGGATATCCGGGGCATGCAGGTCACCCGCCTGGGGCACCGGCACAAGGCCGAACCCGTGGTCAAGGAAGTGGATCCCCGGGGACGCCCCATCTACTGGGTGGGGCCCGCAGGCCCGGAGCAGGATGCAGGCCCGGGCACGGACTTCCATGCCTTGCGAAATTCCTGTGTATCCATTACCCCGCTGCAAGTGGATCTGACCCGGCATGCCGCCATTGACCCGCTGCGAGACTGGCTGGAGAGCGGAAACCATGAATGTTGATCCGAAAGCCGGGCAGGGAATGACATCCGAGCGCACCAGGGACCGGCTGGTGCGGCAATTACGCGATGAAGGCATTCGCGACGAACGGGTGTTGCAAGTCATGCGCCAGGTTCCCAGGCACCTGTTCGTAGATGAAGCCTTGGCCAGTCGCGCCTATGAGAACACGGCCTTGCCCATCGGCCGTTCCCAGACCATTTCCCAGCCCTATATCGTGGCGCGCATGACGGAAGCCCTGTTGGGTGATGATAGTCTTGATACCGTACTGGAAGTCGGCACCGGCTCCGGGTATCAGACTGCCGTGCTTGCGCCCCTGGTGCGCCGCGTCTATACCGTGGAGCGGATTGCGCCGCTGCTGGAGCAGGCAAAACAACGCTTTCGCCTGCTGAAGCTGCGCAATATCCATCCCAGGCATTCTGACGGCGGTTTGGGTCTGCCGGAATTTTCACCTTATGACGGGATCATCGTCACCGCCGCGCCCGAGGGTATTCCCCGTACCCTGGTGGAGCAACTGCGTCCCGGCGCACGCATGATTCTCCCCATTGGCGGAGCCCAGGCCCAGGCGCTGGTCAAGGTCACTCGCACGGCCAGAGGGTATGACACGGAAATGCTGGAGCCGGTGAACTTCGTGCCCCTGCTGGGGGGGGTGGAGACTTGAAGCTCTTTTCCAAGCTGTATGTCCGCGCCATGCAATGGGCGCGGCACCCCAAAGCGCCCTGGTATCTTGGGGGGCTGAGTTTTGCGGAATCTTCTTTCTTCCCCGTGCCGCCGGACGTCATGCTTGCCCCCATGAGCCTGGCCCAGCCGGCCAAGGCGTGGATTTTTGCACTCATTACCACGCTCACATCAGTGGCGGGAGGCGTTGCCGGGTATCTCATCGGGATGTGGGCCTTTGAATATATCGAGCCCCTGTTGCATGACTTCGGACATTACGAGAAATACCTGCGCGCCCGTTCCTGGTTCGACGCCTGGGGGTTCTGGGCGATTTTCATCGCCGGCTTTTCGCCCATTCCCTACAAGATATTTACCATTACCGCCGGGGTGATTTCCATGAGTTTCCTGCCTTTTGTGCTGGCGTCCATTATTGGCCGGGGAGGGCGCTTTTTCCTTGTCGCCGGCCTGATGGCATGGGGAGGAAAGCCCATGGAGGAAAAGCTGCACAGATACATGGATGTGATAGGCTGGGCCGTCTTGGGGGTTGTTCTTCTTGTGATCGTGGTGGTCAAACTCCGGTGAGCGCAGACGATAAAATGTTGGTGGGGGAAGAAAGACTGGATCGCATGCGCTATACAGGCATCCTGATTCGCGGCCTTCTCATTGGTTCTGTACTTCTGCTGATGACAGCGGTGGTTGGCGGCTGTGCAAGCCAGGGGACTTCGGTTGGCTACAAGCAACAGTCCAAACCCCGGCCTTCGGTGAAGAGGCCCGGCGGCACCTACCGGGTGCGCAAGGGAGACAGCCTGTATTCCATTGCATGGCGCGCAGGCCTGGATTACCAGACAGTAGCGCGTTGGAACAACCTGCGCAGTCCCTACACCATTTATCCGGGGCAGACCATCAGACTTTCTCCGCCAAAGCTTTCCCGGAAACCCCATGTTGCCGCGGAAAAAACACCGAAGAAAACAACGCCACCGCCGGCCAGCAACAAGAAGCCTGTGCTCAAGACCAAGCCGAAAAACGCCCCCAAGCCGGTGGCCAAATCAACCAAAACCAGGAAAGCGCCGCCGGTCAGTAGCGGAAAGCTGCAATGGCGATGGCCAACCAAGGGCAAGATTCTGTCGCGCTATTCATCCGCGGATGCTTCTCGCAGCGGCATCAAGATTGCCGGAAAACCGGGCCAGAAGGTGCTGGCGGCCGAGGCTGGTGAAGTCGTATATGTGGGAAGTGGACTTATAGGCTACGGGCAGCTTATTATCATCAAACATAACAACAAATACCTGAGCGCCTACGGGCACAACAGCAATCTTCTGGTCAAAGAGGGGGACGTGGTGAAGAGAGGCCAGCATATTTCGAATATGGGCATTACCAATCAGGGGAAGGCCCTGCTTTATTTCGAGGTTCGGCGTTATGGAAAACCCGTAGATCCACTGGCCTATCTGCCTCGCGGATAGCAGTCAGTCCAGGTGCTTCGCGTAACTGGCGGGAATGGCCGGTACGCCAGCGGGTGGAATAGATGACAGAGAAAAAGGAGGATAGCAAGATGAACGCCAGGGAACAGGCGCAACAAAGCATTGCAGGCGATGATGAGGCCATGGACGCAACCCGCCTTTATTTGCGGGAGATTGGCGCGGCCAAATTGCTTACTGCAGAAGAAGAGATTGAACTGGCGCGAGCCATCGGCAAGGGAGACGATGCAGCGCGCAAGCGCATGATTGAAAGCAATCTGCGTCTGGTGGTCAAGATCGCCAGGCGCTATCTGAACAGGGGGCTGCCCCTGCTGGACCTCATAGAGGAAGGGAATCTCGGCCTGATCCGGGCCGTGGAAAAATTCGACCCCGAGCGAGGTTTCCGTTTTTCCACCTATGCGACCTGGTGGATCCGCCAGACGATAGAGCGGGCGATCATGAACCAGACCCGCACCATCCGCCTGCCCATTCATGTGGTAAAGGAAATCAACACCTATCTTCGGGCGGCCCGCCAGTTGTCCCAGCAACTCGATCACGACCCCAGCGCCGAGGATATCGCCCGGCTGCTGGACAAGCCCCTGCAGGATGTGGAACGCATGCTGGGTTTCAATGAACGTATCGCCTCCATGGATGTGCCCCATGGCAGAGAAGGGGACAAGCCCCTGGTGGATGTGATTACAGATCATTCGGTTGAAGAGCCGACAGAACACCTGCAGGCGGAAGACATACATGCCCATCTGGAAAAATGGCTGGATAAACTGAACAGCAACCAGCGGGAAGTGGTAAGACGCCGGTTCGGGCTTCAAGGCTATGACAATTCCACCCTGGAGCAGGTTGCCCGGGAGCTGGGCGTTACCCGGGAGCGGGTACGACAGATTCAGATTGATGCGCTCAAGCGCCTGCGTGTTATTCTTGAACAGCAGGGCTATGACGTGGATACGCTGTTCGATTGACGGCAAATACATTCGAGGTGGTTTTCATGGCTGACGGCAGTCAAAAAGAACGAGAGGTACTGATGGTGATGCGCAAGGTTCTTGCCAATGTCATCAAGGACACAACGCCAGAGTTCAAAACCATGAAGCATCCGCTGTCGGGAAGCACCATTGAAGACATCAAGATGTGCCTGACCCTCATCGCCGCCCGAGAGCGGGAATTGGCCGATGCTGCAGGTGCTGTGGCATCGCGGCCATATTATAGCGACGAGAACGCCAGGATAGGGGCGGTGCCGGTCAATGAAATTGGCGGCATGGAGAAAAAGAAAGATGGCGGCGGATCTTGATTATTAACCTGACGCCCCTAACTTATTGTTATATATTGAAAGGTCGTCGCCTGCTGGCCCGCGGACTGCGTTCGATCCACTGGCTTTAGAATGACTAAAGCGGCGTGGCTCCGCCTTGCCGCGAACCAGCAGGCGACGACTGAACATGATATCTATTGATGCCAGGTTAATAGTAAGCATCCCCCGGGCGCTGCCGGGTTGAAATAAGCCGGCCGCCGGGAAATAAAGCCAAGGAAACCCTCAACAAGCCGCTTCCTCTCATTCCGGCGTATGCCGGAATCCAGCGGTATCAGGGCATGGATGCCGGTCGCGGCAATGCTTCGACAACTGCTCCTGTGTTGTCCCGCCACCCCACATCCCTGTATCTATCCTGCATTGCTCTGCCTTCACCCATCCATGGGCTTGTGCGCCGCCTGGCTGCCAATACGGATTATTGCGCCGGGGAATCCGCGGGTTTCCCTGCTGCGGCAGCAGGGGCGGTTTGTGCGCCTTCCACCTCGATTTTTGCCGATTTACGCAGTTCGGTAACCATCTGCGCCAGTTTTTGCTGTCGGATCTGCAGTTTGAACTGGTCCTTCACCTGCTCGAGGGGAGGCGGCTCCTGGGTGCGGATGTCCACCACATCGATGACATGCCAGCCGAACTGAGTCTGCACCGGAGCGCTGCTGTGTTTGCCTTTTTCAAGCGCGGCCATGGCATCGCCAAAGGGTTTGACTACCTGGCTGCGGCCTACCCATCCCAGCTCGCCGCCGGCATCCTTGCTGGCGTCCTGTGAATGCTCCCTGGCCAGCTTGGCAAAGTCTTCTCCCTTCGAGAGGGCGTCAATAATCTCCTGCGCTTCTTTTTCTTCCTTTACCAGGATATGGCGAACCTTGTATTCCTGCAGGTTTTGGGCGGTATATTTCTTGTCGTAGGCGGCCTTGATTTCTTCATCGGTTACCGGGGACTGCTCAAAAAAAGCATTGACCTGGGCTTCGGCAAGCACCTGGATATCGGCCATTTTAAGCGCGGCAAGCACCTGGGGCAGTTTGTCCACGCCGGTTTTTTTCGCCTGCTGCGCCAATAATGTGGTGTTGACCAGCTGGTTCAGCAGTTGGACTTGCGCCTGCTGGCTGTCCAGTCTGTTTTGCCCGCCCTGCAGGGCGTTGAATGCGAGAGCCTCGAGGTCGGTTATGTCCTGCCCGTTTATGGTTACCAGGGTCTGCGGCCCGGTTGGTTGCGGCGTTGTGGCCGGTGCATTTTCCTGTCCATCTTCGGCCTGTACGCTGGTTTGCAGCGCGCCTGCCAGAAACAATGAAATGACCAGGGTCTTGGTTTTGCTCTGTATGATTGTTTTCATTCTGGGAATACTTTCCTGAAAGGTTTGACGGAGACGTGCCTGAACACGCCAGATGATACATAAGGGTCTGTTGCCGCCCAGCTTTCCGCGTCTTTCAGACTGGGAAATTCCGCGACGATGAGACTGCCGGTAAAACCTGCTTCACCCGGGTCTTCGGCATCGACTGCGGGATTGGGGCCGGCGAGCAGCAAGCGGCCTTCGGATTGCAATTGACGCAGGCGTTCAATATGGGCGGGGCGCGCCGCCATGCGCTCTTTCAGACTGTCTTCCTTGTCGGTGCCAATGATGCAATATAACATTTATCTTTGTTTCTCCCCCAGTGGCTGCATATGCCGGGCCAGATACAAGCCTTGCAGCAGGATGAAAACCAGGGTCATCCCCAGCATGCCGAACAATTTGAAATCGACCCAGGCGCTTTCCGAGAAGTTGTAGGCCACATACAGATTGAGCAATCCGGCGCTGATGAAAAACAGGATCCACGCCAGGTTGAGCCTGGCCCAGATGCTCTGCGGCAGGTAAATGGCATGACCCATCATGCGTTGTAGCAGGCTGCGTTGCATGAACAATCCAGAGCCGAGGAAGGCGGCCGCGAACAGCCAATTGACGATGGTAGGCTTCCATTTTATGAAAAGCGGATCCTGCAATGCCAGGGTGAGTCCTCCAAACACCAGCACCAGGCCCAGAGTCACCCATTGCAGGGTTTCGACTTTTCCATGCAGGCGATAGGTCCAGGCCATCTGTACCAGGGATGCCGCAATGAACGCCCCGGTGGCCACATACATGCCCCAGACCTTGTAGGCGACAAAAAATATAATAACCGGGAGGAAATCAGTAAGGAGTTTCATGTTCCAATGATATTCTATTCGAAAATTATTCTGCTGAATGGACAGGCATGGTAACAAAAAGTTGCACTGCTGGCATGAATTGCCGGTTGCCGGTTCTATAACCAAGAGGAGCAAAGCATTGTCGAAAACCACGATCCAGCGTATTCATGATTTTCCGGCGACGGCCCGCCTGGCGAAGCGAGAGCGGCGGGTGATCATGCTCCTGGTATCCCAGGAAGACTGCCCGTACTGTCATCTCATCAAGGAAGATGTGATTCGCCCCATGATCCTCGGTGGTGATTTCAAGGATGAAATACTCATCCGCGAGCTGTTTATCGATGAGGGAGAAACCATTGTCGATTTTCAGGGCATGGAGCGGGAAGCAGCGGATTTTGCCCATGGGTATGGCGTGTTCGTGACGCCTACGCTGCTGTTTCTGGGGGCGGATGGAAATGAACTGGTGCAGAAAATGGTTGGCATCAATACCGTCGAGATGTACTGGTACTATCTGTCGGAATCGATTCGCGGCGCCATTGACGAGTTGAAGCGGAAGGCCGCATGAAATTCGGATTGATGGTGATCGGTGATGAAATACTCAGCGGCCGCCGCCGGGACACCCATGTGGCCGGGTTCCGGAAAATGCTGCATGATCATGGCTTCTCGCTGGGCTGGGTGCAGATATTGCCGGACGACCCGCAACTGCTGGTGCGGCAGCTGAAGCAGAGCATGGACGCGGCTGAACGGGTGTTCTCCTGTGGCGGGATAGGCGCTACGCCGGATGATCATACCCGCCTGTGCGCAGCGCAAGCTGCTGGACTGCCATTGGTGCGGCATGCGGAAGCTGTGGCCCTTATCGAGCAGCAGTTTCCGGACAGCGCCTATCCACATCGCATTCGCATGGCGGAGTTGCCTGAAGGCAGCCGGCTGATCCCCAATCCGGTGAACAGGGTGCCGGGATTTTCCATACATGAACATTATTTCATGCCAGGTTTTCCACACATGGCGCATCCCATGGGGCAATGGGTGCTGAACCAGTATTATACTCCCGACAGGCAGCCGCAGCAGGAGCTGTCTTTGCGCGTGTTTGGCGCATCGGAAAACGACCTGATGCCCATACTGGAAAAAATGACCAGGGACTGGCCCCGGCTGAAGCTGTTCAGCCTGCCGCGCATGGGAGAGGAATCTTTTGTCGAGCTGGGATTCCGCGGAAAGGGGAAGGCGGTGCAGGAGGCCTTGCAGCGCCTGCAACAGGAGCTGGAGCAGGCGGGGATTGCCTATTCCGATGCGGCGCGCTAGATGCGATGCCTAGGG
>JAMOMB010000180.1 GCA_027068795.1 Sedimenticola sp. | reverse complement strand
GCCACAAATCATTTTGCGGTTATACTTCTGTGCCTACTGCCGGGGTGGTGAAATTGGTAGACACGATGGATTCAAAATCCATTGGCCGCAAGGCCGTGCCGGTTCAAGTCCGGCCCTCGGTACCATTTTGGAAAAGCGATTCAGCGGTACTGGATCGCTTTTTTTCTCGGGAAGACCGATTGCCGCACAACGGACTATTCCCCTCCTGCTACAATTGCCACCCACCGCCACTCTGCTTGCTTCAAGGCTTTGACACTGCGTCAGAAAAAGCTCCTTCCCAAACTGGTTTTTGCCGTTTTTGCAATTGCCGTTTTCGCCGCCAGCTATTACCTGGGAAATCAGTACGCCCGTCCTCTGGTCACAGACATTGACGCCGCAATCTTGCCCCGGCCGGAAAAAATCCCGCCCTTCCATCTTACAGACAAAAACGGTGCGCCTTTTACCCGGCAATCTTTGGAAAATTTCTGGAATTTCCTGATCGTTGGCAATTTACAGGAACCAGGTTGTGATAGGCTTCTGCGAACCTATGTCAGCGCATGGAACAATCTTGCGCACAAACCGGAGCTACAGAAAACCACCCGGGTAGTGTTCATCCAAAAAAACCGCCCCGCGGAAAAACCGGAACAGTTGAAACCGGCCATTGAATTCTATAATCCGGCATTTACCGCCCTGTTTGGCGGGCGGGAAGAAACGCAAAGGCTTGTCCGGCAGCTCGGCTTGTATGACGAAGCGGCTTCCTGCAAGGTGGCCGCGCTGATTAGCCCGGACGGATATTTGCTGGCGTTGTTCACCAAAACGGCGGATCCTGCCGGAATCGCCAGGGATCTGCAATATTTCAATTGAGACTTTCATGGAACCAGGACTGAAAGACAAATTCTTAACCGCGGCATTGAAGGTGCTGCCCCAGCACCTGCTGGCGGCGGGCATGTACCGAATCACCCGCAGCACCTGGAAACCGTTCAAGAACATGCTCATCCGGGAAGCCGTTTCCCGTTATGCAGTGGACATGTTCGAAGCAGAAAATCCAACGCCTTCCAGCTACCCGTCTTTCAATGCTTTTTTCACCCGGGCGCTGAAGGCCGACGCCCGTCCCATCGCACATCAGCGAGACGCCATCGCCTGTCCCTGCGACGGCAGGGTCAGCCAGGTTGGCTATATCCGGCAGGGCAAGCTGATTCAGGCAAAAGGGCATGATTTCACACTGCTGGAGCTACTGGCCGGCGATGAAGAGCTCGCAGAAACCTTCGCAGGCGGCGCCTATTCCACCATTTATCTTTCTCCCCGGGACTATCACCGGGTACACATGCCCCTGAGCGGTCGGCTTCGGGGCATGATATTCGTCCCCGGCGACCTGTTCAGCGTCAGCGAGGCGACGGTACAACTGGTGCCAAACCTGTTTGCCCGCAACGAGCGTTTGATCTGCGGCTTCGATACGGCGGCCGGGCCCATGCTGGTCATCCTGGTGGGAGCAATTTTTGTCGGCAGCATGGAAACCGTGTGGGCCGGCGAGGTGACCGGCCCGAAGGACGGCCCTTCCACCTGGCTATATGAAAAAGATCAAAAAATCATTTTGAAAAAAGGCGAGGAAATGGGGCGCTTCAATATGGGCTCTACTGTCATTACCCTGTTCACCAGAAACCGTATCCGCTGGGACAAGGCATTCACGCCAGGGGTTAGAGTGCGCATGGGACAACGCATCGGCAGCATCAGGCTTTCGTCAAAGAAAAAGTCAAAACCTCGTCCAGCGTCGTCTTCCCCAACCGCAACATAAGCAGGCGATCCAGGCCCAGCGCCACCCCGGCGCAGTCCGGCAAGCCCTGCTCAAGCGCATCAAGCAGGTTCTCGTCGATGGGCAGTTGCCGCAAACCACGCTGACGGCGCTGATGATTCTCGGCCACAAACCGTTTGCGTTGTTCCGCGGCATCCGCCAATTCATGAAAACCATTTGCCAGCTCCACCCCTTGATAGTACAGCTCGAAGCGGCTGGCGATACGCGGATCCTCCGGATTCAGGCGCGCCAGCGAGGCCTGGCTGGCCGGATAGTCGTAGATGAAGGTCAGGCCTTGCTTGCCCAGGTTCGGCTCGATCACCAGACTCATGAGCAAATCCAGCCATTGATCCCGATATTCCAGATTGCCGGTCTCGATCCCGCATAACACGGCTGTATCTTCCAGTTGCCGGATTTCCACCTGCAAGGGACTCCAGCCAAATTGCCGTTCAAACAGCTCGGTATAGCTGATCTTTTCCACCCCAAGCTCTTCGCCCAGACAGGCGTACATCAGCGCAGCCACTTCCTTCATGAGATCATGGTGATCCAGGCCCGGGCGATACCATTCCAGCAAGGTAAACTCGGGGTTGTGCCTGGAACCGTATTCCCCATCCCGAAATACCTGGGCGATCTGGTAGATTGGGCCGCTACCACCCGCCAGCAAGCGCTTCATGGCGAATTCCGGCGAGGTTTGCAGGAACAGCTCCAGCCCCTGGGGATAGGCCGGGCCGGTATAGCGCGTGTGCAGAGGCTCGATGGAGGGGTCTGTGCCCGCCGCCTGGCTGAGTACCGGGGTACAGACTTCCACAACACCTCTTCGCTGAAAAAACTGCCGTACAGTAGCCAGCAACTGCGCTCTGGCCAACAGTTTTTCACGCAGCGGCTTCAATCCTTTACACGATTGATGTATTCGCCTTTGCGGGTATCCACCTTGACCTTCTCACCAATCTGCACAAACAGGGGCACCCGCACCACTGCGCCTGTTTCCAGGGTGGCGGGCTTGCCGCCGCCGCCGGAAGTATCACCCTTGAGGCCTGGATCCGTGTCCGTAATTTCCAGCACCACGAAATTTGGCGCCTCCACCAGGATGGGGGCATCATTCCACAAGGTTACGTTGCAGACATCCTGATCCTTGATCCATTTGACCGCATCTCCCATGGCATGGGCATCCGCCTGGTATTGCTCGAAGCTGTCATTGTCCATGAAGTACCAGTACTCACCATCATTGTAGAGATACTGCAAATCCCGATCCATTACATCGGCAGCCTCCACCGATTCGCCGGATTTGAAGGTTTTTTCCAGAACCCGCCCGGTTTTCAGATTGCGCAACTTGACGCGATTGAATGCCTGCCCCTTGCCCGGCTTGACGAATTCGTTTTCAATGATCACGCAGGGATCACCATCCAGAAGCAGCTTGAGCCCGCCACGAAATTCGTTTGTACTATAGGTTGCCATGTTGTCCTCGCATTACGCCGCGGGAACCCGGTCGCTGTTTTCCCACAAGCTTTCTGAAAAAACGCCTATGATACCTCTTTCCCCCCTTTCCTTGAAAACTGAAAGCTGGCAACAGCAGCTGGGCAATGCCTACTGCCAGGTCAAGGCGCTGCTCGCCGACCTCGAGTTGAGCGAACATTATCGCCCGGAGATGGAACTGGCCGCACAAGCATTTCGCTTCCAGGTGCCCCGCCATTTTGCCGCCCTGATGAAGAAGGGCGATATTCGCGATCCCCTGCTGCTGCAGGTGCTGCCGAGGGCAGCCGAGCTGCAGCATAGAGCCGGCTTCACGCCGGATCCCCTGGGCGACCAGGATGCCCACGAGGGCAATGGCATACTGCACAAATACCATGGCCGCGTGCTGCTCATCACAACGGGAGCCTGCGCCATCAACTGCCGTTACTGTTTTCGCCGCCATTTCCCCTATGCCGGCCTTCAGATGCGAATGAACCAGTGGCGACCGGCGCTGCAACAATTGCAGCAGGATCCCAGCATCCATGAGGTCATTCTCAGCGGCGGCGACCCCTTGAGCCTGAACAACCACCGCTTAGGCTCTCTACTGGAAGCCCTGGAGAAAATTCCACATGTTCAGCGCCTGCGCATACATTCCCGTTTGCCAGTGGTGCTGCCCTCACGGCTGGATCCACCATTGATAAGGCTTCTTGCCGATACCAGCCTGGCCACCAGCCTGGTCGTTCATGTCAACCATCCCCGGGAGCTGAGCGACGAGTTGCACCTGGGCCTCCAGCCTCTTCGTCAGGCCGGCATTACCCTGCTTAACCAGTCCGTATTGCTCAAAGGCGTCAACGACAGCGTACAAACCCAGGTGTCTTTGTGTGAATCCCTGTACGCCACGGGTATCCTGCCCTATTACCTGCACCAGCTCGACCGTGTACAAGGGGCGGCGCATTTTGCCGTTTCCGATCCGGACGCATTGCAATTGCATGAACATATGGAGCAACAGCTGCCGGGCTATCTGTTGCCCCGTTTGGTGCGCGAGACGCAAGGCGCCAGGAGCAAGCAGACGTTGCTCCGGTCACAAAACCAGAAAAAATGATTACTTGATGAAAATACTGTATTTCTCCCGCTGAATGCACCCGCTCTACCAAGGATTCTTTTGGCAAAGCTGCGGACATTTAACGGTTAATCAGCAACTTACAGAATCCATACACGTTTTCTGGCACCATCATTGCATGTGGGTTATGCGAAGACATGTTCAGCAAGGAACGCCTTGGAACTTGATTTCATATATAATAAACATTCTTTAGTGCTTGGAATAAAAGCATTTTTAGGCGATATTTATGAACCTGGCAATCATTTGTTGCTCAGAGAAAAATTTGCTTAAGAACAGCCCTGCTTTGCCCATAGGAAAACAAGCAGCGCATCAAATGCGCTTAAGGAAGCGCTGATCAGGCCGTCATCCCGGCACGGGCCGGGATCGAATGCCCTGATCCTGCCGGATTCCCGCATACGCCGGAATGACACAGACAAACTTGTTCAGCACTTCCTTAAGGAACGGACGACACCGGAATAACATGGCCGATACAAATGACAACAAAAGCAAGCAACCCCGGGTAGAACTTTCTATTCCGGAGCAAACGGCCACGCCTGAAGATTCCTTTCTACTCAGCGCTCGGGAGGTAAAACATTGGGCGGAACAGTTGCCGGTTGCCAATGTGGGTGAAACCGCCCGCCAGGTCTACAAGACATTGGCCAGTTTCAATCGCATGCAGATTCCCACCCTGGTGCGGGCGGAAGTCATCGAGCTGTTCCGGGAGCCGGTGCGTTACATCAACACCAACATCACCAAACACTATCTCAACGTCGGCTTTCCCCTTTCTCCGAAGGCGCAAAAGGCGGCGCTTCTGGCTACGGAACTGTGTAACGAAATCGCCATCTCGTACAAGATCCTGTTCCTGGAGCAGGTGTTGGGAGATGAACACAATTTCAATCAGAAACTGGTAATCGTGGCCGCCCAGCGTGCGCTCCAGTACATGAAACAACGCATGTTCCACAACCTGCTGGTCTATCGTGAATATCAGAAGGGATTGTGGCGCGAAGCACATTATTTGTACGCCTGGGCCTCCCAAAACCATGTTCACCAGATCGGCGTAAAGGACAACAGCAAATTCATCTGGAAAAAGAAATCCGTACAAAGCATCGAAGATGTATACAAGGACATGCTGTTGATCGCAACCACCAACCCCTATCGATTGACGCAATCTCATTTACGCCGCGTTCATGACAAGCTCCCGGAATGGAACAAACTCACGGAAGTCGGCTCCATCAGCGAACTGGACAACCACAGTGCGGGCATTTTCTACCTGAACCTGTGGTCGGACGAACCCCCGCTAAAGTCCATCAGCCCGGCGCAAAGCAATGACAGCCGTTTCCGGGCATTCGATCTCAATGGCATTCTGGCAGAGGCCCGGCGTGAGTATGAAGAAGCGGAATGGGAATCCCCCGCTCACCTGGATCACGATCACCAGCACCTGTCCCGCTCATTGCTAAAATCCTTGATTCGCGGGTGGAACAAATCCCTGGAGCGCAAATTCGCCAGAAATGCATTGCAACATGAACTCTTCGCCATCGTGGGTCTGAGCAACCTGCTGCGCTTGCTGGAAAAAAACATCGAAGATGCCGCAGAAGAGCAGGCGGAGAAAAGTCAGGAAAACAAGGGAAGCTCCAGCCATCTGACCTGGAACGACAGCGTTTTCAGCACCCTGGCCATTGCCTCACCCACCAACAACCTGGGCGGCGACTCCATATTTACGGACAGCACCAATCTGGCCAGCACCTTGCTGGGAACGGCTGTCGATGCTGATCCGCAAAATATGTTTGACAAACTGGCGCGCGACCCAAACGCTGCATTTTCCGTATTGACCTACAATGAAAGCGTGGAAGGATACTGCCTGGGCTGGAAGGAATCCTACCCGATGAAAGTCCGGGTTGGCGACGTCCTCGGCATACGCTCCCCCAACAACCCAGACGAATACAGCGTGGCGGTTACCCGCTGGCTGAAGGATGCAAGTGGCAGCGAGTTGTATATTGGCATCCAGGTGCTCGCCTCAAGCTGCTCTCCGGTGACCATCACCCCGGGAAGCAAGGCTTCTTCCAACCCACAAAATCAATATCGCTGCCTGCTTATCTCCGGGGGAGGAATAGAAAACGAACGACGCGGCATCCTCACCAATACCCGGGCATTCGAACTCAACACCATCATGACTATGGTCACAGAATTTGGCGAGCACCAGATCAAATTGACCAAATGGGTGGAATCAAATAACAACTTCATTCACTATTATTTTTCTTATGTGGAAAAACAACAGCCAGGAGAAACAAATGCCAAATCCGAAGATGATTTTCAGGATTTGTGGCATGACCTTTAAAGACTGGCAACAAACCGCAGGATTACCGCAATGAGCACCAATGCAGAAAGAATCATCCAGATCGTAACGCCACTGAGCGGCGTGGTGGAACTACTGGTGCTGGGCTGTTCCATTGATGATGCAAACATCTACTCCCAAACCCTGCGCAACTCGGGAATGGCCGTCCACCTCAGCACAGCCAACACACCAGATGAATTGGATATGCTGATGCAGTCCCTGGATGCTGACGTCGTGCTGGTCAACTGTGATGCGGAAGAAATCGACTTCACAACCGCCATCCGCCAAATTCGGGAAATATCGCCCCTGGCTGCGTTTATTCTTCTCTCGGACAATCCATCCGAAGAGCTGTTCTTCGCTGCCGAAACCAGCGCCCAGGACATTATCGAACGCCATGACTACGCCCACCTGATCTATGTGGTGAACCGCGAGCAACAAAATATGGTGACGAAAAAGAAACTACTGGCCGTCACCCAGGAACTGAAGGAAACCAGCCAGCGCTATGAAACCCTGACGGAAACCGCCGGCGAAGCCATCGCCTATATCCACCAAGGCATGCATGTCTACGCCAACCCCGCCTATGTATCCCTGTTTGGTTTCAAGAATGCAGATGAACTGGAAGGCTTGCCTTTCATGGATTTGATTACCAGCGATGACCGCCTGAAATTCAAGCCCGTACTGCATAAACTCGATGAACAGCACACTGCCGATCAACTCACCATCAATTGCGTTACCAACGATGGGCGCAATCTTCCCGTCATCATGGACTTCACCCCTTCCACTATAGATGGTGAAGACTGTACGCAGGTCATCATTCGTGACCAGTCACCAGAACTGGACATCGAACAGCGCCTGGCGGAACTGGCAAATTATGATACCGACACCGGCCTGTACAACCGCAAGTACTTCACTGAACAACTGGAGACGCGGCTGGATGAAGCATTGTCCAAGGAACAACGCTTGAGCATGATATTGCTCAATATCGGCAATTTCCAGGA
Source organism: Sedimenticola sp. (assembly GCA_027068795.1). Lineage (GTDB taxonomy): Bacteria > Pseudomonadota > Gammaproteobacteria > Chromatiales > Chromatiaceae > Thiolapillus. The sequence continues at coordinate 19,048 of JAMOMB010000180.1, read as the reverse complement.
TATCAAAACAGATTACAATCTGGATGGCGCCGAAATGGTGCTCAAAGAGGTTACCCGCATCCTGAACGAAACAACTTACGATACTGATCTGGTTGCACGCTTTGGTGAACATGAATTCAGTATCCTCTGCACTCCGGATACCAGTGCCGAAGCCCTGGCCAAGCGTTTGCATCACGCCCTGAGCGAACATCAGTTCATGGTCGGGGAACAGCGCATCCAGCCACAGTTCGCCATTGGCATCACACACTCGGACACGCCACCAGCGCAAAGCTCGACCGATTTCATATCCCATGCTTCACGCGCCTGCAAAACCGCTCTTGCAGAAGGCACCGCCACAAACCTGTTCGATATCACGCTTGCCCAGAATAACGGGCAAAAGAAAGAAGACGAATCCATTGTCCAGCTTATCGATCAGGCATTGGCCAACGACCGCTTTCATCTCATCTATCAGCCTGTTGTCAGCCTGCATGGCAACAGCCGCGAAGACTATGCCGTCTATGTGCGCATGCTGGATGACAATGATCAGCAAATATCACCAAAAGAGTTTATTGACGAAGCTGTACGCTCGGAAAGAATGGCGGAGATCGACCGTTGGATCATCCGCAACGCCATCCGCGAGGTAGCCCACCATCGAAGCAACGGGCACAAGCTCAACTTCATGATCACTCTATCCGCCTCGGCAATTGAAGATGACTCCCTGCTGTTGTGGATTTGCGATTGCCTGCGGGAATTCAAGGCCAAAGGCGCCTGGCTCACCTTTGCCGTTTCGCACAGCGACGTCATCGGCCATCTTGAAAAAATGGAACAGCTGGCCGAAGGATTACACAAGATCAACTGCCGTATTTCCCTTACGCATTTCCCTTTCGAACAGGAAGCGGTGAACGTGGTGCGTCACCTGCAATGCGATCTGGTATGTTTTTCTCCGGATATTTCCGGAAAGCTGTCCCAAGACAAGGAGCAACAGGAATTGCTCAAGGATTACAACCAGCAACTTCACCAGGAAAACGTAAAGACCATCGTCATTTACATAGAAGAAGCGGCGCAGCTGACCATCCTCTGGAACGTAGGCGTGGATTTCATTCAGGGCAACTTTATCCAGAAGCCGGTAGACACCATTATCTACGACGCCGAACTGTAGCCTCAGCTTTTGTTCGCCACTCCATGGGGCACATGCCCCGCGGGCACGAATTGCGCGGCAGACTCTACATGGTGGGTTTGGTCATCGAAGAAAATATCCGCCTGAAAAGCCTTGAGGAAGGCGCTCTTGTCCATTCCGCCAAGAAACAACGCCTCATCGATGCGAATTCCCCAGGTACGCAGCGTACGAATCACCCGCTCATGCGCGGGTGCGCCACGCGCGGTAACCAGGGCCGTGCGTATGGGTGAAGTGCCTTCCGGCATCAAGGACTGCATTTGATGCAGCACTTCCAGAAAACGCCGAAACGGCCCGGCTTCCAGCGGTCTCCTGGCGGCGGCTTTTTCACTGGCCTCGAATGCCTCCAACCCTTGCTTGCGATAAACGCGCTCGGCTTCATCGGAAAACAGCACCGCATCTCCATCGAAAGCAATGCGCAATTGGTCTGCGGAATCGACGCTTGTCTCTGTCGGGGGACTGCTCCCCGCAACAGAGGCAATCGTAGCTGCGGCGACGCCGGCATTCAACGCACGGGAAACATCTTCAGAATCCGCCGACAAAAATAAATGCGCATTCAGCACCGATGCGTATTCAAACGGACTGCGCCCGCTGGTGAACGCCGCCCGGGTGATTTCCAGGCCATGATGTCCGATGGAATTGAACACCCGCAATCCCGTATCCGCACTGTTGCGGGACAGCAACACCACTTCAACCTTTACCCGTCCTTCAAACAAGGCATTGAGGTTCAGCAGCTTTCTCACCAGGGTAAAGGCAACCCCTGGTTGCAGGATATCGTCCTCATGTTCTATCTGATACCGGTGGTAGGCGGCAACGCCCTGCTCTTCAAACACCCGGTGAGACTCATCCAGATCGAACAACGCCCGGGAAGAGATGGCGACAACCAGGGTGGGACGATCTTCGATGGAATCCACGTTACCAGGGCATGAAAGTGTTCATGAAAGACATGGGGCGGCCAACATTGTTGTTCAAACGGGACATGTCAACCTGCATGTTCCGCGTGGCCACGGTCATTGCCCGGGTGGAACTGCTCATGGATTTCATGGATGCTTCCATGGATTCCATACTGGCGAGAATCGGCTGCAACGCGCCCACCTTGTGTTCAATAGAATCCAGGCTTACCGTCATGGTGCGGATATTTGCCGCCATGGTTCCCATATCTTCAGATATGCTCTGCATGTTGCTGGACATTTGAGACATATGGGTATCAACACTGTTTACCATCTGGTGCATGTCACCAGCAAGGCGGTAAATAAGGAAAAAACCATAGGCGGCCAGCAGCACGAAAGCAAACAGGGAAGGATAAATAATCAGCTCCCAACGCCTGGCGCTGGTCTTGACCACCTCCGACAAGCGCGTGATGTCTTCCCGATTGGATGCCGGTTCAATTTTTTCCTCTTGTAGCGCCCCTTCATTCATCGCACCGGCCCCGGCATATCTGCAATCTGTCGTTCATATTCACTCTTACTCCTTAACTCGAACTGCGCCAAAACCGATATTCAGCTGACGACATGCGCATAAAGCACTGCGGCCAGTGCATTCCATTCGTTCGCACCCTTGCTTCGGGGATCCATTTCAAAAACCCCCAGTCCCTCGCTGAACGACCGCCGGAAAGCAGTGCGTTGCGCCAGGCGCGACTTGATGAACTTGATACCGGGGAGCGCAATCAGTGCCGCTGCCGCTTCGTCACTCTCCCGAACCGCACGGTGCGTATCACCCCGGTTGATAAACCCCATGACTTCCGGACGCCGATCATTACCGACCACGGAATCGATCAACCGCAAAAAGCGCTGAGTAGACCAGATATCCGCCTGACTGGGCGGAACGGGGACAACGATGCGGTCGGCAACCTTGATCGCCTGTTTCAGGCTGGCCAGATCCGCTGTTCCCACATCGATGAGCACTTCCTCGTATCGATCCAGCTCCTTGCGGTTTTCCAGCAATTCCTTGCTGCCAAGCCGCACCGGCGGCTCGAATCCCTCTTCCGTCCGCACATCCACAACATCGGTAAGAGTGGCCTGGGGATCCGCATCGATTGCTAGAACATTCTGCTCTCCAAGGGCCAGCCACACCGCCAGATTGAAGGCAATGGTGCTTTTTCCCGATCCTCCCTTGAGGCTACCAATAACTGTGATCATTGCCGGAATCTCCCTCGATAGTTGTCGCCTCAGGATGACAAGCCGTCATCTGTGGAATCCAGGCTTTTCAGCCTGATGCCTCGCCGTCCACTTTTTTTCCCTGCCGCAGAAGAAACTGCTGGTTTTTTCATGGATGCGGCAGGCGCTGTTTTTTTCTTAGCCGGCGATCTCTTCACCGAAGATGTCCGCTGCGTCACTGTCTTTTTTCGCACCGGCTTCTTTTTCGGCGCCTTGCCTTGGGCCGGTTTCCCGCGGGCAGCAGAGGATTTCTTTGCTTGACCGGGAGTGGATTTTTGCTCCGGCGCCGGTTTTTCTATGGGCTTTGCGATAATCTCGATATCCGCCGCAACAGAGGGATCCGGCATCAAATCCATGGAGGCCGCCATCTCCGCGCCAGCAGCGCCAGTGTCCACGGATACCGGGTCAGAAACTGCGGTTTTCGTATTGCTTTTCCTGCCCAGATACAAACCCGCTACTACGGAAACAAAACCGGTGACTGCGGCAGCAAAGCTCTTGGCCTCCCGCCAACCATGTTGCAGCAGGCCGCTGCCGCCCCCGCTGGATGAGCCGCCGCCCCGGGAGGTTTTCTTCTCCTTTGGGCACTGACGCCCCGCCGCTTCACACAAAGATTCGGACGCAGACACCATCCCCAGGGGGATAACCACCAGCGTGAGAATCGTGGAGACCAGCACCCCGGACGCCAGGGATATGGCCATGCCCTGAAAAATGGGATCGAAGAAAATGACAGAGGAGGCGAACACCAGGGCAAAAGCGGTTATCAATATTGGCCGGGTGCGCGTATTACAAGCCTTGATCACCGCTTCCGTAACAGGGGTGCCCTTGCGCACTTCATGGATGGAGAAATCCACCAACAAGATGGAGTTGCGCACAATTATCCCCGCCAGTGCAATCCAGCCAATCATGGAAGTCGCTGTAAATTCCCCTCCCAGGCCCAGGGCGAAAAATACGGCGTGCATGGGAATAATACCCATCAAGGTCAAAGGTATGGGCGACATGATGAGCGCCGGGATACGGAAATTGCCAAACTCCCATACCACCAGAATATAGATCAGCACCAGCGCCGCGCCAAAGGCCAGCCCCATGTCACGGAAGGTTTCATAGGTTACCGTCCACTCTCCGGCCCACTCAAAGCCGGAACGGCTGTCCGTAGGCGGCGGGCCGGTCCAGTAAGTGTGTTCCACCAGTTTCACATTGTCCGGCGTAACATAGGGTTTTCCATCATTGGCGGTATTCAGCAAATCCTCCACCTGCATCATGCCGTATACGGGGGCGGCCAGGCGCCCGCCGACATCCGCCACCACATATTCAACCGCACGCAAGTCCTTGTTGAAAACTGCAGGCTCCACAGGCACCCGCTCGAACTGGCCAAGCTCTCGCAGTGGTACGCCCACGCCATCCTTGGACTGGATCAGAAGATCCCCCAGGCGCGTAACCTGGGAGCGTTCCGCCAAGGGCACCTGAATCACGATATTCACCGGCTCATGTCCGGCCCGCTGCTTGACATCCCCCAGCACCATCCCGCCCAGGGCCATGGCGAGATCCTGATTGATGCTGGCCACGGAAATACCGCGCATATCCGCCTTGTCCCTGTCCACGTTGAAACGCCAGTAGTCGTGAGGCATCACCATGTAATTGTCCACATCGACAAGGTTGGGCGCCTGCTGGAAGATTTCCGTCAGTTCAGCCGCCACCTTGCGCCGGGTAGGCGCATCCGGGCCATGCACTTCTGCAACCACGGACTGCAGCACCGGCGGCCCTGGCGGCATCTCCACCACCGCAAATTTCAGTTCCGTGCCTTTGAACATTTCCGTGATCTTGGCGCGGGTATCCACGGCAATTTCATGGCTGCTGCGTTTTCGCTCATGCTTGTCAACCAGCTGGATCTGGATCTCGGCCTGCCAGGGCTGCTTGCGCAAGTAATAGTGACGTACCATACCGTTGAAATCGAATGGCTTGGCCGTTCCCACATACACCTGGACAGCCTTCACCTCGGGAAACTTCCGCACCAGATTGGCCACCTGATTGGCCCGGTTTGCAGTCTCTGCCAAAGCCGTTCCCTCCGGCATGTCCAGCACCACCGAGTATTCCGGCTTGTTGTCCAGGGGCAGCATTTTTACCACCACCAGTTTGAAATAGAACAGGGAACACATGAGCAGGAACACCGCCCACAGGGTGATGCGGAACATGCGGGCCTTGCGGGGATCCTCGATCATGGGCGTCAACACGCGGCGGTACAGCTTCTCCAGCTTGTCCGCCTCCTTGTGCTCCCGCTTCTCGGCAACCGCCAGATATTCCATGGAAGGACGGAATACAGGATGAATGGCCAGCCAGGGGGTGAAGACAAAAGCGGCAAACAGGGAGATCATCATCGCCACGGAACCCAACGCCGGAATGGGCATCATGTACGGCCCCATCATGCCGGAGACAAAGCCCATGGGCAGCAGCGCACCGATAACCGTCAGGGTGGCGAGAATCGTGGGATTACCCACTTCGCGCACCGCATCCACTGCGGTTGCCGCATCTGTTTTTCCCTCTTCCAGCCAGCGGCGGTAAATGTTTTCCACCACGACAATGGCATCATCCACCAGAATTCCGATGGAGAAAATCAGCGCAAACAGGGAAACCCGGTCAATGGTAAAGCCCAGCATCCAGGCGCTGAATACGGTAAACAGCAGCACCACGGGAATAACCAGCAACACCACCAGCGCCGGCTTCAGCGCCCGGAACGCCCACCATACCAGGGCAAAAACGAAGAATGTGGCCACGAACAACTTGAAGATCAGGGCGCTGACCTTGTCATTGGCGGTCTTGCCGTAGTTGCGCGTTACGCTGACTTCCACGTTGCTGGGAATCAAGCGGCCCTTGAGTTCCTCAACCCGTTCCAACACCTTGTTGGCGACGGAAACCCCATTGGTTCCTTTTTTCTTGGCAATGGCGATGGTGACCGCCGGCACACTGATGGCAAGGTCAGGATTGTCCGCCGCCGCCCCGGTGAAATACGCAACCATACGCTTGGCGTCTTCCGGTCCCTGGCGCACCACGGCCACATCGCGCACATACACGGGTACGCCGTTGTGGCTGCCCACTTTCAGGTGGGCGATATCATCCGCAGTCTGCAGGAACTTGCCCGTAACCACGGTAAAATGCGTGCCGCCGGATTCCACACTGCCGGCTTGCTGCTCGGCATTGGCCGCCTGCACTGCTTGCGCCACCTGCCCCAGGCTGATGCCAAAACCCGCCAGCCGCTCCGGCAACACCTCGATGGTAACCTGCTCGGCGCGACCGCCAACGACGAAACCTTCTCCGGTATCCGGGATCTCCTTGATGGACTGCAATACCGAAAGCGCCAGGCGGCGCAACTGGCTGTCATCCACATCCGGTATGCCATCGCCGTTATAGTCCTTGTCCGACCACAGGGTCAGGGTAACCACGGGCACATCGTCTATGCCTTTGGCCTGCACCAGGGGCGGCGATACCCCGTTGGGGATCTTGTCCATGTTGGAGGCCAGTTGCTCATTCACCTTGACCAGGGAAGGCTCCATTTCCTCCCCGACTTCAAATTGCACCGTCACCATGCCCCCGCCGCGCTGGGACATGGAATACACATGCTTCACGCCCTGGATTTCCCACATCATGCGTTCCAGGGGCTGGATCGCCAGGGACGCCACCTCTTCCACGGGCGCGCCGGGATACTGCACGAACAGGTCGATGAGAGGCACGGAGATTTGCGGATCTTCCTGCCTCGGGGTCATGATCAGGCCGGCCAGACCCAGCAAAAACATGGTGATGTACAACAGCGGCGACAGGGGGGAATTGATAAAAAATCGCGCAGTGCGACCTGCGATACCCAGGTCTTCCGAATCCTCGACAATACCGGACGCCGGGGAATTATGGGGTTTGGTATCGAGGTCACTCATACCATCAGTACCTTGCTGCCCGCATAGTGAACGCGAATACCGCCCCGGCAACTCCTGGTTTTTTCCGGCGCAAGAACACTCATGACCCCGAAATCATGCTGGGCCGGGGGTTGACATACACCTTGTCTCCAGGCGCCAGACCCGACAACACCGTTACCATGCCGTTGTCCAGGCGCCTGCCTTCGCGGATCAGACGCAGCTCCGCCTTTCCATCCTGGTTCTGCACATAGACCACGGGCAAGCTGCCGCGATAACGGATCGCCGATGCAGGAACGACAGGCAGGCTTCCGCTTGCCGCCGCCTGGCTGGTATCGGGGATCATGATCTTGGCGTACATGCCCGGTTGGGATATTCCCTGGGGAATATCGAGCTTGACCTTGATGGTATGGCGCTGGGCGTCCGCCATGGGATAGATCTGGGCTACCCGCACATCCACCGGCTCCACATAATCATCGAACACCGCCGCCTTTTTCAACACCATCATTTCCTGCAGGCCTGTGACCAGGCGTGCCGGAATATCCAGCTCGACCTGCAACCAGGTAATGTCGGCAAACCGCAGCATGGGAACGCCGGGTTGCACCGTATCACCCACTTCCACCATCTTCGCCATGATCATCCCGTCAAAGGGAGCCAGGCTCTTGGCGTCACGCAGCTTGGCTTCAATCGCCTGAATTTCCGAGCGGGCGCGCATAATGGCGGAACGCGCCTGCTCAATGCGCGTGGTGGAAGCGAACAGATCGGCGCTACGTTCTGCACCACGGTCGCGCTCTCCCATAAATTCTTCCGCGGGCCGGGTAAACATCTGGTCAAACAGGTTGGGAATACCCATACCGCCAGGAGCGGACTTGGATTTTGGCGACCAAAGCTCCCGGGAATACTGCACCCCCGCGTTGCGCAGCTCTGCCTCGGCGGACGACAATTGCGCATAGGCTGCCGCTCGCCTGGCCAGCAACTCGGAATCATCAATGGCGACCAACAACGTACCTTCCTTGAACGCATCGCCCTCGATGCCAGCAATATATTTGACCCGCCCCGGAATCTGCGCCGCCAAAGTAACCTGCTTGTAGGGCACAACAGTGCCACCAATGGCGACCGTGGGCTGACGATCCGAAGCTTGCACAACGAAAACATCGCCAAGGTCGTCCTGATTCTGCGCCTGGGCGGCGGTGATACCAAGCACGACTGCAATGAGTACGGCCAGCAATGCTCGCAATATTCTGATGTTGATCATAAGTACGCCGGTTTCCACATTACATTGGGCCTGTTGGCCCCGAGTTATTTCAGCCCACTGCCTGGAAACGCCAGACAATGCGGGTCATCAAATACGCGATGTTCACTTTGACCCGGATCTTTCCCGTTTCAGAAAAGCTGCCGACGAACGGCTTGGCCGCTTCGGATTCCTCAAGCATTGCGCCATAGTCACCCATCCAGAACTGCATTTCCCCTCAAGGCCCAAACAGCCCCGGCTCTTCGTGTAGACAGGAAACGGATACGGCTGTTCATTATCCAGCATTCCGGTTCCTTTTTCCATCACACAACCTCGGAGCCGTCGATGATGGCGGTTGAATAGGTTAACCCGGCTACCGCCACGCGACTCCCGTCCACTGTATGCGTGGAACTGCCGCAAATCATAATAATTGTTTAAGATGGGCCGATAAAAAATACTATGGGCAGTATGCGGCAGATGCAATGAAGGCTGGCGGACTGCCCTACAGCTTGAAAGGAACAACATTTGATTGCCGACCGAATAAAAAAGACAGTACCATACCGGGTAGTATTTCGATTGCCATTTCGCACCAGCAGTGAACATACAACCCTTTTCACTCGGCTTTAACCTTGGGCCTGTTAACACGAATCCATATATCTGCCGGAACTGTTTTTGCACCCGGCAAGGCAGAATGAGTGAAGCGTGACGCTAGATGAACGAATGACCACGCCGCTGGGTGGGGAAACAGCCCCAGCCCTACGGGTTGCGCCTGAAAATGCGCCGCCCGGCATCCATTTGGAACTGGCAAACTTCTCTCCTTGCGCCTTGATTGGCGTTTTTTCCGCTGCAACAGCGCCTATTGGATTCGTGTTAGCAGCCCCTAAAGCCACAAGCCCATGGGTTCAAAGGGAACTTCCCCGACAACGCTTACCGCAGAGACGCAAATGACCGACCAAAACATTATCAACAATCGACTCAAGCACCTGGAAACACATCTGGAACAGGAAAATCCGGTATTGCTGAGCGCGGTACGAAGCTTTCGCGACCTGGATCGCGTCGCCTACCGCATGGGCTTGCTGGATCGCACGGAATCCTTCGCCACGCAGATCCCCTGGTGGCCGCTGATTTCCATTCTCGGCACCTTTTCCGCTGGAAAATCGACATTCATCAACAATTACCTGGGCGTACAGTTGCAACGTAGCGGCAACCAGGCGGTAGACGACCGTTTTACAGTGATTTGCTACAGCGAAGACCCCACACCCCACACCCTCCCGGGCGTTGCGCTGGATTCCGACCCCCGCTTTCCGTTCTACAAGATCAGTCGGGAAATCGAGCTGGTTGCCGAAGGAGAAGGAAACCGCATCGATGCCTATTTGCAGCTGAAGAGCTGCAACAGCGAACGCCTCAAGGGAAAAATCCTTATCGATTCCCCGGGATTCGATGCCGATGCGCAACGCACCTCCACCTTGCGCATCACCGACCATATGGTAGATCTATCCGATCTGGTGCTGGTATTTTTCGACGCCCGCCATCCGGAGCCCGGCGCCATGCGCGATACCCTGGAACACCTGGTCTCCAAAACCATCCACCGCAATGATTCAGGGAAATTCCTGTATATCCTCAACCAGATCGATACCACCGCCAACGAAGACAACCCCGAAGAAGTCATCGCTGCCTGGCAGCGGGCTCTGGGAGAGCATGGCCTGACGGCGGGCCGTTTCTTTACCATTTACAGCCCCACCGCCTCGGTGCAAATCGAAGATGCAACCCTGCGCCAACGCTATGAGGGCAAACGGGACAGGGATCTGGCGGAAATCTACGGCCGCATGGAGCAGGTAGAGGTTGAACGCGCCTATCGCATTGTGGGATCCCTGGAAAAAACCGCCCGGGAAATCGAAGAATTTGTGGTGCCTGCGCTTCACAAAGCCGTCTCCCGATGGAAGAAGCGCACACTTTGGCTGGACAGCCTGGTTTTCGGCGCCCTCGCCATCGTTTTCCTCGGCTTCAGCATCAGCAGCGGCCAGTGGCAAGGATTGCACTATACGGCCGATTGGTGGCAATGGGTGCGCGAAACCACAACCCACAGCGCCATCTTTCTTGCTGCCGTTCTTGGCGTCGGGGCCGCGATTCATCTTGCTTTGCGCGAACTTGCGGCCCGCAGTCTTTCCGGCTGGCTGAAAAAAGAGCAGGAATCCCTGCCGGTAAAAGTCAACCTGCTGCAAGCTTTCAGGAAAAACATCCGCCCCTGGCGCTCCCTGCTGCACAAGAAGCATGCAGGCTGGAACCGCAGAACCCGCCGCATGCTGGCGACGATCATCAACCAGGCGGATGATTATGTACAGCAACTGAACGACCGCTTCACCAACCCATCAGGCGATCAGGCAACAGGAGGATTTACCCCGGCAGCGCCAACATCTGCAGAAGGACAACTCCCGAAAGAAAATGAACATGCAATAAACGATGAGGGAAGAACCAACTAGAAAAAATGCCGGCATACTGGCCGGAATGGATCTGGGCGGCAGCAAGATCGAAGCCGTGCTGCTCGACGACAACGGGCAGGAACTGTTTCGCCGACGCCGCCCCACGCCCCCGGATGATTATGACGCGCTCCTGCAAGCCATTCAGGACTTGCACGAGGAACTCGAGTCCCATGCCGGCCATCCCCTCAGGCTGGGCATTGGCACGCCAGGCTCCCTGTCCCCGGAAACCGGGCTGATGCGCAATGCGAATTCCACCTGTCTGAACGGCCAGAGCCTCCATCAGGATTTACAGCAGGTGCTGGGACGTCCGGTACGCATGGCCAATGACGCCGATTGCTTCACCCTTTCCGAAGCGGTGGACGGCGCAGCGAAAGACGCCGCCACTGTATTTGGCGTCATTCTCGGCACCGGCACAGGGGGCGGTATTTCGGTAAGACAACAGGTGCTGCAAGGCCCGAACGCAATCACCGGCGAATGGGGCCACAACCCGCTGCCCTGGCCCCGACCGGAAGAACTGCCCGGCCCGGCATGTTATTGCGGAAGGCGCGGCTGTATCGAAACCTTCCTCTCCGGCCCGGGGCTGGCCGCAGACCATCTGCGCCGGACAGGAAAAAAACTGAGTCCCCGGGACATTGCCCGCCTGGCGGAGCAGGGCGATGCAGAAGCAGAAGCCAGCCTGCAAACCTATGAAGACCGCCTGGCGCGGGGGCTGGCCAGTATCATCAATGTCCTCGATCCTGACGCCATTGTCCTGGGGGGCGGGTTGTCACAACTGCGGCGTCTGTACAAAAACGTCCCTGACCGCTGGCGGAAATACATTTTTTCCGATGTATTCCGCACCCGCCTCCTGCCGCCGCAGCATGGCGACAGCAGCGGCGTACGCGGCGCGGCCTGGTTGTGGCGGGACTAGCTTTCCTCAGTCATAATACCCGCACGCTTTCTAAACAGACGATCCCTCGCCCATGGTTACGACCCCGCAACCCATCCCGGACATCCAGGTGCCCAAACACCCCCGGTGGCCGGCGCTTTCTGCGCATGAGAAGCACGCCCTCAAGCAGCGCATCAAGGCACTGCTGGAGAACAACAACGCGGTGCTGGTGGCGCACTATTATGTGGATGCCGACCTCCAGGAACTGGCGGAGGAGACCGGCGGTTGCGTGGCCGACTCCCTGGAAATGGCGCGTTTCGGCACCACGGTCGATGCCCATACCCTGGTTGTCTGCGGAGTGCGCTTCATGGGGGAGACCGCCAAGATCCTGAACCCGGAAAAACGTGTACTGATGCCGGATCTGGGCGCCACCTGCTCTCTGGATGAGGGCTGTCCAGCCAAGGAGTTTTCGGCATTCTGTGACGCCCACCCCGACCACACTGTAGTGGTCTATGCGAACACCAGCGCCGAAGTAAAGGCGCGCAGCGACTGGATGGTGACCTCCGGCATCGCCCTGCCCATCGTCAGGCATCTGGCGGAAAAGGGAGAAAAAATACTATGGGCGCCAGACCAACATCTCGGCAAATACATCCAGAAACAAACCGGCGTGGACATGCTGTTGTGGCCAGGCTCTTGCGTGGTGCATGAAGAATTCAAGGCGTTCGCCCTGGAACGCCTGCACAAGCTGCACCCGGATGCTGCGGTACTGGTGCACCCCGAATCCCCGGAAAGCGTTATCGAACAGGCCGACGTAGTGGGTTCCACTACCGCTTTGATCAAGGCGGTTCAGGAAATGCCCAACGAGACATTTATCGTCGCCACTGATGACGGGATCTTCTGGAAAATGCAGCAACTTGCCCCCGGCAAGAAACTGTTGTCCGCCCCCACCGCCGGGGAAGGCGCAACCTGCGTATCCTGCGCCCATTGCCCCTGGATGGCCATGAACGCCCTGCAGAATCTGGAGCAACTGCTGCGCAAGGGTAACAACGAAATTCATATCGACGAGCAAATCCGGCAAAAAGCCGTGGTCCCCATTCAACGCATGCTGGATTTTGCAGCCAGTCACGGGATCAGCGGCGCCGCCCCGAAATGATCGATCACAGCCTCATCAAGCTGGTGCATGTCAGCTGTGCAGGGCTGTCACTGCTGGGATTCACTCTGCGCGCCATTCTCATGTTGAAGCAATCTCCGGTCTTGAAAAGGCAATGGGTGCGAACCCTTCCCCACCTGGTTGACAGCACATTGTTCTTCAGCGGCCTGTGGCTGGCCTATAACCTGCACCAGTATCCCGGCACCAGCCCCTGGCTCACGGCAAAACTATTGGCGCTGCTGGCCTATATCGTTTTTGGCGCAATGGCGTTACGCGGTGCGACCGCTACCTTGCGCCATCTCTCCCTGCTGTTCGCCTATCTGTGTTTTGCCTATATCGTCAGTGTGGCAATGGGCAAAACACCAACGCCCTGGTAGCCAGCCCCGGCATATTGGAAAAATCATTCCAGTTCTCCTATACTCCTGGGTAGTAGAAATTCAGGGAGTTGTTTTTCATGGCCGTTACAGCTTTTCGCTGGACCAATTTTCTCGTTCGCGTAGTCGTGGCCTTTGCTCTGGTATTTTCCACCTACAATCCCTCCGGCCATTCCTGGGTTCACTGGTTTCTCGAAAGCACCAACAAGCTCGACCCCATTATCCTGCTCTCGGCGATCATCCTCATTATTGGCTGGGCCATTTATCTGCGCGCAACAGCGCGCTCACTGGGCTTTTTTGGCTCCTTGCTGGTGGTCGCCCTGTTCGGCAGCATGATCTGGGCGATGATCTTTTATGGCTGGCTGTCACTGGACAACCCCTCGGTGCTGGGTTATGTGGCCCTGGTGCTGTTATCGGTTCTGCTCGCCGTGGGCATTTCCTGGTCACATATCCGGCGACGCATTACCGGCCAGATTGATGTCGATGATGTCGAGACAAGCACCTAGGCCCTACGATTTTTTTACGACCATCAGAAAGGAGAGCACTATGGCAGGCAAGTTCGTAACTTCCGTCGGCAAAGACGGCAAGCATTATTTCGTCCTCAAGGCAGGCAATGGCGAAACCATCCTGCAAAGCCAGGGGTATGCAGCAGAAAAGAGTTGCGCCAACGGCATTGAATCCGTGCGCAAGAACAGCCAGGATCCCAAGCGATTCGAGAAAAAGACCGCCACCAACGGCAAGTTTTTCTTTACTCTGAACGCCACCAACGGCCAGATCATCGGCAAGAGCCAGATGTACAAAACCGAAAGGGGGCGCAACAACGGCATCGACTCCGTGGGAAGAAACGCCCCGGATGCAAAAGTGGTCGCAGCGACAGACTGAGGTTTCCGCCTCTCAATTCACCCTGCGACTGACACACCCCCCTCCTGCCGAGGGGGTCATTCTTTCAGAGAGATCTTCAGGCGCCCGTCCTCGACCTGAATATCCTTCACGCCCTGGGCGAAGGAATGCCAGAAACCCCCGGCATCGCCAAATTCGCCGATCAGATCCACGTTCTTCAGTCCGCCCAGCCAGGCATTGGGAACGGGAATGCCCATCACACTTACGCCCCGCAGTTTGATCACCGGCCGCTCATCACGAAATCCAGCCTCCACGCCCGCGGATACCCGCAGGGTCTTGCCGCCAAGCAAAGGGAAGTCCGGATCCACATGCACCAGCAAACGGGCGCTGACCATGTCATCCGACAGATCCACCGCCAGTTTTTTCGCCAGATCCTTGTTGTTGGCCAGCAAGCCATTGAGCTCCCGCTCGGTGAAGAACAGTTCACGTTTGCCCCGGCTTTCATCATAACGCTCGGGACGCAGCCATTGCTCATCGGATTCCGCTTTGTCCGCCACGGGCGCCGCCGGGGCCGGCTCATAGCCCAATATTCGCAGCTTGCTGTTCAGCTGCTGCTGTTCCTTGCTGCTAAGTTCTACGGGCTGGAAATCCTGGGCGTAAATATAGGTTCGTACCGCCCAGAAGGTTACCGCGGCGGTAAGCAGCACCGTACCCAGCACAATCCACAAAACATGGACGCCGCGAAAGCCCCGGGGCTTCTTGTCCTCCTCCGGGTAAGTATTGTCCGTTTCCATCACTGCTCCTCTTTCAGTATATGGTCAGATCATAAGGCATGCGCGCATAAAAGCCTTTTGCATCCGTCAGCGACAGCAAATGCCGCAACTGTTCCCACATTGGCCGGGCCAGCGGGACACCCTGAAGGCGGGTTTCCATGCCCATTTCCTTCAGGATTTCTTCCATGAGACTTTCCCCCTTCTGGTATTCCTCAACGGCATAGTCTTTTATCTTCGCCCTTTCCGCCGCCGCCGCAATCGCATCTCCCAGGCCGCCCAGTTTGTCCACTAGCCCCAGTTCCAGCGCCTGTTTTCCTGACCATACACGTCCCTGGGCTATTTTATGCACTTCCGCCTTGTCCAGCTTTCTGCCTTCGGCCACCTTCTCCAAAAACCGGGAATAGATATTGTCGATAAATTTCTGGATCACCGCCATTTCCTGTTCGGTTTTGGGGCGGTACAGGCTGAATACATCCGCCGCCGGCGCGGTGCGCGCCACTTCTACATTCAGGCCGATTTCATTGATGAGCTTCCGGATGTTCAGGAACAGGCCGAAGACACCAATGGAACCCGTAATAGTGTTGGGTTCCGCATAGATCTCGTCACCATAGGCGGAAATCCAGTAGCCACCGGAAGCCGCCACCGTACCCATGGAAACAACCAATGGCTTCTGTTCCGCCAGCAATATTGTTTCCCGCTGGATGATATCGGAAGCGCTGGCGCTGCCTCCGGGACTGTTGACACGCAACACCACAGCCTTGACCTCATCATCGTTCCTGGCCTTGCGCAGCAGGGAAGCAATATAGTCGCCGCTTACTTCATCCTTGTCGTTTCCCGAAATAATCTCTCCTTCCGCGTAGATCACAACCAGCTTGTCGCCGGCTTTTTTCTTCTGCGGCAAACTGGCGAAATACTGGGATACGGTTTGCTGCCTCTCAATCTCTTTACCCGTCTCGCTTCCTGTCAGTTTGCTGAGTTTGCCGCGTACTTCGTCATAGTAAGCCACAGCGGTAACAACGCCTTTTTCCAGCGCCTGCTCGGCCTCAATTATGGCATCCTGTTCTGCAAGATCACGCAACACCGACGGGGGGATATTGCGACTGCCGGCGACACCTGAAACCACTTCCTCGAACAGATCATTGAGCAGGGTATCGAGCTGTTCACGATTCTCATCACTCATGTGATCCTGCAGAAAGGGTTCGACCGCGGATTTGTACTTCCCCACCCGGGAAACCTGAACATCGATGCCATACTTGTCGAACGCATTGCGAAAATACATGATTTCACTGGCAAAGCCATTGAACTCCAGCAGCCCCAGGGGATTCAGCACCAGATCATTTGCCGGTGAGACGACATACAGGGTGGCCTCATCCAGATCTTCCTGCCAGGTGATGACCGGCTTTCCCGAGGCCTTGAAGGCCACAATCGCCTCGCGCACCTCCTTGAGCGCAGCCCAGCCCGAGGCATACCCGTCACGCACTACCTTCCCCTTGATATACAGGCCGCTGATTCTGTCGTCCTTCGCCGCTTGCCGAATCGCGGTCACTACCGTGCGCAAGGATTGCCTGTCCTGCTCCTGCAACGTCTGGTTCAGCAGGGATGCAAAATCCTGCCGCGGCTGCCGGTCTACGATGGGCACGCCCAGATTGAGGGTCAGCAGTGTTTTGTCCTCTATGGGCCGGGGGATATCCTGCGCAGTCAGGGCCAGGCCAATCAGCACCCCGAGCAACACCAATACCAGAACCATGGCGGTGAAGGAGGCAAATACGGTTTTCAGGAAACTTTTCATATCACGGTAATTCCATTTCAGGCGACGATAAAGCTATTTGAGCGCGAATCGGTATCTGACGCAAGCCTGTTCACAAGACCAACGCCGCGCAAAACACCAGGGAAAAAACCAGCTGGAAACGTGCAGTGTCCGCCAACAGATGATTGAGCGCCTTCCCGGCAGGCAAGGTAAAGATCCGGAAAACCAGGTACAAGGCCAGAGGAAGCAGCAACCCCGGTAGCCAGGAAATCAGCCCCGCTGCATACAGATATGACAGCAACAGAAAAGGTGACAGCAACAGCAAGGCATACTCCACCTGGCTGGCCTTGGGCGGCAGCAACACCGCCAGGGTCTTGCGCCCGCTTCTGGCATCGGTTTGGCGATCCCGATAATTGTTCACCACCAGCACGGCGGCGGCAAACGACCCCAGCATGGCGCCGGCCAGCAACGCCGCCGGGCTGATCTGTCCGGCTTGCAGATAATAGCTGCCCAAGGTTGCAGCCAGGCCGAAAAACAGAAATACGAACAGCTCTCCAAGAGGCGTTGCCGAAATGGGCCATGGCCCACCGGAATAGGCCGCCCCTGCAGCCAGGGAGACCAGGCCCAGCAACAGAATGGGCCACCCGCCCACTGTCACCAGGTAGATTCCCAGAACAAAGGCGCAGGCATACGCAAGCTGCGCACCCCGCTGTACCTTTGTTGCGGTAAGCCAGCCCTGGGCCGTTGCCCGTGGGGGACCCAGCCGGTCGGGGCCGTCTGTACCCTTGCGCCCATCGGCGGCATCATTGTGCAGATTGGTGCCAATCTGTATGCATACGGCCGCCAGCAGCGCGGCCAGGGCGGGCAGCAGCTGCAAGTCGCCCGTTTCCGCCCAGGCCAGGCAGGTGCCGGTCAGCACCGGACTCACGGACAGACCCAGGGTTTTGGGGCGAATCGCTGACAGCCATACGGCCAGGGGACTCATCACTCAGGGGCGGCGGGGAAACTTGCTGAAATCCGGCTCCTGTTTCTCCAGAAAGGCATCCCGGCCTTCCTGCGCTTCCGCGGACATATAGAACAGCGCCGTGGCGTTTCCCGCCAGCTCCTGAATACCCGCCAAGCCGTCGGTATCGGCGTTGAAACCCGCCTTGAGCACCCGCAGGGCGGTAGGTGAGTGCTTGAGCATCTGCCTGCACCAGCGCAGGGTTTCTTCCTCCAGTTCCGCCAGGGGCACCACGGCATTCACCAAGCCCATTTCCAGGGCTTCCCCGGCATCGTACTGACGGCACAGAAACCAGATTTCCTTGGCTTTTTTCAGCCCCACTGTGCGCGCCATCAGGCCCGCCCCCAGGCCCGCATCAAAAGAGCCGACCCGGGGGCCGGTCTGACCGAAGCGGGCATTGTCCGCGGCTATAGTCAGGTCGCAAACCAGGTGCAGCACATGACCACCACCGATGGCGTATCCCGCCACCATGGCGATGACCGGCTTGGGCAGGCGCCGGATCTGCATTTGCAGATCCAGTACATTCAAATGCTGTACGCCCTGTTCATCCTTGTATCCACCTTCTGTACCACGCACTTTTTGATCCCCGCCGGAACAAAAGGCCTTGTCCCCTTCGCCGGTAAGGATGATGACGCCGATGTCCGCATCATGATGCGCATGATGAAAGGCGTCCATGAGTTCCTGGATGGTCTGGGGGCGAAATGCATTTCGCACCTGGGGACGATTGATGGTGATTTTCGCCACCCCGTCCAGATGTTCATAACGTATGTCTGCAAACTGCTCTTCCAGCAAGCGATTCCAGTTCATAGGAGAAAACCCCGTCAATCGGCCCATTGCGCAGCAATGTTCTGGTGCAGCGCATTGCTGTGGGCACTATCGATAACAATTTCAATCAGCTGCATTCCTTTCCCCTCCATCGCCCGGGAAAAAGCCTGCGCAAAAGCATTCACATCCCGCACCTGCACCGAGTTCACGCCGAATGCAGCGCTTGCCTGTCCGTGATCCAACGCTACCGGGGTGCGCCAGCAGGCTTCATATTCGGGAAGCGCCCGCTGGGGCAGGAAATCAAAGATACCGCCCCCCTGGTTGTTCAGCAGCAACAATATCATATCCTGATGCCGCGCAAGCGCCAGGGCATTGAGATCATGAAAGAACGCCAGATCACCAACGATTCCCAGTACCTTTCCCTCTCCTCGCCACATGCTGGCGATCCCCGCCAGGGTGGACAGGTTTCCATCGATGCCGCTGGCACCACGGTTGCCATGAACAGCAATATCCTTGTTGCCCGTGGAATACGCATCCAGGAAGCGCACCGACATGGAATTCCCGCTGAACAACAGGCTTTGCTCCGGCAATTCCTCCAACGCATGACGAACG
>JAMOMB010000179.1 GCA_027068795.1 Sedimenticola sp. | reverse complement strand
GAAAACGGCGGGGACGGAAAGGCTCAGGGCCAGGGCCACGACGGGCAGGGTTCGGTGGATCAAAGACATGGTCGGGATATTCCTCTTGGGTAGTGGGCTCAAGGCAGAACCTTGATGAAGGGTTTGACGCTGACCTCGGCATAGACGCCGGCCGCCACGTAGGGGTCGGCATCGGCCCAGGCACGGGCGGCTTCCAGCGATTCGAATTCGGCCACGATCAGGCTGCCGGAGAAGCCGGCCCGACCCGGATCGGGGCTGTCGACGGCCGGGTTGGGCCCGGCGAGTATCAGACGTCCCTGGTCGCGCAAAGTTTCCAGCCGCTGCAGATGCGCCGGTCGCGCCTGCTTGCGCAGTGGCAGGCTGTCGGGGCGGTCGATGCCGATGATGCAGTACAACATGTGCGTCTCCCGATCAGGAGGATTCGGATTCCGGGTTGATGTAACGGGACAGCCAGAAGGCCTGTCCGATCACGAACAGCATGGTGAGGCCCAGCAGGCCGAACATTTTGAAGTCCACCCAGATGTCTTCGGAGAAATTGAAGGCGACGACCAGGTTGAGCACGCCGGAGACAACGAAGAACAGCACCCAGGCCAGGTTCAGGCGGGCCCAGACCGAGCGATCCTCGATGTCCAGGGCATGCCCCATCATGCGTTGCACCAAGGGCTTCTCGCCGATGAACTGGCTGCCGAGAAAGACAACGGCAAACAGCCAGTTGATGGCGGTCGGCTTCCATTTGATAAAGACCGGATCCTTGAGAAACAGGGTGGCGCCGCCGAACACCAGCAGCAACAGCAGCGTGACCAGCAGCATTTTCTCCACTTTTTTCTTGATCAGCGCCACCAGGGCGACCTGGATCACGGTGGCGACGATGGCAACCAGCGTGGCCATGTATATGGCGTGCTTTGCCTCGCCAGGAACCAGCTCCATGAAGGGAAGCAGACCGTTGACCGAGAGAACCCAGTCGTCCGGCAGGTCGAGGTAAAACTTGTAGACAATGAAGAAGAGCAGGATGGGGAAGAAGTCGAAAAGCTGTTTCATGGCACGGGATGCAGTGAGCGAAGTGGCGATGATAGCACAGGCGCCGAAAGCGAAAAGACGACTATTGTTGCAATAATGCAACACTCTCGGAGCGTTACCACAGGGCGTTTGTGAGCGGCTTCGCAGGCTGATGGCGAACGCGCGGCAGTGAGGTGTTGTTTTTTTGTAAAAAAGTGTTGCAAAAAATCCAGCAGGGTGTATTCTGCCGCTCAGCGCTCGAAAGGCGCGACACTAGTGAAAGTAAATATATTTATTTTTCGACAAAACAAATGAGGGTAACTCAAATGAAAAAGACTACCGCAATCCTGGCTTCTGCCGTTGCACTGGTCAT
>JAMOMB010000178.1 GCA_027068795.1 Sedimenticola sp. | reverse complement strand
AAACAGATTGGCGAGCGTCTGGAAGCCGAATACGCCGGTGCCTCGCGCGCGGTGATGAAGCGGGCGCTGCTGGATGCGCTGGACAAGGACTCGGATTTCGAACTGCCCCCGTCGTTGCTGGATGCCGAAGCGGGCCAGATTGCCCATCAGTTGTGGCACGAGGATAACCCTGATGTTCAGGGCCACGATCACCCCGAAATCGAAACCACGGACGAGCACAAGAAACTGGCTGCGCGTCGCGTGAAACTGGGTCTGTTGCTGGCCGAGATGGGTCAGAAAGCCGAAGTCGAAGTGACCGATGCCGAGATGTCGCAAGCGATCATGAACCAGGCGCGTCAGTACCCCGGTCAGGAACGTGAATTCTTTGAATTCGTTCAGCAAAACCCGCAGATGCAGCAACAGCTGCGCGCGCCTTTGTTTGAAGACAAAGTTGTGGATTACGCGTTCGAGCTGGCTGATGTTTCTGAAAAAGAAGTCAGCAAGGAAGAGCTTGAAAAGGCACTTGAGTCGCTCGATAAAGAATAATCAGGGACCAAGACCTTGGAAATTTGAAAAGCCGCCCTGTTATGGGGCGGCTTTTTGCTTGTCGGGAGGGCGACCTACATCAGTTTTCCGATCTGGGTGGACCCCGCAATCAGCAGCGCCAGCACCACATAGGCCTTCCAGCCGATTGGGTTGGCGTAACTGTCGGCGACCCGCAGCACACCCTCGTACCCGCCGCCCGGATTGCTCCAGGCCGAGATAAACTTCAACCCGTGCAGGGGGCTGTCTATTTTGAAACGCCGTCTGCCCGACTGGGCCAGCGTCTGGGCAAAACCATAGATCGCGCCGCCTTCATTGCCGGTGAATTTCTGCATCGTCAATGGGGTGGCCAACTCGATGATGTCGATATGGTTGCGCACATCCGGCAGCAGTTTCTCCAGCTCTTTCAGCATCTTGTCGATCTCGATCTGTTTTTGTGTCTGATAGGCATTGTCGCCCAGACTGGCCCAGCGGGCATAATTGTCGGCATAAAACAGGTTCAGGATGCTGCCTGTGCCCTCTTGCGGATCAACGCTGGAATGGATGGTCAGGGTTAGCCCGCCTTTGGAATAATCATCGTCAAACCCGCTGCGGGACTGGAACCTTTCGTAATGCTCCGCTTCGCTGCCCTCGGGGGGGCGGACATATTCATAATGGCCTTTCAGATCGGGGTTCAGGTTTTCAATTGGCGTATTCAGCCGGATATAAAGCGAGCAGGCCGTCATGCCGGTTTCCAGTTTGCCGATGCGCTCCAGTTCGGATTTGGCGCGCGGGTGGTCGGGCAGCATGTCGCGGTAAACTGTAAACGGATTGGCACCGCAAATGATTTCATCGCATTGGAATTCCTGAT
>JAMOMB010000177.1 GCA_027068795.1 Sedimenticola sp. | reverse complement strand
CGACCGCGAACGCCTTACCGCCTATGCCCATACCTGTATGGACATCGCCCACAAAAACCTGTCTGGCGGCGACAACCAACTTTGCACCATTTCCCTGGTCGAGGGGGAAGCCCTTGGCGGCGGTTTTGAAATGGCCCTCGCGGCGGATGTGGTGATTGCGGAAAAACGGGCGCGCTTCGGCTTCCCGGAAACCCAGTTTGGCCTCTTCCCCGGCATGGGCGCCTTCAGTTTTCTGGCGCGCCGCATCAGCCCGGCCCTGGCCAAACGCATGATCACCAACGGCAATATCTATACTGCCGCCGAACTCTATGAGTTGGGGGTGGTGGATCTGCTGGCCGATGACGGCAAGGGAGAGGAAATGCTGCATCACTATATCAAGCGGCGTCAGTCCCGGGAAGGCGGCTACTTCGCCGTGGACAAAATCATGGCCGAACACAATCCCATTTCGCGGGAGGAACTGTTCCGCATCGTGGATCTTTGGGTGGACACCGCAATGGAGCTGCCGGAAAAGAACCTCACCATGATGAACTATCTTTTCAAGGCGCAAAGCAAACGCTGGGAACCCAAGGAAGAGACCGCTACGGTTTCGAGGATGCGCGCCTGATCAGTTCACCACCCGCAGCTTCGGCCGCGGCTTTTCCAGCCCGAACTTGATGGACAGCTGGTACGACGATTCCTGAACCAGATCCTCGAGTTCATCGAGCTGGCTGAGGCGCATCGCCATGAACCGCCCTTCCGGCATATGCTCCAGTTGCTCGGCGGCCGCCTGTACCCGCGGCAGCCCCACATTGGCCGCGCTGCCCCGCAAGGCGTGGGCCAGCTCCTTCATATTGAAGTGATCACGGGCCTTCAACGCCGCTCTCATCTGGGTGAGGACATTTTCCGCATCCTCCGTGAAACACTCCAGAATACGCGCCACCAGCGTCTTGCCGGTATCCAGGGACAACAACTCCTCCGCCTTGCCGGCATCCACCACAGGCAGCTCATCAAGAGCCGCCGCAGCCGGCAGCGCATCCCTTTCTTCCGGAGCGTCCCGGGTTTCTCCAGCCGTCAGTTGTTCGACCACCTCAAACAGTTGCTTGGTATCGATGGGTTTGGAGAGTATGTGTTCGATGCCCACCTCCTGGCAGGCATTGCGTGTCGCTTCCGTGACGTCTGCGGTAATCACAACGAAGGGAATGATCTCATCGCCAGCATGGGCAAATCGGTACAACTGGAATGTCTCGATGCCGTTCATATCCGGCATGTGCATATCCACCATGGCCAGATCGAAATTCTCCTTTTCCACTGCTTCGAGAAAGGCTTCGCCGCTATCTGCTTCAATCACGCGATGCCCTACGCTGCGCAACATGCTCGAAAGAATCACGCGATTGGTGCTGTTGTCGTCCGCAATCAATATATTGAGCGGACGAATTTTTTCCTCCGGCTCATCGAATACGGCTTCATCGAGATTGCTGGGGAAGCGGGCGGCATGCAAGGCATTGAAAAGCGCCTCCTCGGTTTCCACCCACACCAGTTGCGGCGACACCCGCTCTTCCCCGGGAAGGGGAAGCGGTTCGCGGTTTTCGCCAATGCTCGTCACCACTACGGGAACATCGCCGGGAATCAGCGCCTTACTGCGCCAACGCTCCAGGGAAAACGTCCCGGCTTCGATAAAGCGCTCATCCAGCACCACGGCTGCAATGGGCGCGTATTTGCGGGAAGCCTCCCGCAGCAACTCCTCCGCCTCACCAACACTGTGGGCGGAAAGCACGTCGATGCTCCATTCCCACAAACGGGAAGAAACAATCGCCCCTCGATCATCCTCCCGCATCAGGCAAAGTACGGTACGCCCCACCATGGACAACTGATCCGCGGCGAGGGCCGCCATATCATCCCGCTCCATGGGCAAGGTAAAACGGAAAGTGGTTCCCTTGCCGGGGGCGCTCTCCAAAGTCAGCTCCCCTCCCATGAGCTCCACCAGATCCCGGGCAATGGTGGTGCCCAGGCCGGTACCGCCAAAACGGCGGGAGGTGCTGCTCTCCGCCTGGACGAAAGGCTCGAGTATCTTCGGCTGCTGCTCCAGGGGTATGCCAATGCCCGTATCCCGTACGCTGAACTGAAGCGCCACGGAACCGGATTCCGATCCGGCCAGCACACAGCGCAATTCCACCTCTCCTTCTTCGGTAAACTTGATGCCGTTGCCCAGCAGGTTGATGAGCACTTGCTTCAAATGGTGTTCATCGCCCTTGAGCCTGTAGGGAATCCTCGGGTCGATACTGCGCACCAGGCGCACGCCCTTCTTCTGCGCCTGGATCTCCATCATATCGACAAGGGAATTGAGGCATTCATGCAGGTCAAAGGAGACGGATTCCCCCGTAAGCTTGTGGGCCTCGATCTTGGACAGGTCGAGGATATTGTTGATCAACTGCAACAGCGAGGAACCGGAATGATTGATGATATCGACAAAGCGTTTGTCTTCGCCAGACAAATCCCGCTCCTTGAGCAACTCCGCTGCGCCGATGATGCCATTGAGCGGGGTGCGGATCTCATGGCTCATATTCGCCAAAAACTGGCTCTTGGCCTGGTTGGCTGCTTCCGCCGCAAGCTGGGCGTTGCGCAGGCGTTGGGCAAGTACTGCAGCATACCCAGGAAGTACAAGCAACGAAACCAATATCCCCAATCCCATGGATATATTCTCATGCCAGTAAGAAGACTCCAAAAGCACAACGCTAAATCCAATTACTGCAAGAGCTGTGGAAAAATAGAGGCTCCAACCACCGTAACGTAGCGTATTGCCAAATATGATCCACAGGTAAACTCCGAACCATGGAGCACCTGCTGCCCCAGAAATGTAAAGCAGATAGGAAGTCGCTGCCATATCAATGGAAATCGTAATCCCACGGCGTACTAATGATGGCGTTGGAGAAATATAAGTAGATATAAGCAATAACGCAGCAACAACCAAAAACCCACTCACAAATAAAAATGGATGCTGGTGATTTGACAATAAATAATAGTATCCTCCACTATCTATAAGCAGATAGAAAAAGAAGATCACTGGAAAAATAATCCGCAAAATGGCCTGCTCACGCTCACTGCGCACGGGATCGCCTGGTTTTCCCAAAATAGTTTGGATCGCTGTTTTGTCAGCTCCACGCTGTCTTGATATATTCATTCGCACACCCTGCTCTATGATTTCGGTCACACTCTAGCCTTGTAACGATCTTACTTCCCCATGCACCATGAAAGCAAAAAAAATACCAATCAGCAAAAGGAAAGCATAGCCACATGTTTTTCAAGGAAATTTAACAAAATCCCCGGGTATTTTCCTGCCGCCAAATTCCCACAATGGGTGCCCATCTACGTCAATTCCTGCCAAAAACGTGATGAATAACCAACAATTCTGCGCATGGAGAGGAAAAAAAACCTGTTATCCCTTATGCTCTACAGTCGGCAGCAGCACGGATAACTTGAGCACTGTTTGTCAAAAAATCCGGAAAAACCCATCAGGAATCCAAATACGCCTCTTATGAAAAAAGATATAGAACAAACCCTGAAAGAGTCCATCGCCCGGCAAAAAATGCTGGCCGTGGAAGAGATCTCCCTCGACTCCTCCCTGGAGGAGCTCGGCGTCACCTCCCTGGACGCCATCTCCCTGGTCTTCGATATCGAAGACCAGTACGGCGTGGAAGTCCCCAACGAGGAATTGAAAAAACTGCGCACGGTGCGCGACATCGTGGAAGGTGTAGACCAGTTATTGACCGCCCAGGCATGAAGCCGGTCGCCATTACCGGACTGGGATGCATCTCCGCCCTGGGCAACAACATAGCGGACAACTGGGCCGCCCTCGCCAGGGGCGCAAGCGCCATTGAACCACTGTCCGGCTTCGAAGAAACCGGCCTGAAGGTCGCCACCGCCGCCCAGGTGCGAAACTACTCGCCGGAAGCGCATTTTCCCCCGGCCCAGTTGGGGCTGCTGGATCGCCATTCCCAGTTCGCCCTGGTGGCGGCCCGGGAAGCGGTGAAAAACGCCGGCCTCGAAGCCGCGGATCTGGCAGCCTCGGCCGCCATCATCGGCACCGGCTGCGGGGGCAAGGAAACCGACGAGATCACCTACCAAAAGCTGTACCAGGAACAGAAACCCCGGGTGCACCCCTTCACCATCCCCCGGGGCATGCCTTCGGCGGCATCCAGCCAGGTGAGCATGGAACTGGGCATCCGGGGACCCTGCTTCACCCTGTCCAGCGCTTGCGCCTCCAGCAACCATGCCGTGGCGCAAGCGGCGCTCATGATCCGCTCCGGGATGGTGGAGGTGGCCATTGCCGGGGGCGCGGACGCCCCTTTCACCTACGGCCTGCTCAAGTCCTGGGAGGCGCTGCGGGTGCTCTCTCCGGACACCTGCCGCCCCTTCAGCGCCGACCGCAGGGGGCTGGTGCTGGGAGAGGGCGCCGGCATCGTGGTCCTCGAGTCTCTCGACCATGCCCGGCGGCGCGGCGCGGCCATCCACGCCCTGGTCAGCGGCATTGGCATGAGCGCCGATGCCTGCCACATCACCGATCCCTCCCGCGAGGGCGCGGCCAGGGCCATGCAGGCCGCCCTGGATGACGCCGCCCTGCCGCCGGAAGATGTGGCCTACATCAACGCCCACGGCACGGCAACGCAGCAGAACGATCCTTCGGAAACCGCGGCCATACGGGAAGTCTTCGGTGATCATGCCGACAAGCTGCTGGTCTCCTCCACCAAATCCATGCACGGGCACGCCCTGGGCGCGGCGGGCGCCATCGAGCTCATCGCCACTGTGCTCTCCCTGGCAGAGGGAGTGATCCCCCCCACCGCAAACTTCACTGCGCCAGGGGAGAACTGCAACCTCGACTATACGCCCAATGAACCCGTGGAAAGAAAATATGAACATGCATTGAGCAATTCCTTTGCCTTTGGCGGGCTCAACGCCGTTCTGGCTGTAAGCCGTTTTGCCCAATAGTCACTTGGGCTTGCGAAACAGGTAGTGGCCGTTGCCAAAAAGCGTACCATCCTCTGGAAGAAAGCAAGCTTTACAGAGAATAAAATAATCGCTCCAAAATTGAAGACGCTCATCTGGAAGGTGGCGATGCAACTCATCAATATTTGACCAAAACCGCCGGTGCCACTCATCCAAAGTAGTCCAATAATTCATTCCATTGATGAACCAACTATTTACCAGCTCCAACTCCCTTGTGTGCCTTGGCAGCTCCGTAAATGGCCAAATTCGCCCCCCTGGAAAATAAACCCCAATCAAGCTCTGACTTGGATCCAAAAACTGAGGAATGACCGGTTTAGATGTAATCAAATGATGGAATGCTTTTCCACCTGGTTTGAGATACCTAGAAACTTTATCGTGCAGTTGCTCAAGGTTTTTTATTGCGCAGATCAGACCAATTGAAGTCACCACGTCAAAACTACCTGGCGAAACATCCATATCATCAAGGGATTCAAGATCCTTATGGATAACGGCAAATGGTTGCTTAGAAAAAATGTGTTCCGGATCGTTTATACACTCATTCAAAAAATTGACTTGGATTATACTTGGAGTAACGCCAACAACTTCAATATCTGGATAGTTTTCAAATAAGTATTGTTCAAAAGAACCAAACCCGCAGCCTAAATTCAATATGCGCTCATTGCCCTTTATCCCTATACGCTCACAAATTAATTGAAATTTATTCCCCTGTGCCTCCTCAAGGGAGATGTTGGAATTTCTCACGGCTTCAGGCGTTTCTCCATAATAAGCCATTGTATACGTTCGATAATGAGTATCGAGAAAGCTATCAAAAAATTCCATTTTTTCATCATAATGAGTATCCATCAAATCAGATGTCTGCTCAGATAATTCACCAACTGACGGACAGAGATTAAGCTCATCTACCGACACTGGATTCTCAACAAGTGTTTTATACTCACGCGCAAGGAAACGGGCGACATGCTTTTCCTTCCGCAAGGCCTCTTCAGACCCCCATGCAGGTATGTTCAAGGATTCAAGATTGCTCATAGTTCTTTCCAGGTAGAAGAAAACGCCCTAATTCTACCTTAGGGCGCCGGGAAAAAATCAAGATCATGCCCGCCCTGCGGCGGCCATGGAGGAAAAGACAGCAAGCCCCGTCAAATGATCCGCCTTTCGGCCAGATTGCAGATCATTTCCTGGGCGTTCGTTTGCACCTTGTCCCGTTTCCCGCGGGGATGGGCCGGCAGGGAAACGGCTCCGGCGCAGTGCATTTCCCATTCCGCACATCCTTGTGCCGAATGCGAAAATACCGTCAGCAGCATCCGCGGCGAGTTGTCTATGCCCGCTTGCCCGCCCGGAAGCCGCCAACCGACAGCAACAGCAGCAATGACATCAGGATCAGCATCCATCCAGATAGCGTCGGAATGGCCGTTGGCGGTGGAGGAGGCGGAGCAGACAAAGGCGTACCCGTGGCGTCATCCTCCAGAGAGGATCCGGGCTGCCCCGTCTCATTGGGATCACCCGTATTTCCGCTGTCTGACAAGTCGGAAACCGCCGGGCCGCCCGGAGGCGTACCCGTACCCAGCACCTGGTTGTCGATGCCTCCCGCATCGATATCATCCTGGGTGATGGCATAGGTTGAAGCATAGAGCGCCCGTTCGCCAGGAACCAGGGTGCCTTCCGGACTGCCATCACTGTTGCTCTGCCAGGTTATGACCGGCAGCATACCGGTTCCGGTAAATCTCGCCGCATCTTCGTGAATGCTCACCCCGGTCAGCACGGTCGTGCCCGTGTTCTCCACGACATAAGTGTAGGTCACTATATCGCCCACGGTTGCATGACCGTCTGCTCCCGGATCAAAAGACGAGCTCTTTACTACAGAAAGAGAGGCCACGGGCTGGTAGAAGCCGAAGTCCACGCTCATGTTGCCGTTGTCTTCGTCACCACTGTCGCCATCGTCACTGCCGGGCAGGCCGCCGGTTTCCGTCGGCTCACCGTTGTTGCTCAGGGTGAAGGTGCCGCTGACATAACTGCCCGCCACCCCGCCGGGGCCGGCAATGTTGG
>JAMOMB010000176.1 GCA_027068795.1 Sedimenticola sp. | reverse complement strand
CGCACTTCCTGTGCGGAATAACATTCTTGCCAAGGGCTATCCCTGCCCTTTCCCGACTCGGCTTCGCAAAAACGCGGTTTTGCTGCGCCTCCGCTCCGCTGTCGCTTCGCGCCGCACTTCCTGTGCGGAATAACATTCTTGCCAAGGGCTATCCCTGCCCTTTCCCGACTCGGCTTCGCAAAAACGCGGTTTTGCTGCGCCTCCGCTCCGCTGTCGCTTCGCGCCGCACTTCCTGTGCGTAAAAGTCAAAAAACGCGCCAAAAGCACGCTCAGACTGACATTTCAATGCCAGTCACAACAAAAGTCAGCCTTTTTCTACCTGACCAAATTCGAGTTCGACAGGAGTAGAACGACCGAATATGGAAACCGATACCTTCAGGCGACTCTTGTCATAATCCACTTCTTCCACCACGCCATTGAAATCGTTGAACGGGCCATCGATAACGCGCACCACTTCGCCCGGCTCGAACAACACCTTGGGACGTGGTTTTTCCGCCCCTTCCTGCACCCGCTGCAAGATGGCATCGGCTTCCTTCTGGGTGATGGGCGCGGGCTTGTCTTCGGTTCCACCGATAAAGCCCAGTACCTGGGGCGTATCCTTCACCAGATGCCAGGTTTCATCGGTCAACTCCATGTTCACCAGCACATAGCCGGGAAAGAACTTGCGCTCGCTCCGGCGCTGCTGCCCGCCACGCATTTCCACGACCTCTTCCGTGGGCACCAGAATTTCACCGAAATAGTCCTGCATTCCCATGCGCCCGATGCGCTCTTCCAGAGAGGCCTTTACCTTGCCCTCATACCCGGAAAATGCATGCACCACATACCAGCGTTTCGCCACGTCAGCCTCCCTGCCCTGTAAACATGCGCACCAGCACGAATAGGATTGAATCCACGCCCCAAAGGAACAGCGCGGTCAACAGCACCGCCACAAAGATCACCAGGGTGGTTTGCAGGGTTTCCTGGCGCGAGGGCCAGACCACTTTGCGCACCTCCATCTGGGCGGAAGAGGCAAAGGCCTTCATGCGCCGCCCCTGGTCTGTCTGCAAGGCGACGGCAATCGCCATCGCGATAATCGCCAGCAACCCGAGCAGGCGCACCCACAGGGGCTGCGCCTCGAACAGATAAAATCCAACGATGCCGGCCACCAGCATGACTACGGATATCAGCAGCTTCACTGTATCCATAGTGGAACCTTGTGTTTCAGTTTTCGTGTTCATCCTGCCTACTTCAGTGCTCCAGCCCCGTGGCAGCGCCAGCAGAACCAAAGCCCTGTGAAATGGCAGGCCAGGAGGGACTTGAACCCCCAACCTGCGGTTTTGGAGACCGCTGCTCTACCAATTGAGCTACTGGCCTAAAAAAATCCAACCTTCTTCTGACTTGAA
>JAMOMB010000175.1 GCA_027068795.1 Sedimenticola sp. | reverse complement strand
ATGGTTCATCGCGCATTTGCGGGGAAGCCGAGGTTGACAGGCTGAAGTAGGCGGGCAGGCAGGAAGGAAGAAGACAGACAGCGGTTTGGTTAGACTTGAAGTCGCCAAACACACAAGAACAACCACCCCGCTGCTGTCATGTCGAATCCTAGCCTGCTGGAAGACGCCTGGAAAGGCTTCCGTATTGCCCGTATTGAAGAACCCAGCGAATCTGAGTATCGGATTGTCCTGGAACCAGACCCGGCCTTGATGCCCCGCTGCAGTCGTTGCGGTCAGCGCTGTGCTCTGGTCCATGACCACCGGATTCGCCGCATTCGGGACCGGGATCTGCTCGATCGCCGCATCACTCTTGAGCTGCCGATCCGGCGTGTGGATTGTCTGCGCTGTGGTCGCTCCACCGAGCGGCTGGAGTGGCTTTCGCCCCACCGCCGCCTGACCCGGCGTCTCGAAGCCTGGGTCGAGGCTCTGGTTCAGCTCTTGCCCATCCGCCATGTCTGCCAGCTCACCGGTCTGCACTGGCATACCGTCAAGTGTATTGACCTGCGGCGGCTGGAAGCCACTCATGGGGCATTCGATGCCGAAGGGGTGACCCGGCTGGTGATGGACGAGTTCGCCCTGCACAAGGGGCACCGCTATGCCACGGTCATCATGGATGCCGATACACTTCGGGTGCTGTGGGTGGGCGAAGGCAACAGCCGGGAAGCGATCCGCCCCTTCTTTCGCCTACTGGGTGAGCACTGCCGACATATCGAGGCGGTGGCCATGGACATGAATACGGCTTTCGACCGGGAGGTGAAGGCCCATTGTCCTCAGGCCGAGGTCGTCTATGACCTGTTCCATGTGGTGGCCCGGTTTGGTCGCGATGTCATTGACCGGGTGCGTGTGGACCAGGCCAATGCTCTGCGTCAGGATAAACCGGCTCGCCGGGTAATCAAGCGCAGTCGCTGGCTGTTGCTGCGCAATCGGGACAACCTCAGCTGTGAGCAGGAAACCCGCCTGGAAGAACTCCTGCGAGCCAACCAGCCGCTGGCGACCGTCTACCTGCTGAAAACCCTGCTCAAGGATATCTGGTATGCCTCAAGCCCATGGGAAGGGTTCAAGCGATGGCGGCACTGGTACAGGCTATGTCATGAAAGCGGATTGCCTCCTGCCATCCGGTTTGCGAAACGACTGAAGCATTATCTGCGCGGCATTCTTGCCAGCGCACAATACCCCTTGCATACCAGCGTACTGGAAGGCATCAATAACAAGATCAAGGTCATCAAGCGCATGGCCTATGGCTTTCGGGACAACGCCTATTTCTTCCTCAAAATCAAGGCCGCTTTCCCCGGAAAGGCGCGATGAACCTTTTTTTAGGCTATTAACCCGGCCACTATCTATGTCGGATTCAGTCGCTTCCTGC
>JAMOMB010000174.1 GCA_027068795.1 Sedimenticola sp. | reverse complement strand
GTAGGTCCAGGAGGTGGCGTATACACCCAGGGAAAGGGTGTACACCAGGGGGTGGGATACCCAGTGTTCCGGTATCCATCCACGGTCGGTGATATAGGCGATGAGAAACAGCAATACCAGGTACAGAAACCCGGCTGTAAACAGCGCTGGCAGTTCCAGGGTCATGTTCTTTCGTTTTTCCCGGGAGTTTTTTTCCGCCGGCGCTGGGAGAGCACGAGAAGCAATATGGCGCCCAGCCAGAGCAGATAGGGCAGGTGCCAGGGCAATTCGCTGCGGGACCACAGGCTGGTGAAGGGAGTGGCGAAAACCAGCGCCAGGACAAAGGCGGCGACCAGGCTTTTATCCGTATTTCTGTTGGAGGGAGGACGTATCATGGATAAAGAAAATAGCATAAAGTTGCGGCAAAGGGTGATGGCGCTTTCCTTCAGGCAAAGTTTCCTGCTACATTCCGGAAACACCATCCAAGCATGCGGGAATACCCATGAATCCGGAAAAAGTGGTCTTCGGTTTTTTTATTGTTCTTTCACTTACCCTGAACTTTGGCTTTTTCGTCGGGGAGATCGACAACGCCGCTCATCACAATGTGTATGAGCTGTTTGCCGTGCTCATCGTCAATATCATTGCCACCGCCCTGAAATTTGGTGACCGCAGCCAGCTGGGCGCAGTGCTGCTGGCCACCAGCTTTGTCGCCGTGCTGCAACTGGTGAGCGCCGCTGTGGTGTGGATGTGGGTGGAGCACATCTCCGGCACCGGCCTTACCCCAACAGCGGTGGCCAGTATTGTTTCCCTCAGCGGCGGCGCCATGCTGGCGAATGTCATCTCGGTGGTGCTGCTGATTATCGAGACGGTGATGCTGCGTAGATGAAGACGACTCCCTCTGCGGGTTTCCCGGTGTTTGCAGACTGATGGACAATATCGTCTTTCTCATCTTGCGGCGTATGCGCCGTCCCTTGCTGACTCTGGTGCTGGTGTACGCCGTTTCCGTGCTGGGACTGGTGCTGATTCCTGGGCAGGATGACCAGGGCAATCCCTGGCATATGAGCTTTTTCCATGCCTTCTACTTTGTCAGTTTCATGTCCACCACCATCGGTTTTGGCGAAATTCCCTATGAATTTACCGATGGCCAGCGCGCCTGGGTATTGGTGTGCATCTATTTGTCAGTGATTGCCTGGCTGTACGCCATTGGCACCATTCTCACCCTGCTTCAGGACAAGACCTTCCAGCATGCCATCAAGGAACGGCGTTTCACCCGGCGCATCCGTCACATGCGGGAGCCCTTCTATGTACTGTGCGGCTATGGCGAGACAGGGCAGGAACTGGCGCGCGCCCTTACCGACCGGGGACAACATGTGGTGGTGCTGGATCGGGACGAGCGCAAAATCAATCTGATCAAGTTGCAGAACCTGCGGGACTATGTGCCCGCCCTGCATGCCAATGCGCATACGCCAAAATACCTGCTGGAGGCAGGTCTGCGGCATCCCCAATGCGCAGGGGTGGTGGCCTTGACCAATGACAATGAAGTCAACCTGAAGATCGCCATTACCGCCAAGTTGCTCAATCCGGCAACTACGGTGATTTGCCGGGCGGACTCTCATGATGTCGAGGCCAATATGGCCTCGTTCGGCACGGATTACATCATTGACCCATTTGACACCTTTGCAAAATACCTCTCCACTGCCTTGCAGACGCCGGGGCTGTATCTGCTGCAGCGCTGGCTTACCGCAAAATCCGGTTCCCTTTTGCCGGATCCGGTCTATCCACCCGCCACCGGGCACTGGATCATTGGTGGATACGGGCGCTTTGGCAAGGCCGTCTTCGAGCGTCTGAGCAAGGAGGATATGGAAATCACCGTGGTCGAGGCCACGCCGGAAAAGACCGGAGAGCCAAAGCAGGGGCTGGTCAAGGGGCGGGGCACGGAAGAGGAAACCTTGCTGGAGGCGGGCATACAGAATACCGTGGGCATTGTTGCAGGCACGGACAATGATGCAAATAATCTCTCTATCGTAATGACAGCCCGGGCGATGACCAACAAGCTGTTTGTCATCGCACGGCAGAACTACCGTGAGAACGATGCGTTGTATGAAGCCGTGGGCGCGGATATGGTTATGCATCCCAGCGCTATCGTGGCCGAGAAAATACGGGTGCTGCTGGCCACCCCCATGTTGTATGAATTCATGAGCCTGGCCGCCTACGAAGATGAAGACTGGGCCTGCCTGCTGGTGAGTCGCATTGCCGGTCTGGTGGGGGAGCGGGTGCCGGCAATTCAGGAGGTAGTCATTGGCGACGAGAGGCATTGCGCGGTACGGGAGGTGCTGGATCAAGGAGGCATGGTGCGTCTCAAGGATATCATGCGTGATCCTTCTGACAGGTCGCGCTCCCTGAACTGTATCGCGCTGTTGCGCATCAGCCGCAATAGCCGGGAGTTGTTGCCGGAAGAGGATGTTTCCCTGCTGCCGGATGACAAACTGCTCTTTTGCGGTGTGCGAAAAGTGTTTTCCACCATGGAATGGACGCTGTGCCATGGGCCGACCCTCGACTATATGCTTACCGGAACAGACAGACCAAACAGCTGGATCTGGCGAAAACTTGCCGCAAGGAACAAGCAATGAGTTGGAACACCCTGGTGGAATCGCTTTCGGCAATGGATCTTTTCCTTCTCGGCGCCAATCTGTTGTTGCTGTTGTTTTCCCGCCCGTTGCTGAAACTCGTCTTTCCCGAAGGTGATGATCAGCAGCGTTTTCGCGGAAGGCTGAATGTATTTCGCATCGCCAATATCATTGCTGTGGTATTTGTCACCACCAATGCGGTAATGCATCCGCAAGGCGGAACCGTATGGGTGACCCGCACCCTGGGCGTACTGCTGGCGATCTACGTTGGCTGGTTGTGTTTCTATGTCATGAGCCGGCTGATCCGGCGGCGCTGGGGACATGAGAGAACACGCGCGGAAGAAACCATCTATGTTGAAACCTATAATTCGCGCCTGCTGACCCTGATTGGTGGTGTGGTTATCTCTATCGTCGTGCTGGTGGCGGTAATCCGTATCCTTGGCTTCAGCACCCTGCTGGAAGCGGGAGGCGTACTGGGGGTGATTGGCGTCATGCTGGCCTTGACCCAGGGTTCCTGGGTGCCGGATCTGGTAAGCGGGCTGGTTATTCTCAACAGTCGTCTGATCGAGGAAGGAGACATCATTCAACTGGGTGAAGATGACGACCAGATTGGCATGGTGTTTCGTACCAAGGTGTTTTTTACCGAGGTGCTGCATTTGGCGAACAACCATCGCATCCTGATCCAGAACACCAAGCTGCGAAACATGACGGTGCACAACCTGTCGCGCTTTGCCTCTGCAAAAGGTCTGCGTGAAGCACTCAGTATCAATGTTTCCTATGATGTGACGGAACAGCAGGTAAACGAGCTTTTTACCCGGGTCATCGAGTTGAGCAGAGATGACCCCGACCTGCCCATCGAAAACCAGTACGAGGTGGAAATTCGGGCGACCCGCAGCGGTGATTATGCAGTGCAGTGGACCTGTTTCTACTACATCAAGGAGACCCGGCAGGTGCTGAAAATCCGCCAGTTGATGCTGGCGCTGCTGCTGAAAGTGGCGCGGGAGCGGAATATCTCTCTGGAGACGCCTGTCCTCTATCAGCAGCGAGGTGGTGGTGAAACGCTTTCGTCCAGGCCGGTTACAGGGTAGTATTTGTCGTCAACGAGCTTTCGATCAAGTCGCCATCCCGCTTTGCGCCGGAATGATACCAAATAGACTTGTCCAAAGGCTGCCTTGAATAATTATTCCCTTTAGAATGAGGAGTTGATACATGAAAACGATTCTGGCTATTGGTCTGGCATTGCTTGTCTCCACCTTCGCCCTGGCGGCGGAAAAGCCAGCGGCCATGCCCGCCATGGATCAGGCGACCATGGAACAAATGGTTCGCAGCAGCATTCAGAAGTTCAAGATCAATGACGACGTGTCCGTAGAGGATGCTATCGATTCCATGATGCTGCGCGCCAACAACCTGAACTTCAAACTGGTTGCAGATCTGCCTCTGTCAGAGCAGGTAAAGGCCATGGGAGAAGAAGCGAACTACATGCGGATTCTGGCTTTCTGCGATGCATTGATCGCCAAGAAAATGGTGGAGCATGACATTATTTTTGCGGGTTTTCTGCCTTGCCGCATTGCAGTGCTGAAAGATGCCAAGGGGCAGGGCTGGATTGTCACCATGAATATGGACATGATGGTGAAAGGCGTCAGCTTGCCGGAAGACTTGCAGCCGCTGGCGGAAAAAGTACGTGATACCATCTACAGCATTGTTGATGCCGGAGTAACTGGCGACCTGTAGGCAGTTACTGATTTATCGATCCGGCCAGCATTTGGCGATACTGTTTGATAGATCACATCCAGAACCGCCTGTGCGGTGGATTTTGGATGGCAAACCAGGTATGGATTTGCCATAATCCAGGCTTCCTTTCGTTCGCTGATCCCATGTCTTCGCAGTGCGGTCGTCGCAGCGATCATTCAGCAGTATTTTAGTCCAGGAGGCATCCCATGGCACATATCGTAGTACTTGGCGCTGGAACCGGCGGTATGCCGGCTGCGTATGAATTGCGTGAAAAGCTGGGTTCGGAGCATCAAGTAACGCTAGTCAACGAACGTGACTATTTCCAGTTTGTTCCTTCCAATCCCTGGCTGGCCGTTGGCTGGCGTGATCGCGCCAGCATCACCTTTGATATTCGTCCTCATGTAGAGCGCAAGGGCATCAACTTTATCGCCAAGCGTTGCGACAGAATTGATACCGGGAGCAATCGCCTGGAACTGGAAGGCGGGGATATTCTGGATTTCGACTATCTGGTCATTGCTACCGGCCCCCGGTTGGCTTTCGAAGAAGTGACGGGTTCCGGCCCAGATGGAGGTTTTACCGATTCCATCTGTACTGTTGATCATGCGCAAAAGGCGCACGAAAACTACAAGAAACTGCTGGAGGATCCCGGCCATGTGGTGGTAGGCGCAATGCCCTTTGCTTCCTGTTTTGGCCCTGCCTATGAATTCTCCTTCATCGTGGATACCGACCTGCGCAGGCGCAAAATTCGGGATCGCGTGCCCATGACCTATATTACCTCTGAACCTTACATCGGCCATCTGGGCCTGGGGGGAGTGGGTGATTCCAAAGGCATGCTCGAATCCGAGATGCGCAACCACCATATCAACTGGATCACCAACGCCAAGGTGACCAAGGTGGAAGAAGGCAAGATGTATGTTGAGGAATATGATGACGCCGGCAACAAGATCAAGGACCATGAAGTTGAATTCAAGTTCTCAATGATGCTGCCGGCCTTCAAGGGCGTGGATGCGGTGATGAAGGTGGAGAATCTGTGCAATCCCCGCGGTTTTGTATTCGTGGATGCCTACCAGCGCAATCCCACCTATCCAAACATCTATGCGGCAGGCGTCTGCATTGCCATTCCCCCTGTGGAGGCCACCCCCGTGCCTACTGGTGCGCCCAAGACGGGCTACATGATCGAGTCCATGGTGACCGCCATCGTACATAATATTTCCAATGAACTGGAGGGCAAGGAACGGGATACCAAGGCCACCTGGAATGCCATCTGCCTGGCGGATATGGGTGATACCGGCGCTGCCTTCGTGGCGCTGCCGCAGATTCCCCCGCGCAATGTGGCCTGGTTCAAAAAGGGCAAGTGGGTGCATATGGCGAAGATTGCCTTCGAGAAATACTTTATCCGCAAAATGAAGAAAGGCTCCACTGAACCTGTCTACGAAAAATACATCCTCAAGATGCTGGGGATTGGAAAGCTGCGGTAGAGAGCCGGTTGTCTCCCGCATGGCCGGGAGTCATGCTGGAATCCTGCGTTATAATCCCTGGTTCTGCATCGTTTCGGTAATCAACCATCATGGTAAAGAAGTATTCCACCATTCCCGTGGTCGTGGGGCATGTCACTGTCGGGGGAGATGCGCCCCCTGTGGTGCAATCCATGACCAATACGGATACGGCGGATGTCGCCGCAAGCGTCGCCCAGATCACCGAACTCGCGGCTGCCGGTTCCGAACTGGTGCGCCTGACGGTGAACAACGAGGCCAGCGCCGATGCTGTGGGGGAAATACGCCGGCAGCTCGATGCCCAGGGCGTACATGTGCCTCTGGTAGGAGACTTCCACTTCAACGGCCATCGCCTGCTGGAGAAATATCCGGACTGCGCCCGGGCCCTGGCCAAATATCGTATCAATCCCGGCAATGTGGGGAGTGGGGAGAAAAAAGACGAACAATTCAACGCCATGATCGAAAAAGCCATGGAATATGGCAAGGCAGTGCGTATTGGC
>JAMOMB010000173.1 GCA_027068795.1 Sedimenticola sp. | reverse complement strand
GGCGCCGGAAACAGCCAGATCGTGCATTATGGCGGAGACAGTGGAAACCAAAGCATCTACCGCAAAGGTACATTGTATTTCTATCACAACACCGTGGTCTCCACCCGCAGCGGCAATACCACCCTGGTGCGCCTGTCCAGCAACGACGAGCATGCCGATATTCGCAACAACATCCTGTATGCATCCTCTGGCGGCCGCTACCTGGCCATATTGAATGAAGACGGCATTGCCGAATTGCGCAACAACTGGATTTCTTCCGGCTGGGTGGCGGCTCATGGCGTCCTGGGGGGCAGCCTGAGTGCAATTGGCAATATCAGCGGCGTTGATCCAGGGTTCAAGGACGAGGGAAGCCAGGATTTCTCCCTGACCCAGGGGTCTGGCGCAATTGATCAGGCAGCGCCCCTGGCGGCGGCTGCGGGTGCGTACCCGGTGCTGCGGCAATATGTGAAACATGCCAAATCAGCAGCACGCGC
This sequence comes from Sedimenticola sp., assembly GCA_027068795.1. Lineage (GTDB taxonomy): Bacteria > Pseudomonadota > Gammaproteobacteria > Chromatiales > Chromatiaceae > Thiolapillus. The sequence continues at coordinate 27,347 of JAMOMB010000173.1, read as the reverse complement.
CCAATCCGGCGCTCAGGATCTCGGTGCATTTGAGTATTGTCCTGAACCGGAATGCCAACCCATTTTTGCAGATGGTTTTGAGTAGGTTTCCCGAGGTTCCACTGTTACAATCCCTGGATGAAAAACACAGTGCACGAGCGCGCCCTGGAATGCTTGCAGGAAAATGATCTTGAGGCCAAGATGGCCTGTGTGGAACGATTGTCCAGGGCGTGGCAGGCAGGTGAGCTGGACCTGGTTTCCCCTCCCGCTCTTCCCCTTGTTGACCAGGCAGGCCACCCGCAAAAGCCGGAGCTGGTGGCCCCGCGGCGGGTGCCGCGGCGCAGGCTGGGCACGGTGGAAGGACAGGCGGCCATGCTTCATGCCATCGCCCATATCGAGTTCAATGCAATCAATCTCGCCTTGGATGCCGTATATCGTTTCCCCAATATGCCAGAAGCCTTTTATGATGATTGGATAAAGGTGGCGGTGGAAGAAGTGTATCACTTTGGCTTGGTGCGCCAGCGGCTGCGTGATCTGGGGTATGAGTACGGGGATTTTCCGGCGCATAATGGCCTATGGGGGCTGGCGCAACAGACGGCCCATGATCCCCTGGTGCGCATGGCTATGGTGCCAAGAGTGATGGAAGCCAGGGGGCTGGATGTCACGCCGGGCATCATGCGCAAGTTCGAAGCCATTGGTGACGACAAAACCGTTGCCGTGCTGCGCATCATTCTCAGGGATGAGGTTGGGCATGTGGAAGCGGGTTCGCGCTGGTTTCACTATCTCTGTGAACAACGGCGGCTCGATTCCGAGGAAACCTATTTTTCCCTCATCGACGAATATCTGCACGGACATATGAGTTGTCCCCTGCACAAGGAAGCGCGGCTGGCGGCGGGTTTTACCCAGTTTGAGCTGGATCAACTGGAAAGCCTGTGTGCGAAATAGTGTCTATAGGAAAATCATTCGGGCGTTTCTTTTCTGCGACGCAGGCATTTTCTTTTTTTTCAATAGCTTAAAGAAAACACAAAATTATTGTGTATTCAAGTGGCGACAGATTGAAGCCAACAGTCTTGGTTTGGGGTTTGCCTGCTGGCTCGAAGCGAGCCGATTGCGTTGAAATATATATTTAATTGAATCAATGAGTTATATTTCTGCGCAGGCGCAGCATATCGTTGGCCGGGTCTTCAAACAACCTGAATAACTTTTTTTCAGGATTCTTCCAACGTATTGAATTTACGTTTTTTTCCTGCAATAGGGATTGTCATGCTCCATGCCGGGATTTGGCGCCACCATTCTTTTTTTCTCGGCAACTTGTTCCAATATTTTTCAAGACACTGAAAAATGGAAGGTTTTCCGTTTTTCCAGTGGTTTTCTTCTTTCCCGGCGCTCAAAGCGCAATGTTATGAGGAAAAATTTGTGCTGGCATAAGTGTTGCTTATTTGCTGTTGCGCCGTATGTGCAATTCCGCCATACGGTTAGGGAAATGGGAGATTATTACCATGTTTATGCAACTTGCAAAAATATGCTTGCTGGTTGTGGCGGGAGGGATTGCCACTGCCAGTTGGGCAGCCGTACCTGCACCACCGGTAAACCAGAATATCGGGATTCCGGATGGTGTGTTCAATGACCTGGAAAGGCGGAACTGTTGGTACTGCCATGCCTCGGATCGCCTGACGCCGGATGATCTGGCTGAAATTGGTTGGACATTTGATCCTCCGGAAATCAAACCGGGGATTATTACCAACCGGCACCATGCACGGATCGGACAGGTGATTCAGAACCCAACGGATGCGCCATTTGGAACGCCGGGAGAGATCTATGAATGTATTGCTTGTCATGTGATGGAATTCAATCCGGATCTGGGATATTTCGAGGTGGGAAAAAACTTCGAGAACTGTCTGAATTGCCACCAGCAGATACCCGGACAGGCATCTGTACACCACCTGACTGCACCGGCCCAGGCGCTGAATTGCCAGCACTGCCACGGTTCACTGGTCGATAACCCGGGTGACGGCCATTACATTCCCACGAATCGGCCGCCAACCTCGGTTACGCCGCGCACCAGTGTAGGAAAGGGCCCGAATGGCGAAGGCGCTTGTGATTTCTGCCATGCCACGGGTACGGATGTTACCGGGCGCTTGATCCCGGGGAATGACGTAAATCACCATAGCACGGGCATTGGCCAGGATGGTATTTCCGGTCTTGGTTGCAATGTCTGTCATGACCAGATGGGTACGGACTGGGCGATCCGCAAATGCCAGGATTGCCATGGCATCAAGTCCATCCACAATATTCAGGCCGATTCCAACAATGATGGAATCGTGAGCATTGGCGGGGAAGACCCGGGCTTTGGCCATATTGGCAGCTCGCCCGAGGATTGTAATGGCTGCCATGGCGGCTATCTGGCGGCATCCTTCATGCCAGCGCCGTTCTCCGGGCCCGTGTCGCCAGAGCTTACTGGTTTGAGCCAGCAAAGCGTTACCGCTGGTTCCGCTGCCACAATCACGGTTACCGGTACATCGCTGATCAACGAAGTGCTTACCTTTATGGGGCCGATGGAGATCAAGTCGAGAGCCAGGCTGACCGCTCCTGATGGAACTGTTACCGAGCTTCCGCCAGATGCGGTTTCCGTATCTTCCATGGATGTCACCTTGCCGTCCACGCTCGATCCCGGCAGTTATTACTTGCGTGTGGTCAAAGGGCGTAGTGAGAGCAACCCCATGCCATTGATTGTATTGCCCTATGTGGCGATTGAAGGGATCAGCAAGTCAGGCAGCAGTCTTACAATTTCAGGTAGCGGGTTTGGTTCCTATCTGAATGCAGTTGATTCGGGCACCAGCATCTCCATTGCCGGCGCCGCCTGTGATGTTGAGTCCTGGACAGACAGTGAAATCGTCGCCAACTGTGAAGAAACAAGCTGTGGTGGTCTGACAGTGGAAAGTATTTTTGGCAGTGCGTATGAGGAGGTTTCATGTAACTGATACCGCATGGAACAAAATGTCCTGGCAGGGAGAGAAGCGCGGAACATCGCGTTTCTCTCCTGTTCAGCAAACTGCCAAACATATCCGCAGAAGGGAGGGACAATGAATCAACCCGGGATATACCTAAGAGCCGCTACCTTGCTGCTTGCAGGAACAACGTATTCTTCCGATGCTCAGGCGAGGATGGGCGGGGGAGGCATGAGTATTTTTTCAGGAGCTCCCACAGCAGAAGAATGCCGACTCTGCCATGAAGATCTGCAACGCTTTCCCCAACTGGAAACAAACAACCCTGGTCGGCATCATGACTTGATCGGAACACCTGTTCCAGAAATCTATTATTCCCTTGCGCCCGACGCCCCCGGAGGCGTTCCCGGCGCCCCATATGAGTGTACAGCCTGCCATACCTTCGTCTGGGATGATGCGCAATTCAACTATGTGATTCAGCCGTTTCGGGATTGCCTGCTTTGCCATCCCCTATCGCTGGTCACCGGTCATCCCAGAAGGGGGAACAATGTTCACCATCGAACACAGACATTCCAGCAGAGAAATTGCCGCGCCTGTCATGGTCGCGGGATGGGGGGAGGTGGCAGGTGATAGTTCATGGAATGGCGAACATTTTGGGCAATTCGAATTTTGTGAGAGGTGGATGATGAGGTATATACGCAAGCAACTGTGTTTGCTGGTTGTTATTACAGGTCTTGTTTTTCCTGCAAAGGGGTTCGCGCAGGCTTCTTCGGTAATCGTGGGATTTCACCACCCGCCGGGAGAGGCGGAACAGGAACGGATCCAGCGTGCCGGGGGCACGATAAAACGTGTCTATCACCTGATTCCCGCAGTGGTGGCGGTTGTTCCCCATCAGGCGATTGCCGGGCTGCTGGATGATCCGGCGGTAGCCTATGTGGAAGAAGACAAAGCCGTTATCAGTATCGAGCCCGAGTACACGCATCTGGCGCGTGATTTTTTTGCTGCAGATGATGCTGAATACGGAAATGCCTGGGGTGTGTTGCGTATCGGCAGCCGGGAAGTCCATGAGCGGGGCGTTACCGGACGGGGCGTCAAACTGGCCATCGTGGATACAGGTATCGACTATTATCATGAAGACTTGGATGGAAACTATCGTGGCGGTTATGACTTTGTCTATGATGACAATGATCCTTTCGATGATAGCTGGAACAGCCACGGTACCCATATCGCGGGAATCATTGCTGCGGAAGCAAACGGCGCTGGTGTGGTTGGCGTGGCTCCCGAAGTTTCCCTGTACGCGCTCAAGGCGCTGGATGGTTCAGGCTTTGGTTCCCTGGACAGCATAATTGCGAGCATTCAATGGGCCGTGGATAACGACATGGATGTGCTCAATATCAGTATTGCAGGCATCGAATCCCAGGTGCTGGAAGCAGCTTGTAACGCCGCCTATGAGGCCGGACTGCTGATTGTTGCTGCGGCCGGGAATACTTTTGGCGGGGAAGCGGCTTTTCCGGGAGCCTATGCATCGGTTGTTGCGGTGGCGGGTACTGATGAGGCTGATCAGATTGGCGTTTTTTCTCCCCTTGCGCCCCAGGTGGAACTGGCAGCGCCCGGGTTGGGCATTTGGTCTTCCGCCCAGCAGGGGGGGTATATCGAAGCCAGTGGCACCTCCCAGTCTGCCGCCCATGTTTCTGCTGCGGCGGCTCTGGTGATCTCTTCCGGTGCGGCAGATTTTGACAATGACGGCATTACGAGCAACCAGGAAGTACGGCAGAGGCTGCAAGCAACTGCAGAAGACCTTGGAGATGCCGGAAAGGACGAACAATACGGGTATGGTTTGGTTGACGTCGCTGCGGCTGCCGTTCCTAATGACACTTACATCAGACTGGAGAGTAAACCAAGATGGCGTGACAGCCTGCAAAGGATAACACTTGAAAACGCGCATTATCGAATCAGTATCGAAAACGATTCCCTCAACGCCGTGATCATTCTGGTCAGGGAAAACCAGCGCATGCGCAAGGACCTGGTGGAAACGGTATTGTTTGTCAGTCCCTGGGAGGATCTTCCCCAACAGATCCGCATGGAAATGGACGCCACTGCGACAGCGCTGGAGATAATCATGCTGCCTCTTGGCCGCGCTGGCGCTTTCGCTGATGTTGTTGTGTCCGTACAAGAATAACGAGGAGCTGACATGATCAAATCCATACTGCCGATAGGTCTTGTGCTCTTGGTTATTGCAGACTGTGTTGAAGCTGGCCTCATGACAGGTGAGGGAGCGGGAAGCATCATAGCAAGAGTAAACGGCCAACCAGTATTTGCCAGCCAGATGAAGGTAGAACTTCAGCGGCAAATGCGAAAACACAAGAATGCTTCAAGCGCGCTGGTGGATAGGGTGAGAAAACAGGTGCTGGATGAAGTGATTGATCGTGAATTGCTCTATCAAGCTGCCCGGGAACTGGATATTCGCGATCTGGAACAAAAAATTTCGGAAGAGCTGCAATCCACAAGAGACAGATTCAGAACCGAAGAACGCTTTCAGCGTTATTTGGCAAGCAATGGATTGACGCAGGAGCAACTCTGGCGTACTGCCAGGAGAGTGGTGTTTATCGAGGAATACCTGCGAGAAAAAAAATTGCTTGCGCCTGCGGTAACAGAGGAGGAAATCCGGGATTTTTACCGGAAAAAGACCTTCAAGCGAGAAGAAGCGCTGCATTTAAGGCACATTCTGTTAAGCGTAGAAGAAGATGACAAACCGGAAAAACGGGAGGAGATTCGCTACAAGGCCGAAGAAATCCGCCGCATGATTGATGAGGGGGCGAATTTCGCCATGCTTGCGGCGCAGTTTTCCGACAGTGCGGAAGCGAAGGAAGCAGGTGGCGATCTCGGGTTTGTCAAAAGGGGTTATATGCCCATGGCGGTTGATGAGGTGGTGTTTTCATTGCGTGAAGGCGAGGTAAGCAAGGTAATTGAAACCCGCTTTGGTTTCCACATCATAAAGGTTGTGGCCAGGAGATCAGCGGGGATGATTCCTTATGCAGAGGTGAGGGATTTTATAAAAAGGTATCTGCAAAACCAGCGTCGCCAGGAATTGGTTGCTGCGCATATTGAAGAACTGCGAGCGCAGGCGAGCATAGAAATACTGTCTGTGAACAAACGGCCGTTGGCCAGAAGGGTTCCTGGCAAGAATGACGTCACTTCAAGCGTAAAAGAAACGCAATGAGATCTTGCCTGAAGAAGAATCAAAGGGTTTCTAGTTTTGCCGTGCCGGTCTGCTCATCCATGTGCAAGACAGTTGAGCCGTCGGTGCGCCAGTCAGAAAGTACAATACGTTCCGCTGCTTGCCCTGCGAGCTGGAATTGATGGCTGGCCGGGCGATGGGTATGCCCATGCACCAGCCGCAGTACGCCGTGCTTTCTCATCATGTCTTCAACGGCTTGCTGGTTTACGTCCATGATGTCTGCGGGCTTCTCAGCAGTGGCTTCACCGCTCAACTGGCGGATCTCCTCAGCTTTCCGGATGCGTTCCGGGATGCTCAGGGCCAACGCTTGGGCCTTGAATTGCGGGCTGCGAAACAGCTTTCGGGCTTGCTGGTAATCCTTGTCGTCGGTGCATAGCTGATCCCCGTGGAGCAGCAGTATCGGCTTTCCTCCAATCTGTACGACATGTTCTTCCGGCAGCAGCTCCAAACCTGCCGCCCGGCAGAAGGTTTCTCCCAACAGGAAATCCCGATTGCCATGCTGGAAGAACAGGGAAGTGCGCCGGCTTGCATTGTGCAACATTTGCCTTACCCGGGCTGCAAAAGGCGAAGGATCGTCATCGCCGATCCATGCATCGAACAGGTCGCCCAATATGTAGACAGATTGCGCCAAGGGCGCGGTCTGCTCCAGAAAACAGCGGAATTGCTCCAGGATTTCCGGGGTCTTGGGAGACAGGTGAAGGTCGGAGATAAAGAGAATCTTGGACACGGAAAATGCAGGCGCAGTCAAGGCTGCGCCTGGCGGCGCCTATTCGCTGATTTCAGCTTTTTCGATAATTACGGGTTCAAGCGGCACATCGGAATGTCCTGCTTTGTTGCCTGTTTCCACTTTCTCGATCTTGTCCACCACATCGGTGCCTTCGACAACCTTGCCAAACACGGCATACCCCCAGCCATCCTGTCCAGGGTAGTCGAGAAAGCTGTTGTCCTTGGTGTTGATAAAGAACTGGGCGCTGGCGGAGTGCGGTTCCATGGTGCGCGCCATGGCCAGTGTGTATTTTTCGTTGCTCAGGCCGTTCTTGGCTTCGTTTTCAATGGTTTCACGAGTCGCCTTTTGCATCATGTCCGGGGTGAAGCCGCCGCCCTGGATCATGAAATTGGGGATGACGCGGTGGAAGATGACGCCGTCATAGAATCCATCGCGTACATACTGCTTGAAATTTTCACTGCTGACAGGAGCCTTTTCCTCATCGAGTTCGATGACGATATCGCCGAGATTGGTTTTCAGTGTAATCATTTTTTTGGCTCCACTCGTGTAACGGATTTGATCAGGATGGTTTCCACAGGCACATCGCGGTGGCCGCTTTTGTTGCCGGTTGGGGTGGCTGCAATGGCGTCCACTACGTCCATGCCCTTGGTGACTTTGCCGAATACGGCATACCCCCAGCCATCAAAGCTTGGATAATCCAGATTGCTGTTGTCCTTGTGATTGATGAAGAATTGGCTGGTGGCGGAATGCGGGTCGCTGGTGCGGGCCATGGCGATGGTGCCGCGCCGGTTCTTCAGGCCGTTTCTGGCTTCATTCTTGATTGGCGCATGGCCTGGTTTTCTCTGCATGTCGGCGCTCATCCCGCCGCCCTGAATCATAAAGCCGGGAATGACGCGGTGAAAAATGGTTCCGTTGTAGAATCCTTCATCCACATAGCGCAGGAAGTTCGCCACACTGGCGGGAGCCTTTTCCTGGTCCAGGGTAAGCTCGATATCACCCTTGCTGGTTTCCATCAATACCTTGACGGATTCGGCCATGGCGGCGGCGCTCAGGCACAGGGCGAGGAACAGGGAGAGAAGCAATCGATTCATGGTCGTACTCGTGAGGGTTTCAATAACAGTCGCCTATGATACAACTGTGCGCCGGGGAACGCATAGGGTAAAATTGTGCGGATATGTGAATGGCGGGCCATGCGTCATTCGACTCAATTCATCGAAATAGCTTACGGCGGAATCATGAGCCTCCAGATTTACAACGATCTGCATAACAAGAAAGAAGAATTTCAGCCCATAGAGCCGGGCAAGGTGCGTATGTATGTCTGTGGTATGACGGTCTATGACTATTGCCACCTGGGACATGCGCGGATGATCGTGGTTTTCGACGTGGTGTACCGCTATCTGCTGGCCAAGGGCTATGATGTCACCTATGTGCGCAATATTACGGATATTGATGACAAGATCATCCAGCGGGCAAATGAAAGCAACGAGCCGTTTATGGAATTGACCGGGCGTTTCATCGACGCCATGCACGAAGACCTGAATGCCCTGGGTGTGTTGCCGCCTAGCATCGAACCCCGGGCAACTGCGCATATGCCGGAAATTCTGGAGATGATTCAGCGTCTTATCGATAACGGACACGCCTATGTTACCGGCAGTGGCGACGTTTATTATTCCGTGACCAGCTTCAAGAACTATGGCCAGCTGTCCGGCAAATCCATCGAAGACCTGAAAGCAGGCGCCCGGGTGGAATCCAGCGAAGAGAAACGCGATCCCCTGGATTTTGCCTTGTGGAAAGCCGCCAAGCCGGATGAGCCCGCCTGGGATTCTCCCTGGGGCAAAGGGCGTCCGGGCTGGCATATCGAATGCTCCGCCATGTCCACCAAGGCCCTGGGCGATACTTTCGACATCCATGGCGGCGGGGCTGATCTGACCTTTCCCCATCATGAAAATGAAATCGCCCAGTCCGAGGGCGCCACCTGTCGTCATTTCGTGAATTACTGGATGCACAATGGTTTCGTGCGGGTGAATGACGAGAAAATGTCCAAGTCTCTGGGCAATTTTTTCACCATCCGCGAGATCATGAAGCACTACCGCCCGGAAGAGATCCGCTATTTCATCCTTACCAGCCATTACCGCAGTCCTCTCAATTACGATGAGGAACATCTCCTCAATGCGCGCCAGGCGCTGACGCGCTTCTATACCGCGCTGCGAGGCCTGCCCCAAGCCGAACCGGGAGAAGCGGAAAAATTCGTCCAGGCGTTCAACAAGGCCATGGATGATGACTTCAACACGCCGGAAGCCCTGGCGGCCATGTTCGATTTGGTGCGGGAGATCAACAAGATCCGCAGCCGGGATGAACAAAGAGCGGCGCGCATGGCGGCGGAACTGAAACGCCTGGGCGGCATACTGGGCATTCTCCAGGAGGATCCCGAACAATGGTTGCGGGGTGATGGCGCAGCGGGGCTGTCGGACGAGGAAATCGAGACCCTGATCCAGCGGCGCCTGGATGCCCGGGCGGAAAAAAACTGGGCGGAGGCTGACCGCATTCGTGATGAGCTCAAGGCCAGGGGCATTGTGCTGGAGGATGGCGCGGGGGGGACGACCTGGAGAAGGGAGCAGGCGTGATGGAGAGAGGCTTCCACATTTACTATTGTGATTTCGTCCATGATTCGTCCATCAGCTCCGCGAAGCCGGAGTTTCTGGCGGCGGATCGTCTTGTGCCTTTGGCCGAGCACCTGCTGGCGGCGGAAGACAATTACCTGGGTGTGCTCGACGGCATGGAAACCATCTTGCAGTTCTATCTTTCCGGCAAGGACATGGTTGTCGAGCTGCTATACCCCGAAGGCAAGGGCATGCTGCAAAGCAAGATGCCGCTGGATGAGGGCATGAAGCTGTTGGGCTCCCTTCCCGATGAGTTCAGTGAAGAACTGTTGCCCGGGGCCACTTTCATCGGCTGACCCGATAGCCGAAAACAGCATTTCTACGGCTTTTTCAAGGCGCTGCTCAAAGCCTTGGCCAGGCTTCCCCGTGGAGAGGAAGGTTTCTCCTGCCGGGTGTTATGCTTGCTGTTTCTTGCGCTGGTGGATTCCTTGCCGGGCATTCCGCCCGGTTCGACTGCATCGTCCAGGCGCATGCTCAGGGAAATGCGCTTGCGCCGGCTGTCTATGGACAGGATCTTGACTTTCACCACGTCGCCGGTTTTTACTACATCCCGCGGATTCCGGACGAATTTGCGGGACAGGGCGGAGATATGCACCAGTCCGTCCTGGTGTACGCCAATATCCACGAAAGCGCCAAAGTCTGCGACGTTGCTTACCACGCCTTCCATGATCATGCCTTCTTTCAGGTCAGTGATCTTTTCCACGCCTTCCCTGAATTCGGCGGTTCTGAACTCGGGGCGTGGGTCGCGTCCGGGCTTTTCCAGTTCGGCGATGATATCGCGCACTGTGGGCAGCCCAAAGGTATCGTCGATGTAGTCTTCCGCGCGCAGTTGACGCAAAAAGGCGCTGTCGCCGATGAGGCTGGCAAGCTCGCGGTTGTTCTGCTTGGCAATGCGTTCCACCACGCCATAGGCTTCGGGGTGCACGGCGGAACTGTCCAGGGGATTGTCAGCGCCGGGGATGCGCAGGAACCCGGCGGCCTGTTCAAAGGTTTTTCCTCCCAGGCGGGGCACTTTGAGGAGTTGCTTGCGGTTCTGGAATGCGCCTTGTTCATTGCGAAAGCGGATGATGTTGTCCGCCACGCTCTGGTTCAGTCCGGATACCTGCCGCAACAGGGCGGGAGAAGCGGTGTTGACATCCACCCCCACGGCGTTGACGCAATCTTCCACCACATTGTCCAGGGAGCGGGCCAGGCGGTGCTGGTTGACATCATGTTGATACTGGCCGACGCCGATGGCCTTGGGTTCGATTTTCACCAGCTCTGCAAGAGGGTCTTGCAGACGGCGTGCAATGGAAACGGCGCCGCGCAGGGAGACATCCAGATCCGGCAGCTCGGCGGAGGCCAGGGCGGAAGCGGAATACACCGATGCGCCTGCCTCGCTGACCACGATCTGCCGCAGCCCAAGTTCCGGATGGCGCCTGGACAGCTCTTTTATGAGTTTTTCCGTTTCACGGGAAGCCGTTCCATTTCCAATGCTTACGAGTGATATCTGATGTTGTTTTGCAAGTTTTTCCAAGGTGCTGATGGCGGTGTCCCACTGGTTGCGGGGTGGATGGGGATAGACGGTGTCCGTGGCCAGCACCTTGCCGGTGCTGTCGATGAGCGCAACCTTTACCCCGGTGCGTATGCCCGGATCCAGTCCCATGATCGAATGGGAGCCCGCCGGGGCCGATAGCAGCAGATCCTTGAGATTGGCGGCAAATACTTCGATTGCCGTTTCCTCCGCAGCTTCCCGCAGGCGCATTTTCAAATCCAGCTCCAAACGGGTGAATATCTTGATTTTCCAGGTCCAGCGCACCACTTCCGCCAGCCAGTCGTCCGCCGGGCGGTTCTCATGGCGGATGCCAAAATGGGCGGCAATGCGGGATTCGCCGGGGGTTGGCGCGGGGGCGTCTTTATCTACCGCCAATTCCAGTGACAACAGGCCCAGGCTTTGCCCGCGAAACAAGGCCAGGGCGCGATGGGAAGGGATTTTGCGGATGGCTTCTTCGTAGGCAAAATAATCAGAGAACTTTTCGGCTTCCTGTTCCTTGCCGGCAACAACCCTGGCGCAAAGAATGCCCTTACGCCACAGATATTCCCGCAATTCTCCCGACAACTCGGGATCTTCCGCAAATTGCTCCATGAGGATTTGCTTGGCCCCCTCGAGGGCGGCGTTTGCATCGATAACGCCCTTTCCGGCATCGACGAATGCTGCTGCGGCTTCTTGCGGCGCTTGTTTCGGGTTTTGCAGCAGGCTTGCCGCGAGCGGCTCCAGGCCTGCTTCAATTGCGATTCGGGCCTTGGTGCGGCGTTTGGGTTTATAGGGCAGATACAGGTCTTCCAGGCGGGCCTTGGTATCGGCTTGGCGTAGGGATTGCTCCAGTTCCGGAGTAAGCTTGCCCTGGGTGGATATGGATTTCAGAATGGCGGTGCGCCGGTCCTCGAGTTCGCGCAGGTATCCCAGGCGCTCTTCCAGCAGGCGCAGCTGTATGTCATCCAGGCCCTGGGTGGCTTCCTTGCGATAGCGGGCGATGAAGGGAACCGTGGCCCCCTCATCCAGCAGGGTGATTGCGGTATGGATCTGTTGCGGTCTTACGCCAAGTTCTTCGGCAATCTTGTTCTGGATGTTCATCGGCCTGCGCTCAAACGGCAAAAAGGCTTGCATCATGAAGATGCAAGCCTTTTCAAATATGGCTCCGCCAGCTGGGCTCGAACCAGCGACAAACGGATTAACAGTCCGTTGCTCTACCAACTGAGCTATGGCGGAATAGTCGAGGCGCGTATGTTAATCGGGCAAGCTGTACAGGTCAATAGGCGGAGGGCAATTTTTACCGCAGTTGCGCCAGTCCCCGCAAAACCATGTCTGTATGGCTGACGATGCCGATGATCCTGCGGTTTTCCACCACCGGCGCGCGGCTGATATCGAAGCGCTCGAAGAGCCGTGCGCAGTAACGAATGTCCATTTCCGGGTCGACGCTAATGACGGGTTTGCTCATGATTTCATAGATATTCACGCGACCGGGGGCGCGGTCGCGCGCCAGCACTTCCCGGGAGATGTCCGAGAGCATCACCATGCCGTACTCATCATCTTCCTGGCGTTTGTCCACGATCAGGGATTTGGTCTCTATATGCTGCATTTGTTGCAGCGCTTCCGCCACGGTGGACATGCCGCTTACCATATCGAAGCGGGTCTTCATGACCTCCCGTACGCGAATGAGCTTCTTGTGTGTCATACTTCCTCCCGCACCTTTTCTTTCAAGACATTGAGCTGCTGGCTGATGCCCACGGCGTCTTCCACATCGATCTGGAAGGCGATGCCAGTGCCTGGTTTCGCTTCGAACTGGCCAACTTCGGCAATGGTTTCCAGAATATCCCTGGCCATGTGCTCTTCGACAAGAAACATGAGTACGTCGCGCTGGGTTTCCAGGGACAGGCCGAAAAAGGTCTTGCTGGTGTTCAGGCCTTCACCGCGGGCGTTGTTGATAATGGTAGCACCAGTGGCGCCGGCTTTGCGGGCGGCTTCCATGACCGAATCGGTTTTGCAGTCCTCGACGAAAGCGATGATGAGTTTAAAGTGCATATCAGTTCTCCAGAGAGCGTGAAGATTTTCTTTTCGACCGCCAGTGTGCGATCTGCGCATGCGCCATGACGGTCAACATGGGAAACAGACTGGCGAAGGCGATGAGGCCGAAGCCGTCCACGAGCGGGCTGCGGCCGGGGATGGTGCTCGCCAGCCCCAGGCCGAGGGCGGCGACCAGGGGTACGGTGACTGTGGATGTGGTTACACCGCCGGAATCATATGCCAGGGCGATGATGGTGCGTGGCGCAAAAACGGTTTGTACGACCACAATGGCGTAGCCGCTGATAATGAACCAGTGCAAGGGGTAGCCGGTAACAATGCGCCAGGTGCCCAGCACCAGCCCCAGGGCAACCCCCAGCGCCACGGCAGTGCGCAGGCCCCAAATGCTGATGGTGCCGCCGGATACTTCATTGGCCTTGATGGCCACCGCCAGCAAGGCGGGCTCCGCAACCGTGGTGGCGAAACCAATGGCGAAAGCAAAGGCGTATACCCAATGATAATCAGACCAATGCACCTCGTCCGGGTTGGCGATGCCAAGAAAGCCGGGGTCGGTGAGCTGGGTGGCCATGGTCTTGCCCAGGGGGAATAGCGCCAGTTCCAGCCCTTCCAGGAAGAAGGCCAGCCCGACCAGCACATAGGCAAACCCCAGCAGCACCTTTTTCAGATTCGGCAGCGGGCGTTTCAGGTACAGGAACTGGAAGCCGAAAATGATCAAGACAATGGGCAGTATGTCCAGAACAGTGCCCAGCCCGGTATGCAGGAGTCCCAGGAGAACGCTCAATGGACCACCATTCCATAAACCATGACAAACATGATGGGAGTAAGGGAGGCGAAGGCGATGAGGCCGAAGCCGTCGATCATGGGATTTCGGCCCTTGATGGAAGAGGCCAGGCCCACGCCCAGGGCGGTAACCAGGGGCACGGTAATGGTGGAGGTGGTCACGCCGCCGGAATCATAGGCAATGCCGATGATCTCCCTGGGCGCAAATTCCGTAATGACGATAATACAGGCATAGCCGCTGATGATGAGCCAATGGATGGGCCAGCCCTTGAGAATGCGGATCACGCCAAGCACGATGGCCAGCCCTACCGAGAGGGCGACGGTATAGCGTAGTCCCAGGGCGTAGCGCTGCATGGCGTCCGTGGATTGCGGGATCAGATTTCCGCTGGCAGCGATTCGGGATGCCTCATCAGCGATGGCGATCAGCGCAGGCTCGGCAACCGTAGTGCCGAAGCCAAGAGCAAAGGCAAACAGCAGCAGCCACAGTACGCTTCCCTTGCGGGCGAAAGACTGGGCCATGGATTGACCAATGGGAAACAGGCCCATCTCCAGCCCCTTGACGAACAGGCTCAGGCCGATGGCGACAAACAGGATGCCCAATAGCAGATCAAAAAGGTTTGGCAGGGGCTGGCGGATCACCAGCAATTGAAAAGCCGCCACTACCAGGATGATGGGAGCCAAATCGCGCAGACTGTCCAGAATGGGCTGTAACGACTTTGGCTGGCGGAATCGTATCATGGGAAAAGCATAGCAAATAAACAGATGCGGAATTGTGAAAAGCAGCAGTGCATGGTGTTGGCGCCTCGGGTCTGTTAACACGAATCCAATAGACGCTGCTGGGACGATTTTTTCTCCCGGCAAGGCAGAATGAGTGAAATGCAGTGACACCAACGCCGCTGGGCGGAAAACAGTCCCGGTTCTGCGGGATTGATTGGTGGCGACATATCCTCTATAAAGAAAAGCTGTAGCGATGAAAAGATGCAAAAGCAACGGAGGGATGTCGTGCTGCACAAGAATATTATTCAAATTCGGGAAGAAAGCCTGGCCGGGCAGGTTGGCCGGCAATGGGAGCTGGAGTTTCCCACGGCGACGATTACCGTGCGGGAGTTGATCGCCGGACGGGTGCGGGAAGAGGTCAGGGCGTATAACGAGAAGGCCGGCAAGCTGTTTGTCGGACTGGTTGCGCCTTCTGACGCCGAGCGGACCTTGAGCGGTTACCGCATGAAAAAATACCGTTGGGTGAATGCGGAAAAACAGGTTGAGATTGCAATACGGGCTTTCGGCAGCAACGGCTTTTTCCTGTTGCTCGGGGATCGGCAGCTGGAAGAACTCGATGAGGTCATTATTATTGAAGGGGATACCATTGTCAGTTTCATCAAACTGACGCCCATAGTGGGGGGCTGATCAATTTCAAGGCGAAATCATGTTCGAGCACTCAAAAAAGGGTGCTTGGGGTTGCCAGCAGCAACAAGGTGGAGGCGCAGTTCTGGATCGATGCCATTCTGGATGACAATGACAACTGGAATGAGGCCTTCCTGCTGGCCGAGGATGACAAGAACATCCTCAGCCGGCTTTGCATCCGCTGTCAGTCTTTGGCCAGTTGCCGCAACACATACGGCAGGATACCGCCGTGGCGGTAGTATTCCCACTCGTTGGGGGTGTCGATGCGCACCCGGGCGTTGAAGATGGTCTGGTGACCGCCTTCCGCCGTGGCGGTGACCACCACTTCTTTCGGGTTGCCGTCGGCCAGGCCGGTGATGGAGTAGAGCTCCTTGCCGGACAGGCCCAGGGTTTTGGGGGTCTCGCCATCCCGGAACTGCAGGGGCAGGATGCCCATGCACACCAGGTTGGTGCGGTGGATGCGTTCGTAGGATTCGGCGATGACCGCGCGCACGCCCAGGAGCTTGGGCCCCTTGGCGGCCCAGTCCCGGGAGGAGCCGGAACCGTATTCCTTGCCGGCGATGACGATGGCGGGGGTGTCCGATGCCTGGTATTTCATGGCGGCGTCGTAGATGGACATCTGCTCGCCGTCCGGCAGATGCAGGGTCACGCCGCCTTCGGTGCCCGGGGCCAGGAGGTTGCGCAGGCGGATGTTGGCGAAGGTGCCGCGCATCATCACCTCGTGGTTGCCCCGGCGGGAGCCGTAGGAGTTGAAGTCTCCGGGCGCAACGCCGTTTTCCTGCAGGTATTTGCCCGCCGGGGCGTCGGCCTTGATGGCCCCGGCGGGGGAGATGTGGTCTGTGGTCACGGAGTCGCCCAGCAGGGCCAGCACCCGGGCGCCATGGATATCGCGGATCTCGCCCACTTCCATGCTCATGCCCGCGAAATAGGGGGGATTGCGGATGTAGGTGGAATCCTCGTTCCAACTGAAACGCTGGCCTTCGGCGCCGCTGAGGTTCTTCCAGTTGGCGTCGCCCTCGAAGACGTTTTCATACGCCTTGTGGAAGCCCTCGGCGGTGACGTTGGCGGCCATGGCATCATTCACTTCCTGCTGGCTGGGCCAGATGTCCTTGAGGAACACGGGATTGCCGTCGCTGTCGGTGCCCAGGGGCTCGTTGTACAGGTCGATGTGCATGGTGCCGGCGATGGCGTAGGCCACCACCAGGGGGGGTGAGGCCAGGTAGTTCATGCGCACCTCGGCATGCACCCGGCCTTCGAAGTTGCGGTTGCCGGAAAGCACGGCGGTCACCGTCAGGTCGCCTTCGCTGATGGCTTTTGATACGGCCTCGGGCAGGGGGCCGGAGTTGCCGATACAGGTGGTGCAGCCGTAGCCCACGATATCGAAGCGCAATTGCTGCAAAGGTTGCAGCAGGCCGGCTTTTTGCAGATAGTCCGTGGCCGCCAGGGAACCGGGCGCCAGGGAGGTCTTCACCCAGGGTTTGGTGTCCAGGCCCTTTTCCACGGCCTTCTTCGCCACCAGGCCGGCGGCGATCATCACCGAGGGGTTGGAGGTGTTGGTGCAGGAAGTGATGGCGGCGATGACCACGTCGCCGTCCTGCATTTCCACTTCCTGGCCATCGATGACCGTGTTTACCGGGCCCTTGCCCTGGATGCCGGACTGGGCCTTGAGGGCTTCCAGATCCCGCTGGTAGGCGGGCTTGGATTCGCGCAGTTCGATGCGGTCCTGGGGGCGCTTGGGGCCGGAGATGCTGGGTACGATGGTGGAAATGTCCAGCTCAAGAGTTTCCGAGTAATCAGCAACTTGCGAGTCATTTCTCCATATGCCCTGCGCTTTTGCATAGGCTTCCGTGAGGGCGATATGCGCCTCGGGACGACCGGTGAGGCGCATGTAGTCCAGGGTCTCTTCGTCGATGGGGAAGAGGCCGCAGGTGGCGCCGTATTCGGGGCCCATGTTGGCGATGGTGGCGCGGTCGCCCATGGGCAGGTGGGACAGGGCGTCGCCGTAGAATTCCACGAACTTGCCCACCACGCCGTGCGCGCGCAGCTTCTGCACGATAGTGAGCACCAGGTCCGTGGCGGTGGCGCCTTCGGGCAGGCGGCCGGTGAGCTTCACGCCCACCACCCGGGGCACCAGCATGGAGATGGGCTGGCCCAGCATGGCGGCCTCGGCCTCGATGCCGCCCACGCCCCAACCCAGCACGCCCAGGCCGTTGACCATGGTGGTATGGGAGTCGGTGCCCACCACGGTGTCGGGGTAGGCCTGGAGCACGCCGTTGTTCTCCTGGGCGAAGACCACCCGGGAGAGAAACTCCACATTCACCTGGTGCACGATGCCCGTATCCGGCGGCACCACCTTGAAGTTGTTGAAGGCCTGCTGGCCCCACTTGAGAAACTGGTAGCGCTCGCGGTTGCGCTCGAATTCGATCTGGGCGTTGAGCTCGGCGGCATTGGGCAGGCCGAACTTGTCCACCTGCACGGAATGGTCGATGACCAGTTCGGCGGGCTGCAGGGGGTTGATCTTCTCGGGATCGCCCCCCAGTTCGGCAATGGCGTCACGCATGGCCGCCAGATCCACCACGGCGGGCACGCCGGTGAAGTCCTGCATGAGCACCCGGGCGGGGCGGTACTGGATCTCCTGGCTGGGCTCGGCCTGGCTGTCCCAGTTGGCCAGGGCCTCGATGTCGGCTCGGGTGACGGTCACGCCGTCTTCGTTGCGTAGCAGGTTTTCCAGCAGAATCTTGGTGGCGAAGGGCAGGCGGGCGCTGCCCTCGATGGCATCCAGGCGGTAGATTTCATAGGTCTTGCCGCCGGCCTCCAGGGAAGCCCGGGCATTGAAGCTGTTGCTCATGGTGGATGAAACTCCGTGAAAAAGGGGAAATGCGGGGGATTTTATCCCGAAATGCCCCCGGCTGGGGGCAAAACTTGAAGAGTCTGTGGTTCAGGGTTTGCCGGGAGTATCGGCATCCGGGCTGGTATTTGCTTCAGGATCCGCATAGGTTTCGTCCTGCACGAATTTGCCGGCGTCCTTTTTTGCGCTTTCATAGTATTGCGCGGTTTTTTCCTTGGCCGCGCTGTAGATCTCTCCACTTTTTTGTTTGGCGGTTTGGTAGTATTCGCCGCTCTTTTCCGCCACAACTCCGGCAGTGTGCGCTGCCTTTTCCTTTACTTCGCCAAGGACTTCGGCGGTTTTCTCCTTTACCTCGCCATAGGCCTGCACGGTCTTTTCCTTGGCGATGGCGGCCTTTTCTTTTACCACCGCGGCGGTGGCGGCAGCGGTTTCCTTGGTTTGCTCCACCAGTTCCTTTGCTTCCTGTTTCAGCTTGGCGTCGTTTTCCGAACTGGAATCGCAGGCGCCCAGTGTCAGGGAAAGGGCGATTATGGTGGTTGTGAACAATGTCTGTGTTTTCATGTTTCTTCCTCCAGAAGATGATGGGCCGCCGCCAGCAGGCGGCGCTGCCTGGTCAGCAAATGCCAGCGTTTCCCGCCGCATTGATACCACAGGTGAGCCGCCCTAACGCCGGCAAGCAGTGCGCAACGGATGCGGGCCGCCGTGTCCGGGTTTTGCAGGTGCAAAGGCTCCCCTTGCACCATGACTGTTGGCGACATGCCGCTGATGTGATCCTGATATATTTTAGCCAATTGGCTGTACTGCGTATGCTTTTCAAATTCGAATGCGTTGATGCGGGATTGAAAATCCCCCAGGTCGTTTCCCAGTGCTCCTGTTTTTTTTGTATCCAGAAACAGCTTGCGCCCCAGTTGCAGCAGCCGGATGCTGTATTGGGTCAGTTCCGGGTTTCTGTTCGCAGGCAATTCCAGCTGGGTGATAAAGTGGCGCAGGCCAAGGGCGATGCACTGCGGCTTGCCGAATACGGTTTGTACGGATTCCGGGTCGGTTTGAAACAGGGAAGCCACGCTGGCTTCCAGCGCCTGGTCGTCGGTTCTGCCGTAGCGCGCCAGCTCGAAGGTGATGCGGGCGGCCTGGAATACCCCGCCAAGAATCAGCGCATGGTCCCTGTCTGTGTATTTGTTGCTCATCAGCGAATCACTCCTCCACCCAGGCATTCCTGATCCTGGTACAGAACGACGGATTGCCCCGGGGTGATGGCGCGTTGGGGAGAGGCGAAACTGACGTGCATGCTGTCATTGTCGATGCGAACTTCACAGTCCTGCAAGGCTTGCCGGTGCCGGCAACGCGCCTGGCAATGGAACCGCCTTGCCGGGGGGGTGCCGGTGATCCAGTGCAGTTGTTCTGCCTCCAGGGTGCGGGAAAACAGCAAGGGGTGATCGTGCCCCTGAACCACTACCAGCACATTCCGCTCGAGCTCTTTGGCCGCCACGAACCAGGGGGCCTCGTCAGCGCCGGCAACGCCGCCGATGCCCAGTCCCTGGCGCTGTCCCAAGGTGTAGTACATCAAGCCTTCATGCCGACCAAGCACTTTTCCCTCGGGCGTCTGGATTTCCCCTGGATTCGCCGGCAGGTAGGTGGCGAGAAAGTCCTTGAAACGCCTTTCGCCAATAAAACAGATGCCGGTGCTGTCTTTCTTTTCATGGTTTTCGAAACCGGCCTGACGGGCGATCTCGCGTACTTCCGGCTTGGTCAGCTCTCCCAGAGGAAACAGGCTGTGCTTCAGGGCCGGTTGTCCCAGCATATACAGGAAATAGGTTTGGTCCTTGTTGTCATCCGCCGCCCTGAGGAGGTGGCAGCCGCTATTGTAGCTGATCCGGGCGTAGTGGCCGGTGGCGATATGGTCTGCGCCCATGGCCAGGGCATGATGGAGAAAGGCCTTGAATTTGATTTCCCGGTTGCAGAGTACATCCGGGTTCGGGGTGCGTCCCGCCTGGTATTCCTGTAGAAAATACTGGAATACCCGCTCCCAGTATTCGGCTGAGAAATTCATGGTGTGCAGGGGGATGTCCAGCTTGTCGGCGACGCATCGGGCGTCCGCCAGATCTAGCGCCGCTGAACAGTATTCCGCCGTATCGTCTTCTTCCCAGTTCTTCATGAACAGGGCTTCCACTTCCCAGCCCTGATTTTTCAGCAGCAGGGCGGCGACGGCGGAATCCACGCCTCCGGAAAGACCAATGATGACTTTGCCCTTGCTGTTCATGTTCCGAGCCTGTGCAGGCTGTTCAGGGGCAGGCGGACGCCCCGGTGATATTCCTGGATGCATTGCAGCACCATGGGACTGCGCAGCTTGTCTTCCCGTTGCTGGATTTCTTGTAGTGTGAGCCAGTGGGTGGCGATGATTGCCTTGTCCAGGGGCCGACCGGGTAGGGGGGCGCCGGCATCGCCGCAAAAACAAAAGCGCAGGTAGGCGCGCTGCTTTTCGCTCAACTGGTACAGCCAGGTGCCGAGCAAGGCCTTGACCTGGAAGGGGCGAGCGGTTTCTTCCAGCACCTCGCGGGTGACGGCGTCGGTGAGTGATTCTCCCTGCTCGAGATGGCCGGCGGGCTGGTTGAATACGGCTTTTCCATCGATGTGTTCTTCCACCAGCAGAAAATGCGCATCTTCCTCGATAACAGCAGCGACGGTGACATGTGGCTTCCAGATCATCGGGATATTTTACCCTGCTTCTTCCTTTGGTGTTGTGGCGGATGGAGAGAGACCTGCTTCCATTGCCCTGGCTGCAATCCATCCAGCGCCCATTGGCTGATGCTGGTGCGCACCAGGCGCAGGGTGGGAAAGCCGATGGCGGCGGTCATGCGCCGGATCTGGCGGTTGCGCCCCTCCCGGATGCGGATTTCCAGCCAGCAGGTGGGGATGTTGGTGCGGTAGCGTACAGGAGGGTCGCGGGGCCAAAGATCCGGCTCCTCGATGATGGCGGCCCGGGCAGGCAGGGCCGGGCCGTCCTTGAGCAGGACGCCATTTCGCAGGGGTTGCAGGTCTTTGTCGTGTGGAACGCCTTCTACCTGCACCAGATAGGTTTTCCAGCTGCGTTTGCCAGGGTGGGTGAGCTGGTGCGCCAGTTTGCCGTTATCGGTAAGCAGCAGCAGGCCTTCACTGTCACGATCCAGTCTGCCCGCCGGGTAAACGCCTTTGAGAGGAATATAGTCGGCCAGCACTGCCCGTCCTTCCTTGTCGGTGAACTGGGTGAGTACGCCATAGGGCTTGTTGAACAGGATCAGGCGCGTCATGGGGATGGTGAAGCTGGTAGAATATGCGGCATACAATAGCAAAAAGGGTGTATTTGATGTCGTACGAAAAAATAGAAATTCCTTCCATGGGCGAGAAGATCACGGTAAATGAGGACAACAGTCTCAATGTTCCGGATACCCCCATCGTGCCTTTCATCGAGGGTGACGGGATCGGCGTGGATATCACGCCGGTAATGAGGAAAGTCGTGGACGCCGCCGTGAGGAAGGCCTATGGCGGGGAAAAATCCATCGCCTGGATGGAAGTCTATGCAGGGGAAAAAGCGGTAAAAATCTATGGCGGCGATACCTGGCTGCCCGAGGAAACCTTTGATGCGGTAAAAGAGTATGTGGTTTCCATCAAGGGGCCGTTGACCACGCCGGTTGGCGGCGGGATTCGTTCCCTGAACGTGACCTTGCGCCAGGTGCTGGATCTCTATGTCTGTTTGCGCCCCGTGCGTTATTTTTCCGGCACTCCCAGCCCCCTGAAACATCCGGAACATACGGATATGGTCATTTTCCGCGAGAATTCCGAAGACATCTACGCGGGCGTGGAGTGGGCCGCTGGTTCCGATGAGGCGAGAAAGATCATCGATTTCCTGCAGCACGAGATGGGGGTGACCAAGATCCGCTTCCCCGAGACTTCCGGCATCGGCATCAAGCCTGTATCCAGTGAGGGCACCAGGCGCCTGGTGCGCAAGGCCATTCAATATGCCGTGGACAATGACCGTGATTCCGTGACCCTGGTGCACAAGGGCAATATCATGAAATTCACCGAAGGCGCTTTCAAGGAGTGGGGTTATGCGCTGGCCAAAGAGGAATTCGGGGCGGTGGAAATCGATGGTGGCCCCTGGTGTTCTTTCAAGAACCCGGGCACCGGCAGGGAGATTATCGTCAAGGATGTCATTGCCGATGCCTTCCTGCAGCAGATTTTGCTCCGCCCCAAAGAGTATGACGTGATTGCCACGCTCAATCTGAATGGCGACTACATCTCTGATGCCCTGGCTGCCCAGGTTGGTGGTATCGGAATCGCCCCCGGGGCAAACCTGTCGGATACGGTGGCCATGTTCGAGGCCACCCACGGCACTGCGCCGAAATATGCCGGCCAGGACAAGGTGAATCCCGGTTCGCTGATTCTGTCAGCGGAAATGATGCTGCGTCATATGGGGTGGACGGAAGCTGCTGATCTGATCATCAAGTCCATGGGGGCTGTGATACAGAACAAGACGGTAACCTATGATTTCGAGCGCTTGATGGATGGCGCCAAGTTGTTGAGCTGTTCCGCATTCGGTGAAGCCATGATTGCCGAAATGTAGCCCAGGGCAAAAAAAGCCTGCCCGATGTTGATCGGGCAGGCTTTTCAATGGTTGAATGCAGCGGAGACCTGTTTATTCCGCCGTGTATTTCAGGTTCTGCGCATGCAGGCCCTTGGGGCCCTGCTCAATATCAAACTCTACGGCCTGTCCTTCTTTGAGGGTTTTGTAGCCATCCATCTCAATAGCGGAGAAATGTACGAATACATCCTCTTCGCCGTCATTGGGGGTGACAAATCCGTAACCCTTTGCGTTGTTGAACCATTTTACGACACCGCTAGGCATATCTATCCTCCTGCTTTCCTTTGGTGTAAAAATTTCTATTATTATTTTGCGGGAATCCGGGTTCAGGTAGTCCCCCGCACATTTTATTTTAAAAACTACAAAAAAACTTGTATCAGGTCAACTAAATGACGTAGTTCCTGCTTGACGAAACAGGCGGATCCCCCCTTGGTCTGATGCGAACGGGTTGCCGATATGCATTCGATTTCCTATCAACAAATTGAAAATAAAAGATTATTTATTCTTCATGCACCTGAAGACGAAGCGCCTAGGGAGTGAATGTAGTTATCCAGCATTTCCCTGTCCTTTGCGGAAATATCGATGATCTGGAAGCCAGACCAGTAGCTGTCCGATGCATTTGCTTCGTCGAGCCACAAACAGGTGGCTCCCAGGGTGATGTCAGGGTCACCGCTGTTGTGATCGATGAGTTGGAGCTGATGAATAGTGCCGGGGCTGGGGTGCTCTCCCTCGGAAACAATCATGAAGCCTTCTCTGGATATGTTGACGAGCACTCCAACGGCTCTGCCGTTGAGGCTGTTGATCACTTGTACGGTGGAGCGAGGCGAGTATCTGTCATGTACTCTTTGGTGCACGTTGCTTCCTCTATAAAGTAGTTTGTGGGGTGCGTTCAAGAATGGTTTTGATGGCAGTCATTGCGCGTTCCCAGAAGGATGTTTTTATATCTTCGTAATAGGCGATGTTGCCACTGAGCAGCCCTTCCGCCAGTTCTGCGATATCCAGCAGGGATGTTTTCTTGCCCCGGTTGTTCACGAACAGAAAGCGATCAGAGAAATGGTTGTACCACGATAGCCTTGCCCGGTAACTTTTACTGGTTCGCAAATCAAATTCAAAAACAGTGTTTTCTGGCAGCGCCCGCAGCCGATTGTATGTCTCCATCATTTTGGGGTTGATTTTCGGCTTTACCTTGGCGCCTTTGTGAGACAAATCCAGGGTGATTTGCTCTTTTGGCTTTTCTTCCAGGGCCTGAACAAAGCGCTCGATCTCCTTGCTCTTATGCGGCAACAGGCCACCTACTTGCGTCCATAGTTGTTCCGCGAGCGTATCCAGCTGGGGTTGCTGGGCGGTGTTGGCCAGTACTTCCTGGCTGGTGCCGAGCAGGTATTGCCCCAGATCCAGTGCCTCCTCCCATGCCGGACTGTCAGCATCCACGCCTTCGCGCAGGCGCAGCAGCGTTAGGTAGTCAATCCATACCTGCTCAATGAAATAGGCGCAATAATCCGGAACTGTCTTTCCATCAAATATTGCTTCCGCGGCGGATTTTGCGATAGATTTCGCCCGGGACATCAATTCCTGTCCCTGTTCCGATTCTCTGCTGTGTTTTTCCAGGATGGCGAACTTTTCTTCCAGGCGTGTGACTTCCTCCTTCAGCAAGCGGGAGAACTCCTCGAAATCGGCGTTCTTCTGGTGTCTGAGGCGTACAATGCGAAAGACCATGTCTTTCAAAAAGGGATAAATGCCTTCATCCAGATCAGATTCATTCATCCACAGTGCAGCAGCCTCCACCGCCTGGTCAAGAAAGAGGCGGGCGGGGTGATCCTTGGAAGAAAAGAGCTTGGGGGTAAGCAGGCCGATCTTGATATACGGCGTATGCAGATGGCCAAGCAATGCCTTGGTAATATCCGGAATGCGTTCATCATCGAGCATGCGCTCGAATAGCAGGCCAACCAGGTCGATGATGTTTTCCTGCTCATCCAGGAGCCGGTCATTGCCGATAGTCTCTTTCAATGCAGTTCGCTGATCCTGCATGGCCTGCTGGACCTGGGAAAGAACCTCTGCATTGACGGACTCCCTGGAAACGGTTTTCCCCAGCTGTACCGGCTCGGGAAATGAAGTATCTTCACGGTGAATAATGTTGTTGGTGGCGTTTACTACTTCCTGCGTGGTAGCCACCTGTACGCCTGGTGGCAATGGTTTCTTTTTGTGCTGGAGGGCGCGTTTGGCCATCAGCAGCTCATGGATGCGGGACAGGGTTTCCTCGCCCAGTTCTTCGGCGGTTTGTGTCTTTTCCGGCTCTTTGTCTTGCTGGGGTTTTTCTTCGTTGCCACCCGAGTCTGGATTGATTTTGACCTTGTATTTCAGATTGGGCAGGATGCCAGCTGCTTTCAGCTTTTCATTGAGTTCTTCATGCAGCCCGCCGAGATCGGCAAGCACATATTTGTCATAAAGTGTGTAGAGCACAAGCAGTGCATCGTTTTCAATGCTCAAACGGTCAACACAGCGGGCGAACACTTCACTCATCTGACGTGGTGAAGCGGGGATATTGGGGATTTTTACCGGCTGGCCTTCGTTCACAACAGAAAGACGCTGGGCCAGTACATACAGAAGCTGGTAGTTTTTTCTCTCGGCGCGTTCCGCCAGCGTGTGCAAGGCCAGGTTTCTTTCATACAGATCGACGTTTACCAGACTCAGGGTTTCGCCGCCAAGATTCTGCTTTTCCTCATTGCTTGCATTTGGAAATCTTCCCAGGTATTTCACCAGCAGGTCATGGAAATCCAGGGACATGTCCTCCATCTTCAGCCATATTTCCCGCTGCGCCTCGAAAAAATGGTTTTGGATGTTGACGCTTTCCGCCTTGTCGGCAAATTCCATCAGCACGTCGTCCGTGGCGCGCAGCTGTTGGCGAAACTTCTCATTCAACGCTTCTATGGCGTGTTGCTGCCAGTCGTTGATCAGATAGCGAAATTTATAGCTGATGGGCACCGGTGCTTTCCTTGAGATCAGGTGGTTGTTTGGGGCTGTGGGTACAGAATGGAATCAAAAGCTTACGTCATGTGTTACTGTAAATCCACAAATTCAAATTGGTCTGCTGAAACTATTCTGAAGCAGTTTCAAAACAAGTTCAACAAGTTAGAAGGTTGATCATGCCACATTTTCGGGATTCCATCTGAACCCTTTGCCCTGATGCTGGTCTGTTTGTTGATAGTTGTGTAAATACTGCCATCCTTGAAATTGCGATTCATGGGTGTTCTGGAGATATAGATTATGAAAAGAGCGTTAGGGGTTTTTGCTGTATCGGGAATGATCGTTCTTGCGGGTTGCACGGATCCTTCCGATCCAAACCGGAAAACCAAGACCGGCGCCCTGGTCGGGGCCGTCGCCGGAGCTGTTATCGGGCACCAGGTGGATCACAAGCGAGGCGCCTATGTAGGGGCGGCCCTGGGTGCGCTTGCGGGCGGCGGCGTGGGTTATTACATGGATGAACAGCAAAGGGAGCTGGAAGAACAGCTGGCCCGGGAGCAGGCGGAACATGAGCTGGAGATTCAGCGCATGCAAGACGATAGCCTGAAGCTGACCCTGGACAGTGAGGTTTCTTTTGATTTTGACAGTGCTGTCATCAAGCACGGGTTTCAGGAAACCCTGGACAAACTTGCCGCCATTATCCGCAAATACGACAAGACCGTCGTTCATGTGGTCGGGCATACGGACAGCGTTGGTTCGGATGAATACAACCAGCGCCTTTCCGAGCGTCGCGCCCGGGCCGTGGGTGAATATCTTATGAGCCATGGCGTACAGGCATCCAGGGTGCAGATGGAGGGGCGCGGGGAGACCCAGCCCCGGGCCAGTAACGCCACTGAAGCGGGGCGTCAGCTCAACCGCCGGGTGGAGATCTATTTGCAGCCGGTTGTCGAAGGGCAGGAAAATCGCGCCTATGAGCGCCCTGCCGTGCATGCGCCGGGTGGTTCGTCCAGATACTATTAACCTGGCACCAATAGATACCATGCCCCCTAACTTATTGTTATATATTGAAAGGTCGTCGCCTGCTGGCCCGCGGACTGTGTTCGATCCACTGGTTTTAGAATGACTAAAGCGGCGTGGCTCCGCCTTGCCGCGAACCAGCAGGCGATGACTGAACATGATATCTATTGATGCCAGGTTAATATTGAGCAACCACAGGCCGTACCTGTGGAGTGATGATTTTGCTTGGAGATTGGTAAAGAATGCGGTTTTCTCGATACGGCCGGATACGGCCATCTGAAATCACGGATCAGGAAGTCTGGCAAAAACGCAGACAACTGATCACGGCGGGCATGGCGGCCGGGGCCGGATTATTGCTGGGCGGCATAGGCGGTCAGGCAGGGGCTGCCATGACGGGGCCGGGCAAGAACAGGAAGATTCTCCTGTCCGGGGAAAGCGCCTATGGCGGCGATCTCGCGCCTACGGAATACGAGCATATCACCACGTATAACAATTTCTATGAACTTGGCTATGGAAAAGAAGCGCCGGCAGAGAATGCTGCCGCGCTGAAAACCCGGCCCTGGAGCGTCAAGGTGTCGGGAGAATGCGCCAGGCCCGGACTCATGGACATG